>JASFVL010000005.1:0-35951 GCA_050049875.1 Anaerolineales bacterium
AGAATTCTACCCCTGTTTTTCCATATGCGATTGCCCTGTCCAGAAGGTACTAAGTTGGGTAAGTCCTAATATTTTCGAAGTCAGAATAATGCAGTCGCAGTCATCGAGGACCAGTTAAACCATGGAGCGAAGAAAGCGCCAATGAGGATAATGGTCACGGATAAAACCACCAACGCGATGGCATAAGGTCGTTTGATTGGTACAGGTACGGTCTCATCTTCGGAACGATATAGATAAACATGTTTGAGGACAACCAAGTAATAATATAACCCGATAATGGAATTCAACACGCCCACGAATGCGAGCCACACCATGTCAGCTTTAACTGCAGCAGCGAAAACAAGAACTTTAGCGATAAATCCGCCAAAAGGCGGCATCCCAGCCAAGGATAGAAAGGCAACCAACATCGCCAGCGCTAACCACGGAGCACGACGACTCATTGAGTCGTAAGCACTGACATCATCGGAACCAGATACCCGCCAAAATGTTGCCACAATACCGAAAGCTGCAAGATTGGTTACGAGGTAGGCAATCAGGTAAAAAACGGTACTGCTTGCCCCGAATGATGATGCCGTCACTACCCCAATAAGAGCATACCCAGCATGGGCTATTGAGGAGTACGCTAACAACCTTTTAATATTTTGTTGGGCTAGAGCCAATGCGTTTCCAAGGGTCATAGTCACCGTGGCGACAATCGCTAAAATCAAACTCCAATTACCGCTTACGCTAGGGAATGAATTGATCAAGATCCGCAACAAAACAGCAAAACCGGCTGCCTTGGATGCAGTAGAGAGAAATCCAGCAACGGGTGTCGGAGCACCTTCATAGACATCCGGCGCCCAAAAATGGAAGGGTACAACGGAGACCTTGAAACCGAATCCAACCAATATCAGCAGCAAGCTGCCGATCAATGCGAGCAACTCCACCTCTCCACCTTGGATGATTTCAGCAAGTGAATATAGATTGGTGGTTCCGCTGAATCCATAGAGCAGACTAAAGCCATAAAGCATGACTGTAGAAGTCATAGCACCGAAGAGCAAATATTTGAAACCAGCTTCCGTGGATTTTGCGTCATATTTAAAAAATCCGGCCAGTAAATACAAAGGAATGGATGTGGTTTCAATTGCTAGATAAAGCATAATCAAGTCAGCCGAGGAAGCCATCAAGCTCATCCCGATAGTGGAGACCAACATGAGCAGGTAGAACTCCCCACGTTCCCCGAGTTCCTTGATCTCCATCGCAAATAGGGACGTAATTGCCGCCCCAAATAAAAAGAGCATCTTAAATGACATTCCAAGCCAATCATGTCTAAGCATGCCGCCCCAAAGAAGTTCATTTGATGATCCGGGGCGTCCAACAGTCAAACTAATTACAATGACCAGGGCTACGCCACCCGCTGTCAGCCAGCCAAGTCCCCTCTTACGTTCATTTGACCATATAAGATCAAATATCATAACAACCACAGCTAAGATTAAGAGCAAGAGTTCCGGTATGATCGCCTGGATCATCGTATAGTTGATGCTACCAAACACCTACGCACCTCCCAAAAGCCGCAGAATATTATCCACACCCGAATCCACTAATGGCACCATTACAGACGGGAAAATGCCCACCCCAATCAAAATTACGGTCAGTAAAACAAGGGCAATCTTGTCTAACGGTGTTACGTCACCAACATGATCTTGGAATTCTGCTGGCATATCCCCATAGAATACACGCCCGACAATTCGGATGATGTATGATGCTGTGATCACAATCGATATGGCAGCTACAATTGCGATCCATGGTCGGTAATTCCACACACCCATAAAAATGGGAAACTCCGCAATGAATCCTGAGAATCCTGGCATACCCATCGAAACCAAGCCGCCTACAATGAAAGCAATTGCAACCCAGGGCATCTTGTTGGCGAATCCTCCCAACTTGGGGATATCGCGTGTGTGGGCTCGATCGTAAACCATTCCTACAACAGCAAAGAAAAGCGCTGTCATTATCCCATGAGAGAACATTTGTACTCCTGCGCCTAAGAATCCATTGCGGTTTAGGGTTGCAAAACCCATGGCAACCAGACCCATATGCGAGACGGAAGAAAATCCAATGACATACTTGAAATCGGTTTGGACCATAGCGATAAATGCCCCATAAACGACATTAACTAAAGTCAGCAGGATGATGATCGGCATCCATGCTTTCGCGCCTTCTGGTAAGAGCATGACGCCCACCCGCAATGAGGCAAAAGCGCCCAACTTCATCAACACGCCAGCATGGAACATAGACACAGCTGTTGGAGCAGCAACATGACCATCCGGGCTCCAGTTATGGAAGGGGAACAAACCACCTAGTACAGCAAAACCGATAAAAACAAAGGGGAACCAGAATTGTTGAAAAGCAGTAGAGAAACCAGCCTGCTCCAAAGCGATCATATCGAAAGTGCCTAATCCCGATGAGAAATACATTGCCAGAGCACCAACCAGTGCCACTACCGACCCAATAAACAAATACAGGGTCAGCTTCATGGCCGCGTACTCACGGGTAACTTTCCAACCCCAAATGGAGATCAACAAGTACATGGGGAAGACCGCGATCTCATAGAAAAAGAACAGCATAAATAGATCTAAAGCGACGAACACCCCAAACACGCCAGTTGCAAGGATGAACAGGAAGGCGAAAAACTCGCGCGGTCGGTCATCAATGTTCCAGGATATCAACACACCAGTGAACATAACCACACCGGTTAACACAATCAGAGGAGCATTCATCCCGTCCAAACCGACATAGTATGAAATCCCTAATTGGGGCAACCAAGTGTATTTTTCAACGAATTGGTAGCCCCCTGCTGCAACATCGTAGGAGAAATAACTCCAGACAGAAAGCAGCAAAGCAAGGGTAGAAGCTGCTAGGGCGGTTACACGAATCTCAGCCTTGCGTTCACCTGGAAAAAACAGGATGATAATTCCTGTAATTAAAGGAGTAAAAACAATGACACTTAATATCGGAAATTGCATCCTTCACCTCTTATTGGTGATTTGATAATCTCAAATTTACCAAGTTTGGATAATCGATTGAGATTATCCGGATTTCTACCATCCATGTGACTTATAAAACTCTACAAAATTAAATTGTCAGAATAACAAAACGACTGCTCGGTTGATAACTTCTAGAATCCAGGCGGGCCATACGCCAATCCAAAGCATGAGCACCATCAAAGGTGCCATCACGACTATTTCCCTGGGCTTGATCTCATTCAAATGACCAAGCCAGCGCTCGTTCATCGGGCCATGTAGCACCTGTTTGATCCCTTTAAGAATGTAAGCTCCTGTGAAGAGTAAACCGATCATCCCCAGTGCAGTATACAACCTGAAGATCGGCCAAGCGCCTCGAACAACAAGAAACTCGGAGATAAAACCGTTCAAGCCCGGTAATCCCAAAGAAGCCATTGATGTGAAAATTAAGATCCCACCATAAACCGGCACCAAAGGAAATAAACCGCCGAAGTCTTTTAAATTGCGTGTGTGAGTGCGCTCGTAGATCACACCCACGAGGAAAAACATACCTGCTGAGGATAATCCATGGTTGAACATTTGTAATACAGCGCCATTTAGAGCGATCACAGCGTCTTCGCCACCTTGAGCCCACGCAGCAGCAGCGATGCCCAAGACCACGAAACCCATATGATTGACCGATGAGTAAGCGACCAATCGTTTGAAGTCATCCTGACCATATGAAGCGAATGCGCCAAAAATTATCGCCGCTGTAGCCAGGAAAGCGAGCACTCCAGCATAGGATTGAGCCTGTTCAGGGTAGAGGGGTAAAACAAGTCGTAGGAAACCATAAGCACCAAGCTTTAGTAGGACCCCAGCCAGGATCATCGAACCAGCAGTTGGAGCCTCGGTGTGTGCATCGGGAAGCCAAGTGTGAAAAGGCCAAACCGGTACTTTGAGTGCAAATGCAACAACGAAAGCCCAAAATGCGATTGTTTTTACCGTCCCGATAGACAGTCCAAATAACGAGCGATCCAATGCAGTCCAAACTTCAAATAACTCCGGTAAATCAAAAGTACCCGCGACGACACCGATCATCTGTGTTGCTAAAAGCAAACCCAAAGAACCTGCCATCGTGTAAATCATAAACTTGAATGAAGCGTAATTTCGAGCTTTAATCTTCATGCCGTTCCAAAGTTCACGCTCTCCCTTCTCACTACCCCATTGGTTAATGAGGAAATACATGGGAACCAAACCGATTTCCCAGAAAACGAAGAAGAGCAGCAGATCCAGGGACATGAACACACCCAACATACCTGTCTCCAGCAGCAAGAAGAGGATCATATAGGGTTTGACTCGATCCTCAATACCGAAGGATGCCAAGATAGCAATTGGGCTGAGCAAGGTCGTCAACAAAACCATTGTCAGCGAAATCCCATCTACGCCGATATGGTAGGAGGAATTAATCGCTGCGTACCAAGTGTACTGTTCCTCAAATTGAAATCCTGTCTGACCCGCATCGAAACGGAACCAGAGAACCAGTGAGAGAACAAACGGCAGAAGGCTGGCCACAAAAGCCACCCAACGTACAAGTTTTTTCTCTTCACTGGGCAAAAAGACAAGTACCCCCGCTGTGAAAACCGGGAGAAAGAGAATGAGTGTCAGAATATTATTGGATAAAAAGGCCATCATGTGCTCCACATATTCCTAAGACAAGGATTGTGAAATCCTAAGGTAACAACATACGATAGAGGAAATAAAATAACGTGCCAAAAGCGAAGACCAATGCAATGATCATGTATTGCTGAACACGACCTGTTTGAAGTACCCTAAAATTACGCCCGAGCTTCTTGACACCTTCACCAACGAAATCACCAAATCCATTCACGATGGGTACATCAATCCAGTTCCTGAATATCTGACCCAAGCTAAAAGCTACCCGTGACACGGTGTGTAAAACACCATCGATCACACCTCGATCCATCCATTCATAAACAAAAGTTTCTGCAAACCAATAGGCTGGCTGGACAAAAACTTTGTCATACAGCTCATCGAAGTAGTATTTATTTTTAAACAATGTATAGATGGGACCCAGAGGTTTTTCCAAGGGATCTCTCGAACCTTGGGGTACATTTCGATAAACCAACCATCCCACATACAAGCCTCCCAATGCAACTACTAAAGAAGTCAGTAAAGGGACCATACTAAAAGGAACAGCCTCAGGATGTTCGGCCAAGGTGCTTCCAACCCAATCGTGGAACCAATTGGGGACTAAACCGCCTAGTACAGGAAAATGTTCGGGGATTCCGACCCAGCCATATGCAGTCGCAAAAATTGCCAGAATAATCAATGGCACGGTCATTGTCCAAGGTGTTTCGTGGGCATTCTCTGCTGCTTTGGTGCGAGGTTCGCCGAGAAAGGTGAGGCTGATCTGGCGCATGGTGTAAAAAGCTGTCAATAAAGCCGCCAAAGCCAGTGTTATGAATACCACCCAATGTCCGTGACCGAACGCATCCGCTAAAATTTCATCTTTTGACCAAAATCCAGCTGTAACCAATGGAAAACCGGAGAGGGCAAATCCGCCAATCAGAAAAGTCCAGAATGTGATTGGCATCTTCTTTTTCAAACCACCCATGTTGTACATATCATTTGGGTCAATGTGCTGACCTGTGTGCAGCACACCGTGCTCCACACCGTGAATAACCGAACCTGAACCCAAGAAGAGAAGGGCTTTAAAAAACGCGTGAGTAATCAGATGAAAGGCGGCAGCCACATATGCACCAATTCCTATCGCCGCTATCATGTAACCCAATTGGGAGATGGTGGAATAAGCTAGCACCCGTTTGATATCATTCTGCGCCAGTGCAATCGTCGCTGCAAACATTGCTGTAAGCGCACCGATGAATGCCATCAACATCATGGGGGAGGTCGATGCGCCATGCTCCATACCTGCCGAGAGCAGCGGGAACATACGGATAACCATGTATACACCCGCAGAGACCATTGTGGCTGCATGAATCATCGCTGAGACTGGTGTGGGGCCTTCCATTGCGTCTGGCAACCAAACGTGCAGCGGAAATTGAGCTGATTTTCCAACAGCACCAATGAACAATAAGATGCCAATCAGCCCAGCTGCAGAAAGCCCTAAGAAGCCCGTGGGCGTTGTAGCCAGATGATTAAGTGTCTGCTCGGTAAAGATTTCTCGAAAGCTCAACGTCCCAGTGGATGAATACAAAAATGCGATTCCCAACAGCATAAAAACATCACCCACGCGTGTGGTAATAAACGCTTTTATCATCGCGGCTCGAGCGGAGGGTTTCCCATACCAAAAGCCAATCAACAGGTAAGAGCACAATCCCATGATCTCCCAACCGATGAACAGAGATAACAAATTGTCCGCCAGGACAAGTAGGAACATCCCAAAAGCAAATAGTCCTATGAAGGCAAAAAATCGGGAGTACATCGGCTCCACCGAAGGAACCTTGTGGGAATGACCGTGTTCATCCGTTACGGTGGCACCTTGAGGCTGTAACCCAGGACGATCCTCATCGCCCTTCGGCTGTCCAAAGTTGTGATAACCCACACTATAGAGGAAAATCATTAGGACTGTCCACGCCACAAAGAACAACGTCGCTGCAGAGAGCGGGTCAACCAATACTCCAATCTGGAAAGCCCCATCCCCCAACGGCATCCAATTGACTGTCGATTCGAAGGGATGTTCACCCAAATGATGCGCTCCCTCTTGCAATGCTCGCCAGAAGACGAACATGCTTCCTAACCATGACAACCCAGCAGCACCAACAGCTAGTGTGTGGCTGAGAGTCTTATTGCGATTTGTGAAGAGGACAATCAGGAAAAATGCGAGAAGGGGAGGAAAAGGAATCAACCAGATGATCGTTTCAATCGTCATAAAAACCTCATGAGTTCATCCTAAAACAGATTGAGTCATAAAGAAGGAACATAACGTTCTCAATAAATCACCATTTCAACATATCGATCTCGTCAGCTGCAACTGTATTGCGCCTACGATAGAGCGATATGACTAATGCCAAACCTACAGCTACTTCAGCGGCAGATACGGCGAAAACAATCACAGCAAAGACTTGACCCGCGACTGTAGTAGTATCCCGATAGCGCCAAAAAGCGACCAAGTTTACGTTGACGGCGTTAAGCATCAATTCAATTCCCATCAAAATAGCAATTGCATTTTTACGCGCCAGCACTCCATACAAGCCTGTTGAAAATAACGCCGCAGCAAAGATCAAGTACCAAGACAAAGGAATCATAACTATCTCCAACAATCACATCTAGAATGTAATCTGAACAACACCCATTCCATGATCAACTCAATCTCTCTTGGCTACTACGATGGCTCCAATTAACGCTGCCAACAATAGCACGGAAGCCAACTCGAAAGGGATAACATATGCGCTGGGTGATAGCAGGGCGCGACCGAGTTCTTGAACGGTTTCAGTATCCGTTTCAAAGGCAGGCAATGCTACCTTAGCTGCATCTGTGTTCATGAGAATCAGCACCAAGCCGACAAAAAACAACAACCCAATGATCGCTGCTAGCCACCAATTCGCATTGGCCTGTGGTCCACTGTCCTTCATCACCCGACGGGTGAGCATAATAGCAAAAATCATAAGGATTGCGATTGCACCGATGTAGATAACCACCTGTACAACTGCCAAAAAACTCGCATTGAGTAGCACAAAGACAACCGCTACACCAAATAAAGCGGCAATCAACCACAAAGCCGCGTGAACCAGGTTAGGGGTTGTAACGACCATCAAGGCGGCAGCGAACGTTGCTAATGCGGTGATCAAAAAAATGATTTCATAGCCACTCATTGTTTACTCCAGAATTATTCGCGGAGAAATATAGTATACCCACCATTTCTTCCTCATCTACCTCCCTAATAATGATATCCATCCGGCGTTATTCAAGCGCTCCTTCCTCCTGGAGCGGGGCAGGTGGAGGTACGGCTAAAGGTCGCGGTTCAAATTCCTGTCTCGGAGTGGGACTTTCAGCCCGCCGTAATATTTGCACTGCAAGCCATCCGATAAACAAATTAGCTACCAGCATAACCAAGCTGTATACAAGTCCCAGACGCGGCGTCCCGGCATTCTCCAATCCCTTGTCCAATATAGCGGTAGCGATCAATATCACCAGGGAGAACGGTGTCAGAAATTTCCAGTTCAAGTTAAGCAGATGATCGATGCGAATACGGGGCAGCGTCATACGTATCCAAGTTATGACAATGTAAAGAATCAGTGTTTTGAGGTAGAAATAAAATATCCCCAAGATCGGCCATGTTTCAGCACCTGGACCGCGCCAACCACCAAAGAAAAGCGAAGTTAATAAAGCCCCTGCAGTGAATTGGTGAAGAAACTCGCCCACATAAAACATGCCGAACTTCATCCCTGAGTATTCGGTGTGGTAACCCGCCACAATTTCAGATTCGGCTTCCAGAAGGTCAAAAGGTGCCCTACCAACCTCAGCCATTAAAGTTATAAGGAATATTAAAGCAGACAAAGGAGCGATTAGGATAAACCAAGGGCTTTGGGCTTCAACAATTCCCGCCAATCCCATTGTGCGAGCCAACAGCACAGGCACCATCAAAACAATCACCATGGGAATTTCATATGAAACCAACTGGGCTACAGCCCGAAAAGCTCCCAAGAGAGCAAATTTATTATTTGAAGACCAACCAGCCATTAATATGGCAACTACGCCCAACGCACCCACGGCAATTATGTACAATACCCCAACATTGATATCCGTACCCACTACTGTCGGAGCAATAGGTACCACCGCCCAGATCAGCAATACTGAAGTCACCATCAACACTGGGGCAATATTAAACGCCACTTTATCTGCCCCGTCTGGTGTCGTGTATTCTTTTGTAAAGATTTTAATAACATCCGCGATGGGTTGAAGCAAACCGTAGGGCCCTGCACGATTAGGACCGAGGCGATCTTGAATACGACCAGCAAGTTTGCGTTCCAACCAAATTAAAAAGATCACGATTAGCATACCAACAGTAGCCAAAACGATCACGCCTAAAGCTTGCAAGATTACCTCTACAAAACCTTCTGCAAAACCCAAACCCAATAATAGATTCCGAAGCCAATCGGCAATTAAATTTATCGGATCACTCATCAACAAAACTCCTCTAAACCTCGCTTACCAACACAGCGATGTTTCCATGCGCAAACAAAAGGCTGAAGGAAAAAATTCCATCAGCCTCTATACCCATTCTAAAGCGCCTTTGCGCCAGGCATATACTAATCCGGCTAACAAGATCAGGATGAATAAGACCCCCTCCATGACTGCGAACAACGGCAATTGATCAAATGCAACTGCCCAAGGGAACAAAAATACAGTCTCGACATCAAAGATCAAAAATACCAGAGCGAAGATGTAATACTGGATCTTGAATTGCACCCACGTATCACCCACCGTCTCAATACCACATTCGTAGATCTGACTTTTAATCGCGTTCGGTTTACGAGGTGCAATAAAATTAGGTACGATAATAGCGAACGCGGGAATCAAAGGTGCAATAATGAAGAATAAACCGATGTAGACCCAGTCGTTGAGCATTTCGACTCCTTACTAAATAATCGATCGCGTTTCATTTTTTTCCAAAATTGCGGGCGAAACCCAGCGATTTCCTCAAAAAACATTTTACAATTATTCGACCGCGAAACAACCCGAGACCATCAAAAAGTCTGGGGTTGTACAAGGTATCTATGGTTATTAATAACTTAACAACAACGAGCAAAATTTTACCATAGATGACATAATATCCTCAACCATATTTTTATCTACCTTGGCATTATTAATACAATCTTTGTAAATTAGTTCGATATTTATCATATAACAAAACTTTTTCTACATTTGTTATTTTACTCTTAGTACAGAGAGATCAATTGACAATCATTTCTTCAAACACGGTATATAATATCAATATCCCTTGGATTCGATTTCCCAAGTTCCAAATATATATAATCGCCACACGGCTCTATGTATCTTTTTATTAATCAAATGTAGCGGGTCTAACGGCACTCAATGAAAAGGAGAATAATCACTACACTCAGCATTCTTATTATTATTGCATTTGGAGGGATAATGTTTGCGCACTTCAGGAAACAAACACCACAACCTGATGAACCTCGAGAAAAGATCATATCGCTACCACCCCCTGCACGTGTGAGTGACACCTCGCTTGAATCCGCGTTGTGGGAACGACGCTCGATCCGCGAATATCAGGATGAAGAATTAAGTATGACAGAAGTCTCCCAGCTGCTTTGGTCAGCACAAGGTATCAATCGACCTCCTAAATACAGGACTGTACCTTCTGCAGGAGCTCTCTATCCATTGGAAATATACCTCCTCGTCGGGATGGTGGATGACCTCTCCCCAGGTCTATATCGATATCGTCCCCACAACCATGACCTTGAGCAGATCTTTCCGGGAGACAAGCGGAGCCAACTTAGTTCTGCTGCCTTGAATCAAGAAATGGTGGAGGAAGCACCAGCGGTCATCATCATCACCGCTGTTTACGAGCGCACAACCGTAAAATACGGAGACCGTGGGATTCAATACGTACACATGGAGGTCGGAAGTGCGGCGCAAAATGTCTATCTCCAGGCAGCCTCATTAAATTTAGGGACAGTATTCATCGGAGCATTTCACGATGAGCAGGTAAAAAACACATTGGATTTACCAAACGATGAAACACCCTTAGCCATCCTGCCGATTGGAAGGAGATAGCCTTCGAAATGCAGATTTTCCTTGATTGCGCTGAAGCAATCTCCCACGGGGCAATCCACGCAGGGTGTAATTTTTTTGCAGGGTATCCGATTACCCCCGCCACTTCCATTTTGTTCACCATGATTCGAGAACTCCCCAAAATTGGGGGGATTGCCATCCAAGCCGAAGATGAGATCGCCTCGATGGGATTATGTATCGGTGCGGCATTGACCGGCAAGCGGGTCATGACTGCAACCAGCGGACCTGGTATCAGCTTGTATAGTGAAAATGTAGGCTTGGCGATCATGGGGGAGGTGCCAATGGTCATTGTAAACGTTCAAAGAATGGGACCCGCAACCGGTAGCGCCACAACAAGCGCACAAGGTGACATTCAATTCTTACGCTGGGGGACCTCTGGGGGCTATCCAGTTATCGTACTCTGCCCTGCTTCAGTGAGCGATTGTTTTACTCTAACTTGTCGTGCTTTCGACCTCGCTGAGCGCTTCCGCACACCCGTATTCTTGGCGACGGACAAAGAAACTGCCCTGACCCGCACCACTGTAGATAAACAAACCTTAGAGAAAATTGCTGTTCGCCAGCGGGAATACGCACCTACAGACAAACCATTTATCCCATACAAAGTCAATGACCTCAGTGATGTCCCCCCAATGTCATACTACGGAGGCCCTCATTTGTTGCGTTTTACCACCTCCTCCCATGACGAAAAGGGATATCTGACAAAAAACCCAAAACACCTCGAGCAACTAAATCGCCATCTCACGGCTAAGATCAATACTCACGTCAACGAGATCAGTTTGGTGAAAAGAGATCTTGAAGAGGGGGCTGAAATATTGATTGTCAGTTATGGGGTCACATATTCAGCTGCTAAATCCGCAGTTCATAAAGCAAGACGCGCAGGGAAGCGTTTGTCATTGCTGAATGTTTATTCTCTATGGCCTGTTCCAGAGTTAGAGATTCGCGCGGCTCTAGAGGGGATCAAAAAAATCATCATCCCAGAGCTAAACATGGGTCAATACCAGCGCGAGTTGGAAAGGTTGACTCGAAATGATCAAGAGGTTGTTGGCATCCAACGTGTAGACGGAGATCTAATCACTCCTGATCAGATCCTAGAGAGTTGTTTTTAGCCTTAATTTTCTAAGGTCATAAAATGGGAAAACAAATCAGAAGAAGCTATCTGGACGAAACCACCCTCCCCTTTCCATTCTGTCCGGGATGCGGTCATAGCACAATTTTGGAGAGTCTGGACGCAGCCTTGGTACAGCTTCAATTGGACCCTCATCAAACCGTGGTGGTTTCCGATATCGGCTGTAGTGGGCTCTCCGACCGATTTTATAGTACCAATGCCTTTCACGGATTGCACGGACGTTCAGTTACTTATGCCACGGGGATCAAACTGGCGAACCCGAATCTAAAAGTCATCGTTCTAATGGGAGATGGGGGGATGGGTATTGGTGGACACCACGTAATAAACGCTGCTCGCCGCAACGTGGGAGTTAAAGTGCTGGTCTTCAACAACTTCAATTACGGTATGACAGGAGGACAACACTCCGTAACCACCCCACCCGGCGCCAAAACAGCCACCACTGGATACGGTCAATTGGAACGGCCCATGGACATCTGTGGGACGGTAATTATCAATGGGGCAAATTTCTCAGCGCGCACAACCACCTTCAATAAGGATCTACCCAATCTGATTGCTGACGCGATAAGCCATCCCGGTTTCTCCCTGATTGATATTTGGGAACTTTGTACAGCCCATTTCGCCCCCACCAACCGCTTCAGCAAAGCTCGCTTAGAACGAACTTTGAAGGATCTCAACTTTCCCACAGGGATTATCCACCGCGGAGAACGAAAAGAATTCGGCCGAACGATGCAATCTGCTATTAGCAACCTAACTGGAATCCCAATCAAGCCTTTAACCCCATTGGAAACCAAATACAAAAGCGATTTAGGTGGAGAACTGAAGCTGGTTATAGCCGGTGCAGCTGGTGCAAAAATTGTTTCCGCTGCGACTGCACTCTGTCGCGGCGCTGTACTCTCCGGATTGTGGGCAACCCAAAGAAATGATTATCCCGTCACCGTAAAGGCGGGACACTCGATTGCAGAGCTGATTTTAAGCCCAAAGCAGATACTCTTTAGTGGAGTATCAAACCCTGATGTAATAATTGTTCTGCATCTAGAGGGTCTAAATAAAGTCAAAACCTTAATTGGCGAGCTCAGCGGGGAAAGCACTTTAATGATCAATTCGGAGTTGCCGGCAGTGGATACGCAAGCCAGAAAAATCTTGCTAGATTTTAAAAAATACAGCCCCTGGGGCAGGAGAAAAAAATATCAGGCTATGATTGCCCTTTCAAACCTTCTTAGCGAGTTGGAGATATTTCCATTGGAAGCTTTAAAATCAGCCGTCGCCATAAACACTGAGTATGCTGAAGAGAATATAGCAGCGATCAATACAACGATAAGCTAAAGTAGAAATAACCCCACTGATCATGAACAATGGGGTTTCTTTTATCATCAGGGTTAATAAATTGATCAGAAACATATCACCGGAACCTACCAATCAGCTTCTTCTGCCAGGCGACGACGGAGGCGTTGAATCTCAGTCAGTAACTGATGCTCTCTAGCCATCATAATCCGTTCCATTTCCTCTAGCTCTTGGAACAACTCAAACATTTGTTGTTGCATTCGATACACGATTTCTATCGCATCAAAATCCAACCCCAAATCTTCCCGCAGACTGCTAATACGTGCCAGACGACGGATATTCCCTGCATTGTAGCCTCGTTCACCTCCCACCATGACCTGCGCTTGTATCAATCCCTCACGTTCACACCATTTTAACAATTCAAAGGATGCGCGCGCCAGTTGGGCTGCAATAACCTGAGGGTAAAGGACATCCTTCTCCTTACTGCGAGAGTGAATCACGATCTTATCATCCATAGAACCACCTCTATCAATCGTCCTCATTACTCCCTCATCTCTTGCAAACGACGGATCAGCTTTTTCTCTTCCTCGGTGATGTTGCTTGGAAGTTGGATATCAACACTAGCGAACAAATCACCCCGGGTATTAGGGTTCCGCAATTTCGGCATCCCCAGCTCTCGTAGGCGAAATACTTTTCCGTTGGGAGTCTCGGGGGGTATTTTTAGCATCACAGCGCGATCAATACCAGCAACCTCCGCTTCCCCTCCTAGAATCGCTGTGTACAGATCAACCGGGATGGACACTCGGAGATCATCTCCTTCGCGCTGGAATAGCGGGTGAGGTAGAACCTCTATCTTCAGGTACAAATCCCCAGATTCGCCACCCCTATCACCTCGACCTCCCTGCCCGCGCAAACGCACTCGTGAACCAGTATGCACACCTCGAGGAATTTGTGCTTCGATCTTACGACCATTCTCCCATTCAAGTATGCGTGTGGTGCCCAGGAAGGCTTCCTCTAGACTTATCTGGATGGTGTGTTCTGCGTCACGCCCGCGTTTTGGGCGTGGCTGAAAGCTTCTCTCTTGACGTGCGAATCCTCCTGGAGCTCCCCTCCCCGTACCACCAAATAAGGTCTCAAAGAAATCAGAGAAACCACCCAAACCTCCCCCAAAGATTTGTTCGAACTCCTCTGGGGACACTGTCCGGGTATAGGCGCCACTGCCAGGTTGAGTTTGCCAACGACTCCAATCAAAATCCTCAGCCCGACCTCCAGCTCTCTGGTACTGCCGCCAATGAGCTCCGAACTGATCGTATTTCTGCCGCTTTTCGGGGTCGGAGAGTACCTCATGAGCTTCATTAATTTCCTTGAATCTCTCCTCGGATGACTTGTCACCTGGATTTACATCCGGATGGTACTTGCGCGCCAATTTGCGAAAAGCTTTCTTTATATCCTTTTGATCTGCCTCTCTGCTGACGCCTAATATTTTGTAATAATCTTTATATTCCATAAATAGCTCAATCTGATATGCTGGGTTCCTATTATTCTACCCGCTTGTAAATCAATTTATCTTTTTTTGCTAGGCTACAAAGGATTGAGTGAGATTAGATGTCTCGGCGTCTTACTCGATCTATGTTTACTGAAGTTAGTTATATGGATACTGGGAAGAAGCACAAACAACCAACTCTGTAAAAAGATACACCGCAGAGATCGCAGAGGTAGAGGATTATTCAAACCTCCATGATCTCTGCACACTCTGCGGTGGAAAATTATTGTTGAATGTTAAGTTGGACGATTATGTCGATTTAACTGCAATCTTGCGGGTTTTGACTTCTTCCGCTTTGGGTAAGTAGAGGCGCAGCACACCGTCCTTTAAGGAAGCCTCGATACCATCCCGGTCGATCTCATCAGACACGCGGAAACTTCGCTGGTAATCACCAACCTCATATTCGGCAAAAACTAATGAATACCCTTCTGGTTGATACGGATCAACGAAACCCGAGATCGTTAAGACATCCTTTTCCAAGGTGATGTCTAAGGTGCTTTTATCTACACCAGGCATATCCGCCACAACAACTATCCCATTTTCGGTTTCATAAATATCTGAACGAGGGATATAGCAAGGGCACTCACGCGTCCGCTCAGTTTCGTCTTGTGCCACAATCTCTTGTTTTTGAGTTTCCAAGGCTTTACTTTCGTCAGTCATCTCATTATTCTCCATGTCCATTGATAAAGATAATAAATCTTATGAAGTCTTAACTGAAATCTTTCTGGGCTTGTCCGCCTCGGCTCGAGGTAAAGAAATCTGCAATATACCGTTCTCAAAGACAGCATCTACATGTTCGACATCAACATTGAATGGGAGTTGAATGGTTCTTGTAAACTTACCATAACCACGTTCACGTCGATGATACCTTGTCTCTTCATCTAAACCATCCGGTTCGCGGGTGCCGCTTAAGGTTATGTTGTCATCTACAATGCTGATATCAATATCATCCGAATTGATTCCCGGCATTTCAGCGGTTACAAAAGCTTCTTCTTCGTCTGTCCAAATATTAACTGCGGGATAACTAGGTGCAGTTCTTATTCGGCGAGGGTAAAAATCACTGAACAAACGATTCATCTCTCTTTGCAGTTTGTCCATCTCTCGCCAAACGGATGGGGTTCGCAATCGCCAATACATTTTTTCTACCTCCTGATAGCTTTCTTCTTTTAATAACTTTGTATCCAAACCGCCAAGCTAGAACACAGTTAGAGTTGGATATCTAACCAGTTCTAATCCGCTTGCAATGACATTTTATTCGACCTGCGTTAGAAAAACACAAAAGGAAAGTTTGAAAAACGTTAATAATTCTTGTAGAGTTGGTTTTCATGACTGTGTCTGCTAACATGTCCGTTGATTCGACAATCAGGTGTTCACCAAAGGTACGTGTTGAACAAATCATCTTTTCTCCCTCAACACCTCAACTAAGGGGGTCAATTCAGTTGGTTTCATCTTGTGATGAATTTCACGTTGCGGGATCGGAATCTCAATTCCAACACCCTCCAGAGCTTCCAATAAAGCGGTATTAACGCGATCAAACATACGACGGGTGTCAATATATGACTCTAGCCACCAACGAACTCGGAAGATTAAAGCCGAGTCCCCAAACTCCAAAAATAAAGCTTCCACAGGGCGCTCAGTAAGCACTCCCTCCACCTCCCGAACGGTCTCGATCATCGTCTCCCGAGCCAACTCAATGTCGCTCCCGTAAGCGATACCAATGTGCACCTGGATGCGATATTGTGTATCGGGATAAGAGTAATTTACCACCAGGCTTTTACCTATCACTGAGTTAGGTACTATCACCATGCGATTATCGCGAGTGCGGATTCGAGAACTTCGTAATCCGATATCGATCACATCTCCCCAAGTGTCTAAATCCTGAATTTCAATCCGATCTCCAATACGAAATGGTCGATCGACCATGATGGCAAACCCGCTGATTGTATCTCCTAAAACCGTCTGTGCAGCCAGAGCAATCGCTAGGGATCCAATCCCCAGGGTTGTCACCATGGCACTAATATCCACATTAAAATGACCCAAAAGGGTAATAATCGATATCAGTGATAAGATGATAAGCGCGATCCGACGGAAGAAGGGCATCAACTGTTCGTCGAGCTCAGTTTCGGTGCGCAAAGCCATTTCATGCCCATACCAATCAAAGAGATTGGTCACAAATTGCCAGACAAAGACGTAACCAACGAAAAGGTACAACACAAAGAAGATATCATCCTTAACTGAATCCCAACTTTCTGGCAAGAAACCCAAACGATTGACCGCGATTTGAGAAGCAAATACAACTAGCAACAAATACAAGGGACTTCTCAATATGTTTAATAATGAATCATCCAACCTTGTTTTAGTTCGCTTCACCAACCGACGGATTGCCCTGTCAAGCAACAAAGCCACAAGCCAGCGTCCAACAAGCACTGCTATCACAATGATCAGCAATGAGTATCCCAGGTCGGCCCATTCGGTCACACTAAGCCCTAAAAATATGTTATTCATTACTGCTCCTCCATTTCTCAATTAGATTTCGATACTTATCCGCAAATAAGCCGGGTGTCCCACCTGTATGCCAAAAAAGAATCGTGTCATCAGAAGAGAAAAACCCCTGGCGAATTAAATCTATCATCCCAGCAGCAGCTCGACCTGTATAAACGGGATCCAACAACAAACCTTCACTCTGGGCGAACAAACGAATTGCCTCCCGTTCAGAATCTCCTAAAACCCCATAACCAGCAGTGTTATAGTCATCATTTACCAGAACATTTTCTGGAACTATAGATCCACTTTCTCCTATATGATCAGCGATCTCCCCCGCCAAAGCTGCTACCCTTTTATTAAGCTCCTCTGCAGGTTCATCCACGCTGATCCCGAGAATCTTTCCCTGAAATCCAAACAGTTTCGCACCCAACGCTAAACCCGCTTGAGTACCACCTGAAGACGAAGCAAAAACAATCCAATTAGGAGGGCATCCACTCAATGGCTCATCTTGCACTTGTTCCAAGAGCTCCTGCAGAGCAAAGGTATAGGCTGCTGCTCCTGTCGGGCTTGATCCACCATATGGTACTAAATAGGGTCTGCGTCCCTCATTCCAAGCTCGCTGAAATGTCTCATGCAAAACTACTTCACGCTCTCTTCGTCCCGACCACACGATTTCGGCCCCAAATAAATGGTCAAGGAGTAGATTAGCTGAAGGGAAATTAGGAATTTGACCCGAAAGCACCAAGATACATCTCAGACCAAATTTAGCTGCAGCTGCAGCCGTTTGCCGGCAGTGGTTGGATTGGACTGCACCGGACGTAATCAAGGTCTTTGCGCCATGAGCTTGAGCTTCAGCAATTAAATATTCTAATTTTCGCGTCTTGTTCCCCCCGAACGCCAACCCAGTTTGATCGTCACGTTTTACAAATAACTTAGGACCACCAAGTGCGAGCGTCAGCTTTGGCAATGCCTCGACCGGTGTGGGTAAATGGGCAATTCGTATGCGTGGAATCATTTAGGGCCTCCTCATACAATCCAATCGTGAAGATGTGCACAATGTGGTCGGGGATACTAGAGCCGACTGCATTTCCGTATTTGTTTAACAGCATTGCGATTGAATCTTATAATCTCTAACAGCTTTACTGTTTTATAAATATTTGATTAATCCAAAACCACAAGCTTTGTGCGCTTTACTCCACGATGACGCAAGACATTGAGTAAACGAGGCAGCAATTGGGTATAAACCTTATACCAAAACGGACGAATCGGTAGATCCCAAGCTCCTATTGTGCGTAATACATATCCACCAAACCCACTCTTGAAACGATATACTCCCCACATGGGATCCTTCTCGGAGAAATCATCTGGAGCACCCCAGAGATTATAAATCTTACAACCCGCTGACTTTGCCCTACACATAGCCTCCCATTGAAGCAAATAATTGGGCATCTTCTTTCGGTGCACAGGGCGTGACATTCCGTGCAAGTACCAAGCGCTGCCCCCAAAACGAAAAATCACCAATGCAGCTACAGGTTCACCTTCCACCTCCGCAATCAGAGGTTCTGCATTTGGATGTGCTGACTGGTCAGAATTCGTATAATTATTTCGGATATATGTGCTCCAAACTGTAGAGTAGTAGTCTTTATCACGAATCACAAATCCATCCCTAACCGACGTCTCAGCATACATTTTATAGAGCAAATCCAAATCATTTTCATCCCCTACACGCACAACAACCCCGCGTCGACCTGCCAAGCGGATGTTATAACGGGTTTTCTGCTTCATTTTCGCCAATAATTCTTCCTCGGTAGGGGTCAGGTCAACCAAAACAGTGTTACGGAATTGAACTTGCTCGCTTGAAAAAATCCAACCCCGATTAATCAGTTGCTCTTTTATATCTATACCAGTGGGGTCTTCTTGAGATTCCGGGGTGTTGGGTTCACCGGTTCCAATGGTCACATCAGGGTCAATTTTGACGAAGATCGCTCCATGTTGATGACCCAAAGCATGAAGATCTTCTAAAACGCGTCGGCGAAGAGCGAGATCCTCCCAATCCTGAAGGACAGGTGCCTTCGGGATATACATTACGGTTAACCGCGCAGTCACACCCCCAAAAGAAATTGAACGCTTCAAGACAAGTGCAGCAGCGAGAGGTTGTGTTGATCGAAGGAGAGCTGCATGAGAGCGACGAACGAATGACGAGTGACGATTCATTCCTCCTTTTTGAGATACGCTTAAGTCGATGGTTTGAATACCATCAACATCCTGCCTCTCATTATCTCGAACCCACAACAGGGGTATCGGATTCCAACCATACTTGGCTTTGATTTGACCCCACTCCCAAGTTTGTAAAATATGGGCTTTCGGCAACTTTGCGACTAGCGCATTCCAAGTTTCAGCATCCATTATGGTTTGAACAAGAAATCTAAAAAAGAGGGTTTAAGGAGAATCGTCCAAAGAATGCACAGTTCTGAACTACAGTGCATAACTGTGTTCACCTCACAAGCCAGCGGTAGAAAGTATAAAAAAATGGCTTATAGATCCGGTCCCAGGGACCAAGTGACCGGCGCAACTCCCCCCCAAAACCCCGTTTAAATCGGTAAACACCCCACAATCCATCTCGGCGCTTGGTGAATTGCGCTTCCAATATTTTATGGTCAGCATCTGGCACGCCCCATAAATCATATTCTTCACACCCCTGAGAGCGCGCCCACTTCATTGCCTCCCATTGAAGTGTATATGTAGGCATTCGGTTGCGTTGAACATCTCTCGAAGCTCCATAAAAATACCACGCTCTTTTACCATTGGAAAAAACCATCAACCCAGCCAAGGGTTCATCTTGGTATTCAGCAATAAGTAATTCACACATACCATAAGGATGGAATCGTTCATAGACCTGGCGAAAATAATCAAAGCTGTGAATCTCAAAATCTACGCGTTGTGCAGTTGTCTGCATCATTTGATGGAATGTTTCAATATCATTCGACGGACGCACAATAACACCTTTTCGCAAGGATAAGCGGATGTTATAACGTGTCTTTTGTTTCATGTGTCCTAATATTTGCTCTTCCGATGTATTGAGATCCACAACCAATGTTCTAGGAGGTTGAATGTTGTGGGTGCTAACACGAAATCCTTTTGGCAGGACTTGTTCTATAGGAAAATCATCATCGATCCAGAGATCAGGTTCAACTTTAAGGAACACCACCTCCCTGGATTTACACACCTCATCGACCTCGAACCAGAGATGAT
The DNA here is from genome assembly GCA_050049875.1 of Anaerolineales bacterium. Lineage (GTDB taxonomy): Bacteria > Chloroflexota > Anaerolineae > Anaerolineales > UBA11858 > JASFVL01. The sequence continues at coordinate 20,468 of JASFVL010000005.1, forward strand.
CCCATTTTTTTAATACGTCGTTGTAACCCGATTCTCCGACAAGTTTCTCAGCACCTTCCACACTTGTAGTTACAGGTCCCTTGGGGATATATGCAAACGACAATCCAAATGGTAAACGACGGAATAGAATCTGCGCCCCCACATCACCTTTACATATATGGGTCACTTGCCAATCGAAAGCCCCTTTAAATTCACCCCACTGGGGCGATTGTAAAATATGAACATTCGAACAGCCAGAAACGAAATCTTGCCATTCTTCCTTTGATATTTCAGGCATTATTTTTTAGATATGGGTCTGCTGCTACAAAGACATCCCAACTGCGTAACTTCTGCATTTATTAAATAACCGAAGTGAGTTCGGGTGGTGGAGTACTGCTTACAGCAGCTCCTGGGATATAACGGTCCAATCGGCGCACAATGGCAGTTGGGTACCCCTCCCTTGCCAGATGGATCAACTCCTCCACCACTCGATCTAAATCATTATCAGCCAAGATATCCTCATCAGCTAAAAGAACGATATCCGGATGGGGAGTTGGTTCAAAATGTGCCCACGAATCCCATAGATCTTCGCTAAGTTTCTCTCCCGGTCGAATACCCGTGAAGACGATTTCAATATCTTTATCGGGTTCTAAACCAGACAAGCGGATCAAATCGATTGCCAGATCGAGGATGCGGATCTGATCTCCCATCTTGAGCACGAAGACTTCCCCGCCTTCTCCCATTGCAGCAGCCTGCAATACTAGATGTACAGCCTCTGGGACCGTCATGAAGTAACGCTCCATATCTGGGTGAGTGATCGTTACAGGACCACCCCGCTCTATTTGCTGTTTGAAACGAGGTATCACGCTTCCACGGCTGCCTAAGACATTGCCAAATCGCACAACCGAAAATGCTCTTTGAGATTTACGGGCTGCATCAAGAACAAGTAACTCTGCGAAACGCTTTGTGGCTCCCATTACGCTAGTTGGTCTAATAGCTTTATCGGTTGAAATCATTACCAAGCGCTCAACATCGTATGATAAGGAGACCTCAACTATATTTCGTGTACCCAGAACATTATTAGTGACGGCTTCTTCAACATTAACTTCCATTAAGGGAACATGCTTGTGAGCTGCTGCATGAAAAATCACTTGAGGTTGATAGCCATCAATCACGTTTGTCAAACGATCAAGATTGCGAATATCCGCGACGACCGGATGAAAAGGCATTAGAGGGAAGCTGACTTCCAACTCAAGTAGAGCTTCAAATATACTGTTCTCCCCGTGACCTAGTAAAATCAATGACGAAGGTCCCCAACGAGCCACTTGGCGACAAAGTTCAAGACCGATGGATCCACCTGCTCCAGTGATGAGCACACGCCGTCCTCCAAGACTCTCACCAATCAAGCGATCATCAATCTGAGCAGTTTCCCGACGAAGCAAGTCTGTTATCTCCACCTCCCGCAGGCGGCTGACATTTACCTTCCCTCCAATCAATTCGTAGATACCCGGCATAGTTCGAAACGGCACGCTCTTGGTTCTGCACGCATCTGCAATCTGACGAATGATGTAACCGGGAGCGCTTGGTATAGCGATAATGACTTCCTCGATACGCCGCAGTGTCACAACCCTTATCAAATCGTTCAAAGTACCAACTACAGGAACCCCATGGATTTGTTGTCCTTGTTTATCGGGATCGTCATCCAAAAAACACACAGGGGAAAGGTTGAGTTGAGGATTTTTTTGCATTTCCCGAACCACAAGAGCCCCCGCGTCACCTGCACCCACAATCAATATGCGTCTAGACCGTCTTGAACCTACAGTTTCTAAGCCATTCGGAACCGAACGGCTTTCCGCAATCAAGCGCAGAGTAAAACGCAAGCCCCCCACGAGGAAAATGGAGAGCAACCAGTCAATCGCAAGGACCGCCCTCGGAAGACCATTGAACGCCTGTATCGCTCTAAACCAGACCATGACCAATGAAACTAGTATCGAAGCTGAGGTCACTGCTGCCGCGATCACCTTTAATTCTTGAGTACTAGCATACGCCCATAGTCTTTTATAAAGTCCAAACAGATAATAAATAAGGGGTTTGATGATTAAGGCAATCCCAATCATCCAAAGCGCTGAGGGGAAATAAAAGAAGAACAAACTCCCTAACTCAAGCCGCAATACATAACTACCCAAGACTGAAACAACGATTAGGAACAGATCACCAATAAAGAGCAAAGCGCGTTGAGAAATATGAAATTGCCGCCTGAAGTTCTTAATAAAAGCTCGTAGCTTCAACATTACGTCCATAATACTAATTGATCCAGACCATCTTCAAGGAAGGTTCGAGCCTTCATAAACAGCCAAATTGGCATTGTTATTACTGACCTTTCATACTGAACATGGTACCTGGGGTTCGCAGGAGAATTATTAAATCCAATAACAGGTTGCGATGTTTTATGTAATATAAGTCGTATTCCAATTTCTTTATTGTCTCTTCGATTGTCGCCGCGTAACCAAAATTGATTTGTGCCCATCCAGTGATGCCCGGTTTTACTAACAAGCGCGCTCGATAAAATGGCACGTATTGCTGGAAATGTTCAACCAACTCAGGACGCTCAGAACGTGGTCCAACCAAACTCATTTCACCTCGCAAAACATTTATAAATTGAGGCACCTCGTCTAAATGTGTTTTACGGAGGAACTTTCCCACTTGAGTGGCACGTTCGTCATCCTCTTCCGCCCATTTGGGTCGACCATCCGCTTCAGCATTCTGAACCATGGTCCGAAATTTCAAGATTCGATACGCTTGTCCACCTCTGCCAAGACGCGTTTGGGAGTATATAATCGGTAAGCCTGTCTCGAACAAGATCACCAAACCCACTAAGGGTAACAACACTAAAAAAATCAATACCCCAATACTTCCCCCGATGATATCCACTATCCGCTTTCCAAATTGATAAAAACCACTCACGCGTGACTCATCCACAAAAGACCGCAAGATCCAGTCTGCTTCAAGCAATCGTATCGGCACTCGACTAAGCAACTCCTCATAAACAACCGGCATGCGGGTGATATCAATACCCAATTCTTGGGCATCTAATAACGTTTGAAATGTGCTTCCCTGCATCTCTCCAGAGATAGCAACCATAATATCGGAAACTTGTTCCCGCCCCACGATTTCTAATAAGCTATTACTGTCACCCAGGACATCGTGTCCTTCAATTCGGGTTCCAACTTTCTGGGGGTCATCATCCACAATCCCTACTATATGGAATGGTGGTGGGGTAAGGGTGTTTATCACCTGTAAGATATTCTGACCGGCTTTACCTCCACCCACTAAGAGCACACGCCGTAAAAACTGCGGTAAAGTGAACACTCGAATGTACAAGAAACGCCAAATAAGGGTAAGAACAGATACGCTAACCAAGAATGCCGCAACACCCCTCCGAGGAAGCGAATTGGGTGGTGAGGTGATATATACCAAGGAATATAAAATCAAACCCACCAGAGCGGCGAATGCGATTCCTCGAATAGTCTCCCTCCGATTGGTCGCACGATGGCTTTCGTAGAGCTCGACCATAAGCACCAACCAAAATAACGGTAATCCATAAAACCATGCAGGAACTCGCTCAGTTAAAAATTCTATTGAAAAACCAAGCCAATCAGCACTTGCTGCCCAAAAAGCGAGTGCAGGGATTAATGCGATCACCCCCACGATGAAATCCCCAAGCACAAGAAGGGTTCGCCGCTCCATATGGCGAAGTCGCCAGCGGTGAGACTTCTGAAAATGTCTAGGAAGAGTCATATCAGCAAAAAGTCATTTCTGCAGACTTAATAGCTTTGATTGCACGAAAGTTATCAGACTCCATAGAAAACCGCTACCCCATGAGAAATGCATTACAGCAATCGCCAATGGCACACCCAACAACATAAAAGTATTGCGCTTTAGCCACGCGGCATGCAAACCTGTAATTCCCAACGCAAATCCATAGATAACAGCTTCAATGAACAATAACAATCCCGCAATCGGGAACCATAACGCCAAGATGCCCAACAATACCCAGGAGAGCACGAAAACCCCAGCTAATTGCCGCCAACGGAAAGTTTCAGGATGCCTGAGTAGCATACGCGCTTTCCAATATCCGTAGCGCCAATATTGTCTGGAGAGCGCTTTGAGCGTGGAGCGAGCGAAATAGGTCGACTCAATTTCAGGATCGAACCATACGGAGTGTCCTGATTTGCGCACACGGGCGTTGAACTCGTAATCCTCGTTTGTGAGCAATGTTTCATCAAAGCCACCGATTTTTTCTACAAGAGAACGACGAAAAGCACCAAAAGGTACAGTATCTACCAATTGTGCTTGACCACCTACTCGGTAATTAGCATCACCTACTCCTAGCGGGTGAGAGGCAGCATAAGCGATAGAATCAGCAATCCATCCAATCCCTCCAGGACGAATTTTCCACACACCTCCCACATTTTCACCCCTGCCTGCTTTCAGCGCTTCCACACAACGAGCAATGTAATCCGATTTCGGTGCTGAGTGGGCATCTAAACGAACAAGAAACTCTCCTTGAGCTGCCCTGATCGCGCGGTTAAGGGCAGCCGGGATTACCCTATCCGGATTATCCACAATCCGGATAGGTAATTCGGGGTGAGTCAGTTGAAAATTGGCGATCTCTTCTCTCGTCCGGTCGGTGGACATTCCATCTGCTATCACTACTTCCATCTGCTCTAGGGGATAGCTTTGTGAGTAAACTGCCTCCAATAGCAAACGGATCGTGGTTTGTTCATTGTAACACGGGACGATCACGGAAACACTTGGCATTCTAATCGCACCAAAACTCATATAGGACGGTATTGACCTTCCAATTTAGTTACAATGTCTTATCGGAATAAAATTCGGGACCGTCGTAGAGATTCAGGTTACACATTTCCCCAGAGGCGTGATGAATGATCATTCAATTACAGCGATTGCCTCAATTTCAATCGCTGCATCTTTGGGAAGTCTGGCAACCTGAATGGCAGAACGGGCAGGAGGATCAGCTGGAAAAAATTGTGCGTAGACTTCATTCATTTGGGAAAAATCGTTCATATCACGCAAAAAAACTGTAGTTTTGACTACATGCTCCCGAGATACTCCAGCTTCCTTTAAAACAGCGGACAAGTTTTGTAACGCTTGGCGAGTCTCTGCAACAACACCCCCTGGAACGAGCTCGCCTGATTCCGAGTCAATACCTAACTGACCTGCTGTAAAAACCATCTGTCCTACACGTATTCCAGCAGAATAAGGGCCAATAGCTTTGGGGGCATCGTTTGGGACAAGGACCTCTTTTGGGGACATTCTCATACTCCGTATTCTAGATTTTCCATCATTTTACCGGAGATTCACAAGAATAGTCAAAAGAATCCGGATTCTATAGATGTAAAGAGGAGTATTTGTAGGGGGTTGGGTGCGATGTGCAATCTTCCAAATATACTCCCCTCACTTCCTTGAAAGACCCTTGTGGGGGTATTCATAGCTGTTAATAAGTAAATTTGACATCCGATCCTAAACACCTCAAGAAGGTCAAACCTGGTATAATCCTCAGGTGTGTTTTGCATGGAGACTGACGATTGGCTCAATGTAATCACAGAAAATGGATTGCGGTATGTTGGAATTATTTCTAAAAATCCTAATCTGCACTGATCCTGTATCAGGAGCCAAACTTGGCATTTAATCCCCTCAATTGGTTGCTGGGATTTTTCTCCCTAGACATAGGAATTGATTTAGGTACAGCGAATACCTTGGTCAATGTACGGGGAAAAGGAATAGTAATCAGCGAACCCTCCTGGGTAGCTATAGAAAAACGTACTCGTCAACCGCTTGCCATCGGTGCAGAAGCCAAGGAAATGGTGGGGCGTACACCAGCCAATGTAATTGCTGTTCGCCCTTTACGAGATGGTGTTATCTCTGAATTCGAGATCACCCAGGCCATGTTGGAGTATTTTATTGGTAAAGCGCACCAACAGAGCATTGTTCCAGTTCCACGCCCACGCGTTGTTATTGGAATCCCTTCTGGGGTCACCGAGGTTGAAAAGAGAGCAGTTTACGATGCTGCTATGTCCGCTGGAGCCCGAGAGGTTTTTCTAATCGAAGAACCTGTTGCTGCTGCGCTGGGCGCCGGCTTGCCAATCAATGAGGTGCGTGGTAGCATGGTCGTCGACATAGGTGGTGGTACGTCGGAAGTAGCAATATTGTCAATCAAAGGTGTGGTTGTATCGCGCTCCTTAAGAGTAGCTGGTGATGAGATGGATGAGGACATCATCCAATATGTGCGCAACAAATACAACCTCCTAATCGGTCAGAGGATGGCTGAGCAAGCAAAAATAGCCATCGGCTCTGCTTATCACCTCCCAGAAGAAAAAACGATTGCCCTGCGAGGACGCAACCTGGTTACAGGTCTGCCAGAAGCCGTGGACGTATCTTCGGTAGAGCTTCGAGAAGCAATGAGCGGTTCTGTCCAAACTATTATCGATATAATCAAAGATGCTCTCGATGAAGCCCCCCCTGAAATTATCGCCGATTTGATGGATACAGGTGTATGCCTAGCAGGAGGAGGCAGCTTGTTACAAGGCTTGGATAGAAGACTTACAGATGAACTCCATGTGCGCGCTTGGGTTGCTGAGGATCCCATCAGCTGCGTTGCTCGTGGTGCCGGTATCTCTCTGGAAGACCTCGATATATGGGGTTCATTATACGTCGGTTTGGAGCGCGGCAGCACCCGTCACGATTAAATCAAATCCTACAAGCCTTCAATTTTACATATTGAAATGGGGGATTTCCGAAGTCGAAACTTCAACGCTAAACTCACAAAATGCACACCTCTTCGGAAGTCCCATCCAAGAATTAGATTAGACAACCGAAAACAACGATGAACCTGCGATCAGCACGAACTCTGCGGAACATAACACTTGTGTTGTTGGCAATTGGTCTCATAGCCCTTGCTCTAAGTGGTTATCTCAACACCTTCACGAAGTTGGTTCTCTCCCCTCTGGTTGTTGTCCAAACTTGGGTTTCAGGTCAATATCAAGCCGTTGAGGATTTCATCACCGCGCCCCGAGATGTTGCTGTGATACGTCAGAGAAATGCTGAATTAGAAGCCGAAGTAGCGCAATTGCAATCACAGATTATTGAAATGCAGCAGCAATTGACTGAGTATGAGATACTTGCTGCACTAGTTGATTTTGCGCGCGCTCACCCAGACAATCTATACTTAGGTGCTACCGTGATCGGAAGGGATCCCAGCCCTTTTCTTCACTATATAATCATCAACAAAGGCTCTGATGATGGATTAAGACGGGGCATGCCTGTTGTAACTCAGCAAGGATTAGTTGGACGGATCTCGCGAGTCACAGCCGAGGGATCCACTGTTCAACTGATTACCGATCCGGCATCTTCTATCAACATTCGAATAGAACCCTCTAGCGCAGAGGCTGTACTAAGTGGTTCTATTACAGGGGATATTTCTTTAGATCTGATCCCTCAGACGGCCAATGTAAAGCCTGGTGATCTCGTGCTAACTTCAGGGTTAGGAGGCAACTACCCAACCAATATACTCATCGGGCGAGTGACTGGCGTTCGTAGTCAAGATGTCGCTCTTTTCCAGAATGCCTCCGTACAACCAACCGTTGACTTTTCTCAGCTCGAGATTGTCTTGGTAATAACGAATTTTAAACCCGTAGACATTACGCCATTGATCCCTGCACCAGAAGCACCATAGATTTTGATACCAGAATATGTCCACACTGATAGCTTTCCCTATCTTGAGTTTCATAATCATCTTTCAATCTGCGGTGGTCAGCCGAATGCCATTGCTCCACGGCACATCCGATTTGATAATGCTAACCATTACTGCCTGGGCTTTGCAGGACCAGGTAAAAACAGCTTGGCAATGGAGCATAATAGGAGGGTTGTTCCTCGGTTTTATCTCAGCTCTACCTATCAGTATCACTGTATTTACTTACCTTTTAATTACCGCATTTGCTCTCGTATTAAGACGTCGAGTTTGGCAGATTCCGATACTCGCCATGTTTGTGGTAACAGCTGTTGGCACACTTTTAAGTCATATCGTTTCAGGTGTATTCGTGAGTATAAGCGGAGCTTCAATACCGATTCTAGACACACTAAATCTCATCACGCTCCCTAGTCTAATTCTAAACTTGATCATCGCTGTTCCGATCTACGCCCTCCTCCGCGATCTAGCAGAATGGCTACACCCTAAAGAATTGGAATTGTAGATTTCGATACTATGTCAATAACAGATACTAACAAATTAGTCTCACTATGAATGGATCAGCAACTTTAGAAAATCACCTATCGACATGGCGGATTCTAATTTTTGCCATCATCTTATTGGCAGTATTTGGTACTTACGCATTTCAGTTGTTTAATTACCAAATACTTCAGCGTGAAACCTTCACGGATATCGCTCAAGAGAATCGTATCAGTGAAAAAAGCATACCCACGCTCCGAGGGGTGATATACGATCGCAACGGATATGTGCTCGCACGCAATATCGCATCATATAACGTCGTCATCACGCCAGCACTACTGCCAGATGATCCAGGCGCCGTTCAAGAGATCTTCCGGCAACTCGCTGACATGCTAAACTTCCCAATCAACTTAGGTGCAATTACACCTGAAACTCCTTACGTCCCATGCCGTTCGGAACATGGAATCACGCAAATCGTGAACTATGGTCAGACGAGTGCCCCATACGAAGCTGTTAAAATTCAATGTAATGTAGATAGAACCACAGCGATGATCGTAAAAGAAAAATCTTTAGATTGGCCTGGCGTAGACATCGAAATCGAAGCTGTTCGCGATTATCCAACTGGCTCCCTAACAGCCTCAATTATCGGATTCCTGGGCCCAATCTCAGCGGCTGATGAAAGCTACTATCGAGAGCGCGGATTCGTTCCTAATCGAGACAAAATTGGATATGCAGGCATTGAGAGATACTTCGAAACGATTTTGGCGGGCAAACCTGGCAAGAGGGTTGTGGAGGTTGATGTTGCCGGACAAACGCTGCGTGACGTACGTCCACAAATTGCTCCCATACCGGGTCAAAATTTAACCCTAACGATCGACACTCGTCTCCAGCAAGCTGTCGAGGCGATCCTACTCAGCGAAATCGATTCCTGGAACCAATATTTCAACGAAATCCGTATCACCAGCGGTGTAGTTATTGCCATCAACCCAAAAACTGGTGAAATTCTTGCCATGGTCTCCTATCCAACCTATGAGAATAACCGCATGGCGCGCGTCATCCCGACCTATTATTATGAACAATTAACTCAAGATGTGCGTGATCCCTTGCTCAATCACGCAGTCGGCGCAGAACTCCCGGCAGGTTCTGTGTTTAAACTTTCCACTGCAGTTGGTGCATTAAATGAAGTTGTAGTTAACCCGGATCAAATCATCGACACACCGCCCAAAATCCAGATAACAGAAAAATATACCCCCAACGATCCCGGCTACGCCCGTGACTTCGTGGATTGGAATGAAGCGGGGTTCGGGCAATTGGATTTTCTCGGTGGTATTGCAAATTCGAGCAATGTGTATTTCTATAAATTGGGTGGCGGCTACAAAGATGAGGTCCCTGAAGGACTTGGGATCTGCCGTTTGGGTACTTACGCTCGCGCTTTGGGATATGGCGATTTTCCAGGTATCGAAATGCCTGACGAGGCTGATGGCTTAATCCCTGATCCTAGATGGAAGCGCATCACCCATGGAGAAAACTGGTCGATTGGGGACACATATATCGCCAGTGTGGGACAAGGATTTGTTGTCGCCACACCACTACAGGTACTGATGTCCGCGGCCACGATTGCCAACGATGGAAAACTTATGCGTCCAACTCTTATCCGGGAAATCAGCGATAGTGAGGGCAATGTGGTCCAACCATTCCAACCAGAGATTAGATGGGACATCACTAAGGACGAACTCATAGATGTTTATAGCGATCCTACCAGTGCTGGCGGCTGCGAAGCAAAACTCACTGGGGAAAAGACAACAGTTCAACCATGGGTCGTTGATTTGGTCCAAGAAGGATTGCGACTTGCTGTTACCAGCGGTACCCTTGCCCGAGAGTTTGAAAATGTAACTATTCCTGCGGCGGGGAAAACAGGGACGGCGGAATATTGTGACGAGTTCGCTAACGCGAAGAACTTATGCAAACCTGGAGACTGGCCAACTCATGCTTGGACCGTTGCTTACGCGCCATATGACAACCCAGAGGTCGCTGTAGTCGCATTTGTATACAATGGGGGTGAGGGTGCCAGCGTTGCTGGTCCAATTGTTCGCCGAATGCTAGAAGCGTATTTTGAAATCAAGGCAGTTGATAGCGCCTTAGCCCCACCCTGATTCAGAGGGGTTCCTGCAATTTCCTGGAACCCAAAATGGGGATGCCCATGCTATAATCGCGAGTGCCAGGCGCAAAATTGATGAAATCATCGTTAGAAAATGTAATAAGAATTAGAAACGCGAGTCTGAAATTATGTCTCAGCAGATCCAAATAAAGGGAATCCGTGAAGGGCTGCTCGTAAAACTGGGTGACGGAGAGTGGTCAGAAATCCGCGCATTACTGCTGAAACAACTTGAACAAAAAGCCGAATTTTTAGAGGGTGCTCGTTTGGTATTAGATGTTGGAAACCATATTCTCAAAGCCGCAGAGATGGGTTCTCTACGGGACTCCCTTGCAGATCGAGGGCTTACCTTATGGGCAGTGCTGAGCAATTCACCAACCACAGAAAGCACAGCTCAAGCTCTGGGGTTGGCTACGCGCCTTACAAAACCTAGGCCAGATTTGATCAAGCGCAAATTAGAATCCGCCATGGATGCTGAAGAAGCCATCCTTGTGCGCCGTACGCTGCGCTCTGGGCACAGTTTGAAATATCCTGGGCATGTTGTAATCATTGGAGACGTTAACCCTGGTGCGGAAATCATCGCCGCAGGGGACGTCGTCGTATGGGGTCATTTACGCGGTATGGTCCATGCTGGAGCTGAGGGCGATAACAACGCCGTTGTGTGCGCGCTAGACCTCTCCCCAACCCAACTACGAATCGCTGGAGAGATCAGCATCACTCCTCCCCAAGAGACTGTGTCCCATCCTGAAATAGCCCGGTTGATCGAGGGACAGGTGGTAGCGGAAGCTTGGGGCTTGAAGGGTAAATCATGAGGCATGATTCAGAATCCACTCCCTCACAGATTGAGGTTATAGATATGACAATAGGAAAAGTCGTTACAATCACATCAGGTAAAGGCGGTGTAGGAAAGACCACCATCACCGCTAACCTGGGTGCTGCCTTGGCTGCTCAAAACCAGAAAGTTGTCTGCATCGACGCTGACATCGGGCTACGCAATCTTGATGTCATCTTGGGATTAGAAAATCGTATCGTCTACGACTTGGTCGATGTTGTTGAGGGTCGATGCAGGCTTCGTCAGGCGATGATTCGAGACAAAAGGCTTCCCGGATTGTTCCTCATCCCCGCAGCACAAACACGGGATAAAACAGCCGTCTCCCCCAGCGACATGGTAAACCTATGTGATGAATTGAAAAACACTCACAATTGGATCCTGATCGATTCTCCAGCCGGCATCGAGCGTGGCTTTCGCAATGCTCTCGCTCCAGCGGACCTAAGTGTAGTAGTGACCAATCCTGAAGTGGCGGCTGTTCGGGATGCCGACCGAATTATTGGATTGATCGAGGCTGAGGAGAAAGGGCCACCTCAATTGATCATTAACCGTCTCAATCTTTCGATGGTTCGGCGCGGTGATATGCTTACTACAGAGGATGTTGTCGAATTGCTCGCCATTGAATTACTGGGCATAATTCCCGAGGATGACAACGTGGTCGTGAGCACCAATCGCGGTGTTCCGATATCTCTAGACGGGAAAAGTTACGCTGGAGAATCTTTTCGAAATATCGCTAGCCGCCTACGGGGAGAACAAGTTCCCTTCTTAGACCTTGAGAAAGGTAACACCATCTTAGGACGTTTAGCCCGCATGATTCGCTCAGGAGGAGATTGACATGAGCAATTTTCTAGCACGCCTCCTTGGAAAAAAGAAAAGCGCCGACCAAGCAAAGGAACGCCTCCATTTGGTCCTTGTTCACGACCGCACAAATCTGACCAGAAGCAACTTGGAAACGCTTAAAGATGAATTGATCGAGGTTATCTCACGTCACATCGAGATTGACCCTTCTGCTGTAAAGATTGAGATGAATCAAGACGGACGTCAGCAGCGCTTAATCGCTGATATTCCTGTGCGAGGTCCAAAAAGGAGAGGCATATAATCACCAAGCTTGTGTGCAATTGACTGATATTTATTAGGCAAACGAATTACAAATGCGTGATATTAATTGGAGACATTTCGATTTCTGGCTTTTAGGTGCAGTCGCCCTGCTGACCATCTTTGGTATCACGATGATCCGCTCAGCGATTGCTGGCAATATCGAGCTTGCTGATTTTGACCAGCGCCAGCTCATATTCGCCGCGATTGGGTTTGCGGCTGTGATGCTAATCGCCATAATTGATTATCGCATGTGGAAAGCAGCCAACAACCTCTTGTATTTAGGAACGGCAGGCTTGTTGATTGCTTTGAGCCTTTTTGGTGAAGGTTTGTTTGGTTCCGCTCGTTGGTTTCGAGTTGGACCCATTTTGATCCAGCCCTCAGAGTTTGCTAAGATTGTAATTATCCTGATCATGGCCGACTTTTTCTCTCGTTACCAAGCAAAAGCCCACAATGTGCAATGGGTGATACGCAGTTTCTTGTTAACCATGGGGATCGTAATCTGGATCTTGCTTCAGCCCGATTTAAGCACCTCCATTGTTATCTTTGTGATCTGGTTTGCCTTGTTATGGGTCAGCGGACTCAAGATCAAACAATTATTGATTGCTGGTGGTCTCAGCTTGATCGTCATTGCGATATTAGTACCAATCATGGTGATCAACTACAATCCCACCGATGAGAGTGGGATAATAAAACCTTACCAAGTTGAACGCATCTTAAACTTCGTTTTCCCCGACCCGGAAGCCACCCACGGCGCCAACTACAATGTGCAACAAGCATTAATCAGCATCGGATCAGGTGGATGGACCGGTCAAGGTTATGGCAGCGGCTCTCAAGTGCAGCTGCGCTTCTTAAAAGTGCGGCATTCAGATTTTATCTTTTCTGCAATGGCCGAGGAGTTTGGTTTCATCGGCACAATGATTGTCATGGGGCTACTTCTATTTGTAATCCTGCGGTGCTTAAGAGCTGCACGTATGGCTCGCGATACCTACGGAGCATTGATAGCCTATGGTGTGGCAACTCTACTTTCATTCCAGACCTTGGTCAACATCGGTATGAACTTAAACCTGCTCCCCGTTACCGGGCTCACACTACCCTTTGTCAGCTACGGAGGGAGTTCTTTGCTCTCTCTCTTAGTTAGCATTGGACTTGTGGAGAGTGTTATCCTGCGGCATAAGGCTCTGGAATTTTAGTAAGACTCATATATCTAAGACTTACGCAGTTCAAGGGCAAGGGTGAGGGGTCTTTTCATAATTACAGAAGAGGAAAAACATGCCTAGCAAATCAACCCAACCAGCCCGTGTGCGCTTCGCCCCCTCCCCAACCGGTCGAACCCATTTAGGGAGTGGTCGCACCGCGCTCTACGATTACTTGTTAGCTCATCAAACTGGAGGACAGTTCATCCTTAGGATCGAGGATACCGATCAAAAAAGGTATGTACCTGGGGCTGAGGAAGAACTCATCAAGAGCTTAAGGTGGCTGGGTTTAGAGTGGGATGAAGGACCGGATGTAGGGGGACCCTATAAACCATACCACCAATCAGAGCGCAGGGAAATTTACCAACACTATGCCCAAAAACTAGTGGACAGCGGACACGCATATCCTTGTTTTTGCCCACCGGAAAGGTTGGAACGCATAAGAAAGCAACAGCAAGAGGACAAAAGAAATCCACGTTATGACGGCAAATGCCGCCAAATTGACCCAGATGAAGCTGCAAAACGTGTCACCCAAGGGGAAAATCACGTTATTCGTTTTAAAACCCCCCTTGAAGGGTCAACCAGTGTGAAGGATCGCTTGCGCGGTGAGATCAGCGTAGAAAACAACTCCCTGGACGATTACATCTTAATAAAATCGGATGGTCTGGCTGTTTATCATCTCGCAGCGATGGTAGATGACCATCTTATGGATATCACTCATGTTATTCGCGGCTCGGAATGGCTGCCTACATTTCCGTTACATGGACTCATCTACAGAGCGTTCGGCTGGGAGGAACCTGAATGGGTGCACTTATCCATCTTCCTCAAACCCAGCGGAAAAGGAAAGATGAGCAAACGTGAAAGCGCACAACTCATGAAGGGAGGCAAATCCATATTTATCGAAGATCTAAAGAAGCTGGGATACCTACCCGAAGCTGTTGTTAATTGGGTTGCGCTGATGGGGTGGAGCTATGACGACCGGACTGAGTTCTTTACTATGCAGGATTTGATCGACAAATTCAGCTTAGACCGATTGAACCCCTCTCCGGCAGCGATCAACTTCTCCAAACTCGATCACTTCAACGGCTTGCACATTCGCAATTTGAGCGTTGCAGAACTGGCCACGCGCATTAAACCCTTCCTCCAAAAAGCGGGCTACGAAGTAAAGGAAGAAAAACTAGAGGATATTGCCTCCAGCCTTCAGGTCCGATTGCATACCCTAGAGGAGGCACCTGAAAAGGCGGGGTTTTTCTTTGAAGAGCAGGTTGAACCCAAAGCAGGAGAATTGATCGGCAAAAAAATGAGTGCTGCCCAATCCGCGCAAGCTGCCCAACAGGTTTACAGAATTCTTGAATCATTAGAAGAAATATCTCCAGAGACGGCGGAACAACCTCTGCGAAACCTGGCTGATCAATTGGATTTAAAAGCAGGGCAACTTTTCGGCATTCTTCGAGTCGCTATCACCGGACAAAAAGTCAGCCCACCCTTATTCGAGAGCATGGCTATTATCGGAAAGAAAAAAGTTCTAGAGCGGATTAATAACGCGGTAATTATGTTAAGAAATTTGGCTACAAAAGAATAAATCATCTCAAAAATCACCACAAATTTGACGCAAGATATTAAGAGTGGTAAAATCCCTCCCTCATTACGCTGGGGGCTCGTCTAATTGGCAGGACAGCGGACTCTGGATCCGTAAGTGGAGGTTCGAGTCCTCCGCCCCCAGCCTCCAAAAAACGCCCTAAAGACTTGGGGCGTTTTTTCTTTTTATGTTATGCGCAAAATCAAGACAAGTGCCATCATTACATATATAACGCAAACTTATTTGTGACAGATTAACCATTTATAAAAAAATACATGTCATTGTTCAGCGATTCTGTCACCATAACTGTTCAACAGAAATGTCACCTTGACTTAGAACCTCGCTAAAGTATAATCGACTTTACCCCAAAGGAAGACGAGCAGGGATCTTTCCAAAAAGATTT
>JASFVL010000152.1:0-8722 GCA_050049875.1 Anaerolineales bacterium
CGTTTCGTTTTCAAATCCTGGACAACGACCCGCTGGCGGTCGTACATCAGAAATTTGAAGAGGGCATTGCCGGGTTTCTGAACGGCGACAGCCCTAAAATCGCCCCGATGATCGGCCAGCTGGTGGGTTTTGACTTCTCAGAGAACCCCATGGTGGCGCCCAAGCTTGAGGATCCGGAAGGCTTTCATGACGAGGCGCTGCGATACCTCGGCGATTTCTTCCTAACCGCTTCAGAGACTCACCCGGTCTTGATCCAGGTCGAGGACATCCACTGGGCGGACGAGCGCTCGCTGGACCTGCTGAACAGCTTGGCGCGAGAGAATACCGAGATCCCGCTCTTCATCATCTATATGGCCCGTCCCGAACTGTACGACCGGCGCCCGTCGTGGGGGGAGGGTCAACTATTTCACGACCGTATAATGCTGCACCCGCTTTCACGCTTGGACTCCCGGCGCTTGGTGCGCGAATTGCTCAAGAAGGTCGATAAAGTACCGACCCGGCTGCGCGACCTGATCATCGATCGGGCGGAAGGCAACCCCTACTACATGGAAGAGCTCGTCAAGGCGCTGATCGATGACGGCGTGATCATCAAGGGGCAGGACCGCTGGACAGTGCAGGTTGATAAGTTAGCCCGTGTGCGAGTGCCAGCTACCCTGGTCGGCGTGCTGCAGTCGCGGCTGGATAGTTTTCCAGCTGGTCAGCGCGCTCTGCTGCAGCGAGCCTCGGTAATTGGGCGCATCTTTTGGGAGAGCGGTGCCGCGTACCTGAGCGCCGCGGAGGGGGTCACTGCCGGAGCAGTAGCCAGTATGCTGAACGATCTGCACAGGCGAGAAATGGTTTTTAAGCGCGAGGAGTCGACCTTTGAGGGTACTGCCGAATACGGCTTCCGGCACGCCATCCTGCGGGATGTGGTCTATGAGACCATTGTCCCCAGCCAGCGCCGGGGGTATCATAAACAGGTCGCCGAGTGGCTGGTCGAGTCCAACAGGGATCGGCTGGACGAGTACAATCTGTTGATCGCCGAGCACTACGAACGCGCTGATGAGAAAGCGTTAGCCTCGGAGTACACAGCTCGCGCCGCGCAAGTGGCCGGACAGCGCGGGACCATTGATGAATCGATCGAAGTCGGCTTGCGTGCGCTGGCGCTGCTTGAAGGCGCCGATGCACCGGAACAGTGCCTGAAGTTGCACCTGCAGCTCGGACAGCAATATGGCTTCAAGGGAAACTACCCTGCAGCCATCGATCAGTTTAAATCGGCGTTGGTGGAAGCGCGAGGGTTGGGGGACCGCTCAGCTGAGGCCCAGGCGCTGGGTGAACTGGGTCGTGTGGTGGGAACATGGCAAAGCAATTACGAAGTCGGTCGGGAGTATCTTGACGAAGCCATGCAGATCGCCCGTGAGTTAGATGATAAACCCAACCAGATGTTCCTGCTGCGCCAGTTGGGGAACCTTGGTTTTGGGGTCGGAGATTTTGAACAGGCCATCGAATACTTAAAGCAGAGCCTTGAGGTGGCGCGTGAGCTGGAGGATGTCGAATCTCAGGCTAACGCTTTGAATAGCTTGGGGTTGACCACCTGGGCGCTGGAGGACTTCGAAGGCGCGCGCGAATGGTTGCTCCAAGCGCTGGAACTCGCTGAGCAACGCTCAGATCGCCAGCAGATGGCGATGATCAATTCGAACATGGCATTTGCCGAGCTCGAGCTTGGGAATTTGGCGGAGGGTCTCGCCCGGGCCCAGCGATCGCTCCAACTTTCCAGGGAGGTCGGCAGCGACGCGCTGGCCACCAGCGGACTCTCAGGTATAGCCAATGCACTGATCTTGCAGGGTGAACTCGAGGCCGGACGAAAGCAGATGTTCGAGAGGTTGCGCGCAGAGGTGGCGATGGGTAACGAGGGGGGACAGGCGTTTGCCGTAACAGAGTTTGGTCGATTGCTGGCCCTAGAGGGAGATCAGGAAAAGGGGCTGGAATACATCGGACTCGGGCGAATCAACCCGCAGGTCGCGAATTTCGGTCGAAGGTATTTTGGTCGCTTGATTGAGCAGGCGCGCGGAGACCTGACCGACGAACAGGTCGAGGCTGCGCTCAAGCGCGGCGAAAAGCTCGAGCTGGAGGATGTCGTATCCGAGCTGCTGGGGGAAGGGGATAGAATCTAGCGATCGAGATATCGCAACCAGCATTTTCTTTGACCAGCAGCACGCGGATAGCTTGGCCCTACGGCTTCAAACGCTCGCAGTTACGCGGGCGTTTTTTATCCACTGGGTGCATCGAATCCGGATCTCTTTTTACCAGTAAAGGATATTTTAGGATTCCATTGATCGGGGTCTAGGCAGCGAAGTGTGGGGCGAAAGATGGAAAAATACCCAATTAAATATAGACAAAATATTTACAATGTGGTATATTTGTGTTGTTGTCAAGGAAATTAATCATCTGCAGCAAGTACCCTTGCGCAGATTGGTAGGTGGGGAGGGCACAACCCGCCCAATCACCCCCACTCTACCGCTAAAAGTGAGAAATCTGAATAAATTAATAACCCATCTAGAAGGGAGTAAGGTAAATGTCTGATAATAATGGTTGCATCTCAAATCGGGAGATTTCCGTTCAAGAGCTAGTGAAGCGCTATCCAGGCGATGTCACCGCCGTAGACGGAGTCTCCTTCCAAGTTGACGCGGGCCAGGTGTTCGGCTTTTTAGGCCCGAACGGCGCCGGTAAGAGCACTACGATTAAAATTCTCACCACTTTGGCGCTGCCCACTGAGGGCGGCGCATTGGTTGGGGGCTTTGACGTTGTTGATCAAGCCGACAAGGTGCGCTGCATCTCCGGGGTTGCCCTACAGGAGATTGGGCTGGACCCGATGATGACGTCGGTCGAGCTGCTGTCCCTGCAAGCCCGCCTCTTCGGTGCCGACTCAACCCAAGCCCGTCAACGGGCGCGCGAGCTGCTTGAATTGGTTGATCTCACCGAGGCTCAGGCACGCCGGGTGGGTACTTACAGCGGCGGGATGCGTCGCCGTCTCGACCTGGCGCTCGCTCTGGTGCACGAGCCGGAGATACTCTTCCTCGACGAGCCCACCACTGGCCTCGATCCTGCCAGTCGGCGGGACGTTTGGAATGAGGTGCGGCGTCTGAACCGAGAGTTGGGGATTACGATTTTCCTGACCACCCAATATTTGGAGGAGGCCGATGAGTTAGCTGATGAGATCGCCATCATCGATCGCGGCCGTATTCAAGCTCAAGGTTCGCCCGCCAAGCTTAAAGCATCCGTTGGTACGGAGTCCATCAATCTGGCCTTCGAGGACCAACCTACCGCCGAACGAGCCAGCTCTTTGGTCGGCAGTCTAAACGGGAACAGCCAAATTGACCGTGACACGGTGCGTTTATATATGAGTGAAGCCGCCCAAGCCATCCCGGAGGTTATGCGTCTGCTACAGGACGCGGATCTGCGCCCTATTTCCCTGACCTTAACCCAACCGACCTTGGATGATGTCTTCCTGCAGGTCACCGGACAGAGCTTGCAGGTAGCTGAGAAGACCTCCGCTGAAGCAGCGGAGGTCGCTTAATGGAGAATATGTCATGCAGATTGCTATGCGAAAACAGAATGCGAAGGCACAAATTTCCGGGACACCTCGGGCTGCCCTACCGCTTCAAATCCTTATGGTAACCTGGAGGAACTTGGTCACCATTTTCCGTACACCTTCAGCGCTGCTGCCTCCAGCAGCCATCAGCTTGTTCTTCCTGGTGATCTATAACTCCACCCTTGGGAAGGCTTCGGGGTTCATTCCTGACCTCGGTACCAACAGCTATCTGGGTTTCATCCTGCCGCTGTCCATCGTCAGCTCTTCCTTATCGGGTGCTGGGGTGGCTGCGCAAAACCTGGTGCGGGACATCGAGAGTGGTTACTTTGACAAGCTGCTGCTCACCCCGGTCAGCCGCACAGCGCTTCTGCTGGGCCCGATCCTGGCTGGCGCCTTGATCTTGGGTTTGCAAGCCCACATCGTCATTGGCGCCGCACTGATCATGGGTTTGAAATCCGCAACTGGCTTCGCTGGGCTCTACGCTGCCATTGGTCTGGCTGTGCTCCTGGGAACCGGGTTCGCCGGTTTTACAGTCTCTGCTGCACTTGGAAGCGGCAGTGCCGCGGCAACCCAAGGCGCTAGTTTCGTCTTTTTCCCACTCACCTTCCTGGCCCCTACCTTTGTTCCTTTGGATCTTCTTAGTGGATGGTTGAAAACTGCGGCGCGCTTCAACCCCATAACCTATGTCTTGGAAGCCATGCGAACCCTCATAAATCAGGGTTGGGATGCGGATGTGATCGGAAAAGCCCTGCTGGCTTGTCTGTTGCTGGCCTTAGCCATGTACGCCCTGGCAGTCTTTGCGCTGCGCGTGCGCACCCGCCGGAGCTAAGAGCTGATGGAACGTGTCATCGTCGTCGGCGCGGGTATGGGGGGCTTGAGCACTGGAGCGGTTTTAGCCAAGGCGGGCTTCGATGTCACTGTGCTCGAAGCGCATGTTTACCCGGGAGGCTGCGCGGGTACCTTTTATCACCAAGGTTACCGCTTTGAAGCAGGTGCGACCTTGGCAGGGGGCTTCTACCCGGGCGGGCCGATGGATAAGCTAGCAAAAGTGGCTGGTGTTAATGCCTGGCCTGTGCGTCCCGCTGACCCGGCGATGATCGTGCATTTGCCCGATAGTGCTCAAGCTGTTCGCTGGTCGGATGAGCGCCGCTGGGATTCCCGCCGGGAAGCCTTTGGTGTGGAAAGCGAACCATTTTTCCGCTGGCAGGAGCGAACCGCTGATGCCCTCTGGGATCTTGCGCTGCGCGGACTCCCCTGGCCACCGCAGACTCCTGCTCAGGCGCTTTCTCTCGTGGGGCAGGGCTTGGATTGGCTGCGCACCTCCTCTGATCCAGGAACTTGGCTAGGATTGATTGCTGATGTTTTTCGACCCGCATCCGCTCACCTCAGGGGCACATCTCAACGCTTGCGCATGTTTGTGGATGCCCAGTTGCTGATCTCAGCCCAAACGACCAGCCGTTATGCCAATGCTCTATACGCTGCTTCGGCTCTAGATCTACCCCGGCGCGGTGTGGTGCATGTCCGTGGCGGGATGGGCGCGCTGGCGGAGACTCTGGTTGAAACCATTCGAAATCACGGTGGCCGGGTGCATTATCGCAAAGAAGTCACCGCAATTCGAATGAGGGACAATGGCCTTGCTCAGGTTGAAGTTCGGCGCGGGGAGCCCTATCACGCCGATTTGGTTGTGGTCAACTTACCACCCTGGAACCTGAGCCAGCTTTTGGACGGCGGCAACTTCCCCAGAAAAAGTCGTGTGCCTCTCCATCCCGAGGATGGCTGGGGGGCTTTTACTCTCTATGTCGGCTTGGAAGACAGTATAATCCCAGCTGATTTCCCCCTCCACCATCAGGTTATCGTCCGTGAGCCGCTGGGAGAGGGCAATACGGTTTTTCTTTCCCTCAGTCCAACAGGCGATGGAAACCGAGCTCCGTTGGGGCGTCGGGCGTTGACTATCAGTACGCACACTCAACTCAACGCTTGGTGGGATCTTTATGATAGTGACCGTCAGGCTTACGAGAGGCGCAAGACGAATTACCAACAGCGCGTTTTGACTGCAGCTGAAAGAGCGCTGCCTGGTCTGCGCGGGGCTGCTGAGTTGATCCTCCCCGGTACACCGGTCACCTTTCGGCGCTTCACCCGGCGAGCTCGTGGTTGGGTCGGCGGTTATCCCCAGACGCACTTGTTCCGAACCAGGGGACCGAGGCTTGGTAGAAACCTTTGGATGGTGGGCGATAGTATCTTCCCAGGGCAGTCGACCGCTGCTGTTGCGTTGGGTGGAATGCGCGTGGCGGATGACATTCAAATTGCTCTGGATAGTAAAAGTCGCCGCTTCCATGCGGTAGGTTTTCGCAGGAATATTACAAGAATCTCTAAATTTGGAATAATGAGGCATAATTAAGCATCATGGAGACCGCAATTTGGTGGATCCGGCGTGACCTGCGTTTGCACGATAATCAGGCTCTTAACCAGGCGCTCTCGTCTGCTGAGCGTGTCATTCCACTTTTCATCCTGGACGAAACCCTGTGGTCCTCACCCTACGTTGGGGAGAAGCGCTTGGCTTTCATGCTGGCTTCCCTGCGATCCCTGGCTGAAGATATAGAAGCATGTGGATCGACTTTGGTTGTGCGCCGAGGTAAGCCGCAACAAGTTCTTGGGGAACTGGTCTCCGAAGGGCATGCGGGTCAAATCTTCGCAGAAGAGGATTTCTCGCCTTACGCCAAGAGACGCGACGCCGAGATAATCAACCAACTTCCGGTACGGTTCACTCATGGCTTGACCGTTCAGCACCCCGATTGGGTCAAAAAAGCCGATGGGGATCCATATACCGTTTTCACACCGTTCAGCCGCGCTTGGAAGGCGCTTGCACCTCCTTCCGATGGGAGTTTGCTTCCACCACCGGCAGGTATTCCCACACCAACAGGTCTCACCAGCGAACCGCTCCCGGAGCGACCTGTGCTGCCGGATGAAATCCCTTTTTCCCCTGGCGAAGGCAAAGCCCTTCGTCGTTTGCAGGCTTTCACGGAAGGTGATGACGCCCCAGTTTACAGCTATCACCATCAACGTAACCGGGTCGACCTACAGGCCACCTCAGGACTGTCACCATACTTGCGCTTTGGGATGCTTTCGGCGCGCCAGGCGATCGTGGCGGCGCGCGCAGCGCTGGAACGTGCCCCAAAGGGTGAAAGCAGAAAAGGTGCCGAAACCTGGCTCCAAGAGTTGATATGGCGTGAGTTTTTTATTGCCATCTTGCACCACTTCCCGCAGGTGCGAGAGGAAAGCTTCCGAACAGACCTTCGTTCCATCCGTTGGGTAAATGATGAGACCCAGTATCAGGCTTGGACTCAAGGCTGTACGGGCTATCCCATCGTAGACGCTGCCATGCGCCAGTTAATGGCAATTGGTTGGATGCACAACCGCGCCCGAATGGTGGTGGCATCTTTCTTGGTCAAGGACCTGCTGATTGATTGGCGCTGGGGTGAGTACTGGTTCATGCAACATTTGATTGATGGCGACCCATCCGCAAACAACGGTGGATGGCAGTGGTCGGCGGGTACCGGAACGGACGCGGCTCCCTATTTTCGGGTGTTCAACCCCACGTTGCAGGGTGCCAAGCATGACCCGGAAGGCGATTACATTCGGCGCTGGATACCGGAGCTGAGTGCTGTCCCCACCAAGAGAATCCACCAGCCATGGAAGATGACGGAAGCGGAGCAGCGCGATTGCGGCGTGGTGGTTGGTAAACATTACCCTGCTCCGATAATAGATCACGGTTGGGCGCGTGAGCGCATCTTAGCGGAATATAAGCGCGCCCGCCAGGAGGTTTGATGAGTGTAAATAACGGACCGGTTCTGGTGACCGGTGCTACAGGATATATCGGTGGGCGGTTGGTACCGCACTTGCTGGAAGGAGGTTACTCCGTCCGTGTTTTGGCGCGCGACCCAGCGCGCTTGCATGGTCGCCGTTGGCTCTCCCAAGTTGAAGTCTTTCAGGGCGATGTCTTGCAGCCTGAGACTTTGCTGCCGGCCCTGAAAGGGGCAAAAGCTGCTTATTACCTGGTCCACAGCATGATGGGGGGTAGCGATTTTCACGAACGGGACTTGAAAGCTGCTCGAGGCTTCGCCCAAACTGCTGGGGAGGCAGGCTTGGAGCGCATCATCTACCTGGGTGGTCTGGGCGAGACGGGTGAGGATCTTTCACCACATCTGCGCTCCCGCCAGCAAACTGGTGATGCCTTACGCGCCAACGGGGTGGCGGTGACCGAATTCAGAGCCGGTGTGGTTGTTGGGGCGGGCAGCATTTCCTTTGAGATGATCCGCTACCTCAGTGAGCGCGTCCCAATCATGATTTCCCCCAAATGGGTCTTCACCAACATACAGCCGATCAGCATTCAAAATGTGCTTGATTATTTAATCGCCGCTTTGCGTCTTGATGACAAAGAACATCATATCTTAGAGATTGGAGGGCCGGATGTGATCACCTACGGGGACATGCTGCGGGGATACTCAGAGGTGCGCGGCTTGCGCCGCTGGATCGTCCCAGTTCCGGTGCTGACCCCGCGCTTATCCTCCTACTGGGTGCATTGGGTCACCCCCATCCCCGCAGTTATCGCCCGGCCTTTGATCGAGGGTTTGCGTAACGAGGTGATCGTGCGTGACCGACGTGCGCAAGATCTTTTCCCGGAGATCAAACTGATCGGCTACCGCCAAGCGGTGCAGGATGCTCTCTCGAGCCTTGATGCTCAGGATGTAGAAACCGCCTGGACTGATGCACTCTCCAACAGCCAAGGTGATATCCAACCCGTACGCCTCTCCACCCAGGAGGGCATGATCATCGAACAGCGTAAGCTGGAGATCGGAGCCCCACCTGCGGTGGTTTACAAAGCCTTCACCAGCCTTGGGGGTGAAAATGGTTGGTTGTACGCCAATTGGGCTTGGCGTTTGCGAGGTTTATTGGACAGGATGATCGGTGGGGTGGGGTACCGCCGTGGGCGCAGGCACCCGCAAGAACTGCGGCCGGGCGACGCCTTGGACTTTTGGCGGGTGGAGCACCTCCAGCCGGATAGTAAGATGCTCCTACGCGCCGAGATGAAAGTCCCCGGTCGAGCCTGGCTCCAATTCGAGACTTGTCCTTTGGAGAATGGGCGTTCGATCC
>JASFVL010000153.1:0-8685 GCA_050049875.1 Anaerolineales bacterium
CTCATGGGAATCCATTTGGCAAGAAGCTAAGCAATAAACTGGAACACATCCATATAGTGTTCCAGATCGATACCCTTCATGACTTGGAAATCATCCGATTGGCATGCTCGCTTTTGTCAACAAGCCCGCTGGACGGAGCATATCCGCCGACATATTTTCAATCGTATAAAGTTTAAACCCCCATCAAAGATTCTAGATGTAGGCTGCGGCACTGGAGCTTTACTGGATGAATTTAATATCCATCCCGTATCTAGAATTTACGCAATTGACATCAAGCGGGATTTCCTCGTCTTTGCCAAATCTAACAACCCGAACCGGGGGAATTTTACACAAGCTGATGCTCACTTTTTGCCCTATAGGAATCAAGCCTTCGATATAACATTTTGTCACTTTCTATTGATGTGGGTAACTAATCCAGTTCAAGTTATTAATGAGATGGTTCGAGTCACACGCCCAGGTGGTGCGGTGCTTGCCTTGGCAGAACCAGACTATGGGGGACGAATCGATCACCCTGAAGAGCTGACAAGGATGGGTTTGTGGCAAAGAAAAGCCCTTCGCCATCAAGAAGCTGACCCCCTTATGGGCCGCAAGCTTGCTGGTGTTTTTTCTTCTGTAGCGTTGAAGGATGTAGAAACGGGTGTTCTGGGGGGACAATGGTCCAATACGCCTACTCGTGATGATTTTGAGTCTGAATGGGCAACCCTAATTTCAGATCTTGAGTCTCTAGGGATTGACGTCAGCTCAAAAGATATCAAGGAATTAAAGGCTTTGGATTCTATGTCCTGGACGCTTGGAAAGCGCGTTCTATACGTACCAACGTTTTATGCATGGGGACGGGTGAGAGATAAGTGATTAGTGATTTCGTTTATTAAATCAGAAGGTAGGCAGTTGGGGATGTATGGGGGCATAAGGTGGGCGTTGCCCGCTCAAACCCTTCTATCCTTATCCTTGAAGTGCGTAAGTCCACTAAATAAACCCTTGTAGTTCCCCCTAGTTAATCTTTCTTTGGTATCCCGATTTCAATTACCCCATCACGAATCCTTATTGGATAAGCGGGGATATCGACTACAGCTGGAAGGGAAAGCGCTTTACCTGTACGAATATCAAAATGTGCACCATGACGGGGACAGACAATATCATGCCCTTCTATATCACCATCCCCAAGAGGCCCGTCATCGTGAGAACAAATATCGGCTATGGCATATATTTCATCCGCGATATTGAAAAGCACAATGAACTCATTTTCAATCTCCACATAGAGTCGATCCCCATTTGGCAATTCCTCTACCGGGACGATTTCTAAGAATTCACAACTCTCAGGGTCAAGTTTTTTATAGTTGTACATTTCTGATTGATAATTGGGGATTTGATTAATCGGTTAAAAATGCTAGGTTATCTTACTCAACCAAATCATCGCTGGCTTCACCCAACCCATAGACTCCGGCTTTTAGGACTTTGAGCGACAGTAAAGCACACTTAAGACGGACAGGTCCAAGTTCTATCCCCAAAAGGTCAAGTACATCCTCTTTCGTCAATGCCTTGACTTCATCTAACTTTTTGCCTAGGACTGATTCGACCAAGAGGTCCGCTGATGCTTGGGATATCGCACATCCATCTCCGGAAAAAACAGCTTCTGAGACGCGTTCATCTTCGTCTAAACGTAATTCAATCCGGATGTGATCCCCACATAATGGGTTATCATCTTCAAAGCTTATGTCGTGGGGCTGTAATTCTCCACGGTAAAGGGGATTTTTATAACGGTCTATGATCAGTTCGCGATAGAGGTCATCCATTGAGTACTTCCAGTTGTATAAGTTGTTAACAATAGGATTGATTCAAGCAAAAATTTTCTTGACTTTATATAACCCCGCCACCAAACGATCAACTTCAGCGATCGAATTGTATAAATAAAAGCTTGCTCTGGCTGTTGCGGGAACACCAAAATTATTGTGCAAAGGCATTGCGCAGTGATGACCTGCTCTCACAGCTACCCCTACCGTATCTAATATTTGAGAGACATCATGGGCATGAAGATCATCCAATGTGAAGGAGACAACTCCACCTTTTTGATCTGCTTCGGGTCCGAATACTTTTACACCTGGAACTTCAGCTAAGCGTTCAAGAACATGCGAGATGATCTGATGCTCATGTTTGAATATCCTCTCCATTCCAATTGAGGAAAGATAATCGACAGCTGCTCCTAAACCAATTGCTTCTGCAATCGCGGGCGTGCCGGCTTCGAATTTATGAGGTAGGACGTTGGGACTAAAAGAGCGCAGTTGAACCCGTTTTATCATGTCCCCACCCCCCATGAAGGGAGGCATGGCTTCCAACAAATCCTTACGTCCATAAAGAACTCCGATACCGGTCGGGCCACACATTTTATGACCTGAAAACGCTAAAAAATCGGGGGTGAGTTCCCGTACAGACACAGGGAGGTGCGGAACAGATTGGGCGCCATCAATCAATGTAACCGCACCCGCTTCATGAGCCAATCGTATAATTTCCTTAGCGGGGTTAATCGTTCCCAACACATTCGACATGTGTGTAAAAGTTACCAACTTCGGTTTAGAATCCAATAATTTTGTATAGAAATCTAAATCGAGTAAGCCATCCTCCGTAACAGGTATGAATTCTAATCTCAAATTCAGTTCAGCTGCCAACATCTGCCAGGGAACTAGATTTGAGTGATGCTCCATTTCGGTTAGAATGATTAAATCACCGTCTTGTAGGTTCGCACGCCCCCAACTTTGGGCAACCAAATTAATCGATTCGGTTGTGTTGCGGGTAAATATCACCTGCGAAGCTGAATCAGCGCCAATAAAATCGGCAATCTTCTTCCGGGCCAACTCATAAGAGAAGGTGGATTCTTCCGCTAAGGTATGAATACCCCGATGGATATTAGCATTCGTCTTGCGATAGTATGAGTCTATTGCTTCTATCACTTGACGGGGTTTTTGACTCGTCGCAGCCGAATCCATATAAACGAGAGGGACACCAGGTCGAACTTCACGTCCAAGGATAGGAAAATCTGAGCGGATACTCTCAAGATTTAATTGGGTTTCATGCGCAACTTTAAAGGCCATAGCTTTTATGTGTTTATTTTACTCTTTGAGGATATCCACATACCATTAATAATTAATATTTGCGCTCAGGACTTTGAGGATTTACGACGACGTCGGCGCCTGGGTCTTCGCATATTGGGTGAGTCCTTTGGACACCATAAAACGTGATCTGGGACCATCCATCCATCGGTCAAATAGACATTCTCATGAAACTGAATCGCCACCATTTTTGGGTCAACCTGTACGATCACACCTTCCAACCAATCGCGGATACGATCATCATCTTTATCATGATCACAATATACTTCTACAATATCACCAACTTGATAATCGCGATCTTCATCCGGGGGGGAGGTAAAGGGTAAACTAGCCAATGCAATCTCCTCTTACTCTTGCACGAAATTATGTTTGTAATAATCCTGCTAATAAATTAAAACTGCTACTTAATGAAACCTTGAAATATAGAGCACGATAAAAGTTTTCCAAACACTCGGTTACGTTGACATCTTGTCTTCAATTGCGTTTTGGAATCTG
Source organism: Anaerolineales bacterium (assembly GCA_050049875.1). Lineage (GTDB taxonomy): Bacteria > Chloroflexota > Anaerolineae > Anaerolineales > UBA11858 > JASFVL01. The sequence goes on from JASFVL010000153.1 coordinate 3,600, forward strand.
ATTTTAACACCTTCAAAGGGAATACGCTGCATAATTGGATCAAAAAAACCTTCTACCACGAGACGTTCTGCTTCAGATATTGGGATTCCACGGCTTCTCAAATAAAAAATCAACTCAGGATCAATTTTACCCACAGTTGCACCATGTGTACAGCGCACATCGTCCGCTAATATCTCCAAACCAGGTATCGAGTCGGCTCTAGCTTTTTCACTGAGAACTAAGTTTCGATTGGCTTGATAACCATCTGTTTGCTGAGCACCTTCGGCGACATAGATCATTCCCTGCCATACTGAACGGCTGCGACCTTTCAATGCTCCTTTGAAGAGCAAATCACTGGTTGTATTTGGAGCCATATGATTTTGTTGGGTGTCATGATCAAGATGTTGAACGCCGTCAGTAAAGTAAAAGCCGGACATCCGACCTGATGATCCACGTCCTACAAGGTCCAGATCTGAAAAATTCTTCGTCAAACGACTACCAATTGCCCCAAATACCCAATCTAGATTGCCATCTTGTTCAATACGCGCTCTCTCATGAGTGAAGTTCCATACATTGAGTCCAAGGGATTGAAGTTCCACAAATCGCAGATTTGCACCTCTCCCAACATGAATTTCCACATTACAACCAACTAAGGTTTGACCATCATTTTCTGTTGGTGAAGCGTTTTCATGAACGTAGGTGATGGAAGCATTATCCTCCAAATAGATTAAAAGGTTGGATAGATGCGCCAAACCAACACCAGGAGTCCAAAAAACACTGTGAAGCGGTTGCTCCAATTGGACACCTTTGGGTATGTAGATAAAAACGCCAGATTGTGAAAAAGAAGCTGTTAGCGCAGAGAATTTTCCCTCCCTAGGCTTGACTACTTTTCCAAGAATCTTTTCAAGGTATCCGGGATATTGATTCGCCGCAGTTAGTAAATCAGTAAAAATAATCCCTTGATCTTTCAACTCAGGATTTGTTTTTACTTGAAGATCACCTGGAACTAAAGTTATCTGTCCAGCGTGCTCTTCACCTACCAAAGGGTGAAGCAATCTACCTGGTAACGGCGTTAAATTCTTTGTATTTTCTCCCATGGGAAGCTTAAATGTATCAGCTTCTAATTGTCGTAAATCGGTACGCCGCCATGGCTCATCTCTTGTTGTTGGATAGGGTAAGTTCTGAAAACTATCCCAAGCGTTGGAACGATACTGAGCTAGTATTCCCGACCCATTACCCCCAAGATTAGGTATTACTTCCTGAGAAAATGAAAATTCACGCTGTTTTGGCCTTCTTGATCTTCGTGTTCTTGAAACAGCTTTTGCTGTCATATATTATCACTCCAATATACCAATTTCTTCGAACCAGTATTTTGTTCGGTTAACCTATTGATCCTTCCATTTGAAGTTGGATCAAGCGGTTCATTTCAATCGCATATTCCATCGGTAGTTCTTTGACTAGCGGTTCAATAAACCCTGAAACAACCATCCCCGTAGCTTCTTCCTCACTCAGCCCACGGCTCATCAGGTAAAAGAGCTGCTCCTCTCCGACCTTTGAAACTGACGCCTCGTGACCTATCGTGACATCTTGTTCGTCGATTTCGATGTATGGATACGTATCAGAACGTGATGTGTCATCAAGCAGAAGCGCGTCACAAACCACATTAGATCGCACATCATTTGATCCCTTGTGGACTTTCAGCAGGCCACGGTAGGATGCTCTTCCACTATCTTTGCTAATGGATTTTGAGATTATTTTGCTGCTTGTATGAGGCGAAAAATGGAGCACCTTTCCCCCAGTATCTTGGTGCTGCCCACGACCAGCGAAAGCCATGGATAGGATCTCCCCATGAGAGCCAGGACCCATTAGATAACAAGAAGGATACTTCATTGTCAGTTTAGAACCCAAGTTGGCATCAACCCATTCCATTTTCCCTTGTTCCTCGACGATAGCTCTCTGGGTTACTAGATTGTACACGTTATTTGACCAATTCTGTATCGTCGTATAGCGGACACGGGCACCCTTCTTGACAAGAATCTCAATCGCACCACTGTGGAAAGAATCTGTAGTGTATTGAGGAGCTGTACAGCCTTCAACATAATGCACCTGTGAACCTTCGTCAGCAATGATGAGGGTGCGCTCAAACTGGCCAATATTAGCGACGTTCAAACGGAAATATGCCTGAAGTGGTAAATCCACTTTCACCCCGGGTGGGACATAAACAAAAGAACCTCCCGACCACACAGCGCTGTTCAGAGCAGCAAACTTATTATCCTCGATCGGAATAATAGTTCCAAAATACTCACGGAAAAGATCTGGATGATCTCGCAAACCATTCTCGATACTTTTAAAGATCACACCCTGCTCTTCAAGGTGCTCGTGGATACTATGGTAAACCATCTCCGATTCGTATTGTGCACCAACTCCAGCGAGAAATTTCTGTTCAGCTTCTGGAATGCCTAATCTATCAAAGGTCTCTTTTATTGTGTCAGGAACCTCATCCCAAGAACGTCCTTCTTGTTCGGTCGGTTTGACATAATAGTAAATATCCTCTAAATCGAGGGAAGACAAATCACCTCCCCACTTAGGGATGGGACGTTGTTTGAAATGATCGAGTGCCTTCAAACGATATTCCAGCATCCATTTCGGTTCATTTTTGAGGTCGGATATTTGTTCTACGACATCCTTATCCAAACCTTTACGACTCTTAAACACATGGGTTTCAGGATCTCTGAAGCCCCATTTGTATTCTCCTATACCATCTATAATTTGAGTATCTGTAGCCATTTTTTACCTCCAAAAACTGCAGAATAGGCTTCAACCATTTAATAGCCACCCCTCAGTTTTGACATCCCTATTATGCTGCCACCTTCCCATACTTCTCGCGCAGCCATTCATACCCATGTTCTTCTAATTGAATAGCTAGTTCGGGACCTCCAGATTCAACAATTTGACCGTTAAGCATGACATGGACAAAATCAGGCTTTATATAATTAAGTATTCGTTGATAGTGAGTTATGATCAGTACGCCGAGGTCGGGTCCACTAAGCGTATTCACGCCATCAGCGACTATGCGCAAAGCATCGATATCTAGCCCTGAATCCGTCTCGTCCAAAATGGCTATCTCGGGTTGAAGTGCTGCCAGCTGCAAGATCTCAGCCCGTTTCTTCTCACCACCAGAAAATCCCTCATTCAAATAACGACCAGCGAAGGAATGTTCCATCTCGAGTAGATCCATTTTTTCTTTTAGCATCTTTCTAAATTGAGGGATGGGGATCCCCTTATCTTCTGGATCTTGCGCTTTACGATTTGAATTTATCGCTGTTCGTAAAAAGTTGGCAACAGAAACACCTGATACAGATACTGGATATTGGAAAGCCAAAAATACGCCTAAATGGGCACGCTCATCCGGATCCAGATCCAATATATTTTGTCCCTTAAAAATTGCTTCCCCTTGCGTTACTTCATAGGTTGGATGCCCCATCAGCGCATACGCTAATGTCGATTTTCCAGTCCCATTTGGGCCCATTATGGCGTGGATTTCTCCTTTATTTATGGTTAAATCTACACCCTTTAATATCTCCGTATCTTCTACATTTACATGAAGATTTCTAATTACCAATTCGGACATGTATCGTGCTCTCCTTGTATGATTATTTTCTAAACCAAGCTTAGTAGATTGCTACTTATATTACAAACCAAGTGATTATAACAGAGTGCTTAAGGTTGAACAAATATTTAATAGAAATATCAAAAATATCTTGGTCAGATTATAGCACGCACAAAAAATTGCGTCAATATTTTAGATAAAATTCATATAAATTATTGACACAGTGGTAGTGGGATGGTATACTGCGCCTAAGTTAGATTACCATGTCTCGCATAATCAGCGAGAAGACGGACCTTCCAACGGTAAAAAAATCAATATTTCTTGCCCTAGAAAAATAAAATGACCAGCACACGTAAGCGCGTTCTCAAAACCCTCTTGACCCGACAACGTTGTACGATAAACGAACTTGCAGATGTTGTTGGTATAAATCCAATCTCCGTTAGACATCATATCAATAAGCTCGAGGCAGATGGGATGGTTACCTCGGAGGAGGAACGACACGGTGTCGGACGTCCTCATAGGTTATATTTCCTAACCGATAAAGGCATGGAGCAATTCCCCACCCGTTACCTGCAGCTAACTATTCGCCTATTGGAACAAATCAAGGAGACTATGCCCGAACCAATGGTGGGGAAATTGTTCTCACAGATGGCTGCTGATATGGCCGAAGACTACACTTCTGAGGCAGACATTGATCACCTCGACACAGAAGAGCGCTTGGATTTACTGAAAACTCTTTTAGCTGAAGAAGGATTTACTGTTGAGTGGGAACAACGAGGAGATCATTACCATATCCGTGAGGTTAGTTGTCCATATTATCATGTTGGACAATCACACCCTGAAGTGTGTTCGGTCGATCAAACACTCATCTCCACTGTTTTATCTGTACCCGTTGAAAAGGTAAATTGTATTCTAAATGGCGACTCTTATTGCACATACGTTGTGCCGAAACCAGAAAAAATTGAAGTCTCAAAGGTGGAGAATTAATTATGAGCTCTGAGGGCGGAACAACCGTACTTTGGCAAGCTGAAAGTACCCATCCTAAACTAGCTGAAAGGCTAAAAGAGGATCTTAGAGAAGTTGTCGATCCTGAGTTAGGTCTAAATATAATTGAACTTGGGTTAGTACGGGATGTTATTATCGAAGAACAAAAGGCTCATGTTAATATGATCATGACAACTCCTTTTTGCCCATACGCACCAGCTTTGTTAGAGATGACCCGCTCGAAAGCTAAAACATCGTTAGATCGAGAGACGACAATTGAGATGGGCGTGGAGATGTGGGATCCTTCTTACATGGAAGAGGGGGCAGGAGCGGAGTGGGGCTTATTCTAACCTATACAAATATCCCTCTTTATGTTAAACTTCACACCTAGTTAAAAGCTAGGGTATAATGTATGCTTTCCGCTTCTGGCGCTTTCGCGCCGTCCAGGGGCAATCCCGAGGAAAGGAGGATTCTATGCGCGACTACGAAATTGTCTTTATTGTCCATCCGGAC
>JASFVL010000154.1:0-8615 GCA_050049875.1 Anaerolineales bacterium
CTCCCGAGCAAGAATTGGCCCCGTGGAGCGCTCAGCACCACGAACCATCGTGCGGAACTTGAATTGATGAAAATTAATTCCCCCTTTACCAACAGAATTTTTTACAAAGAATATCGGTCCGGGATCCTCCAGCCAAAGCACAAATATACAAATTAACCAAATTGGAGTTGATAGGATTATTCCACAAATAACGAAAATAACATCAAACAAACGCTTTGTGAACTGAGTTGGAAGCGTTCTACCGATAATTTCGAGATGGCCCTGGCGAACTGTCCTGCGAATATCCGCCGGTGGTGGGTAGTTATTTTCCCATAGACCTTCATGTTGTGTGGTGCTGAGCATACCGCCAGACAGAGCTCCCAACAACCCCGCCAAATAAAAAAGCCCGACCTGATCACTAGAAGGTGGCAAGATCAACCACCGCAATATTCCCAGACCAGCGCTTAGAATAAAGCCTAATCGATAAACCCATTGAGAATTTAAGAAAACGGAGTGTCCAAATTCTATTAGCGAAAAACCAAGCAGGGAGTGAATGATGAACACAAAAAAAAATAACAACCCCTGAATCCACCTCCCATCATCCAGCCGAGTCGATATGTAATCAATACGCCAAGCAAATAAAGCAAACACCACCGCGGTAGCAAAAACAACAACCGGTCTGGGATTAATGCGAATCAACCTTCTATCTTCAGATGTAGGGGGATGAATTTTATCTCGATTCACAAGGTTAACCTGTTCGATGAACGTTCAGATTATACTCGAGATTATTCACACACCCAGTCAATCTCCCCAACGGTAGATCACACTAAATATCAGTTTAATACCGGGAAATGTACAAGTAAAATCCACCATTCTACCCTGAGAATTCGGGTGATATAATCGATGCGCCTTGTGATAAGTTTAAAAATTCTTACTCGGTGATATTGATATCCGAATACACAGCTCTCAATTAAACCAACTATATGAAATCCAACCGCAAACTTCGAAAGCTGATCCTCCCTAGTTTGGGATTCATAATTATTGTCCTTTTGCTGGTTCTGGGAATACCTCTACTGCTTCGTTGGAATACTCCATTGGCTCCCGGTTTGGATCTTCCCACTTTCACGCCGACGACATCTGGTTTAGTGAGTAGTGACAGACCACAAGAGGATAACGTCTCCACCACTCCTGAAACTCCACAGATGTCTTCCACAGAGATAAACACATCATCCGAAGGGGAGGGTGTTCAGCTAAGCAAAACGCCCGCTGCTTCGCTTACACCTAGCCCCACTGTAAAACCCTTCTGTGGGGGACCACCGGTTATGACAGTCCTCGCATTGGGGATTGACACGCGCGCCGATAATTACCTTTACGGATTAGCGGATGTTATCCGTATCGTCCGAGTGGACTTCGTCACTCCGAAAGTCACTGTTTTATCCTTGCCTCGCGATCTGTGGGTGGAAATCCCAGGAATCGACAACAATTACGGCGTCACCCACGGGAAATTAAATCAATCCTATTTTTATGGAACGGAAGGTATGGGATATTACGACGGTCCTGGTGGCGCACCAGGGCTAATGGCGCGCACCTTAGCCCAAAACTTCAATATCCAGGTCGACCATTACGGGAGTGTAAACATGGTTACTTTTGTCCGCATGGTTGACGCGGTCGGCGGTATTGACATTTATCTACCCCACGATGTGGATGGTCGTCCAGTGGATGATAAGACAGAAGATATGGGTTATTTCACTGCCGGACAACAACATTTCAATGGCGACCAAGCCTTGCGTTTCTCACGCATTCGAAAAGTGGACACCGTTTTTGATCGCATGGATCGCCAAACGATGGTGCTCTGCGCCTTGCGGGACAAGCTGCTCTCTCCTTCGGTACTACCAAAAATCCCACAACTAATCGCTTCATTCCAAGGTTCTGTAATAACAGATCTCAGCCTGTCTCAACTCAGCCAACTAGCCTGTTTAGCCCCTCGAATTTCGAGGGAGAATCTATTATTTACAAGTTTGCCAACCGATCTCCTAGAACCCAGTCGGGCATACGATCCCCATCTTCAAACGAACACCTTTATCTGGGATACCGACTACGACATCATCCGTGATTATCTCGCTCGATTTCAGGCAGGCACCTGGCCTGAAAAGCCTAAAGAACCATCATGCCCTTAATTGGAACCAATTAGCTTCAAAGACGGCTATGAGTGACGAATCGTTGCCCCCTCTAAAAATACCAGATTTGCTACGCAAATTTGGTCTGCGTCCGAACAAACGATTGGGGCAAAATTTTTTAGTTGATGAGACTGCACTAAAACGCGTTGTGGATGCAGCGAATATATTAAAAGAGGATGTGATTCTCGAAGTTGGGGCTGGTGTCGGTAATTTAACCCGCCTGCTCGCACGAGGAGCTAATAAGGTTATTGCGGTTGAAATAGATCAAAACTTGCTCCCGCCGTTGCGAAAAGTGTTATCAGGATTTGAAAACGTACAAATCGTCTATGGAGATATCCTAGCGCTTGACCTAAATCGACTAATCACTTCTTCCCAATACCTCGTTGTCGCGAATATTCCATATTACATCACCTCCAGCTTGATTCAACATCTGCTCGAAGCCGAGAATAAGCCTAAGCGTATGGTGTTGACTGTACAATCTGAGGTGGGTATAAGAATTTGCGCACAACCTAACGATATGAGTTTACTGGCATTAAGTGTTCAAGTCTATGGAGAACCCCACATAGTTGGTCGCATCCCTGCCGAAGATTTCTATCCCACACCCGAGGTGGACTCTAGCATCGTTCACATCACCCTATTCCCCTCTCCGGTGATCCCATCCCATCATATAGAAAGATTCTTTCGCCTAGCAAAAGCTGGATTCAGTCAAAAACGGAAAACGCTGCGTAATTCCATTTCAGCAGGGATGGGTTGGCAGAAATCTAAAACGGAAAAATTGTTACACACTGTGGGAGTCGATCCAAAACGCCGTGCAGAGACACTTCATATTGAAGAGTGGCACGCCATTACAGAAGAGAGTTACAAGCTAGATTGATTTATTCTATTTGTCGACTGAAAAAGACACTTCTTAAGCTAAAAAAGGGGGATAGATGAAATCCAGAACCATTCGACCTAATTATGTCTCGGATACAGGGACAGTGATGTGGAATGTCGTTCCTTGATCTAACTCACTCTCAAACCATATCTTGCCCCCTTGCATCTCCACGAGATATTTGGTGATGTTCAAACCAAGTCCTGTACCTGGAACTTCTCTAACTCTAGGATCTTCGCAGCGGAAAAATTTCTGGAAAATATGGACTTGTTCCTCGGACTTAATACCAATCCCCGTATCTGCTATGGAAATGTGAACTACCTCGGGGGCTCCATTCGGATCCCATTGATTTGGGGTTTGTCTTGCTTGCATCGTAATACTTCCCCCATTTGGCGTATATTTGTATGCGTTGCTCAATAAATTTGTCAACACCTGGACGAGGCGAGTCCGGTCTCCCCAGACCCTTGGCAGATCATCCGGCACTCTAACCTCGAGATCTAAGTTTTGAGTTTCTATTTCCCTCTGAGTTGTGTGTAACACATCCTCCACAACATCCCCAACAGCAACCGCTTCGAAATCTAGGCGCAAACGACCAGCTTCGATTCGTGAAACGTCCGCTAAATCTGAGACTAAATCGTCCATACGGTTGACGTTGGTTCGAATAGTATGGAGAAAATTTGCCTGAGCCTCAGACACTGACCCCACTGCACCACCCAGCAACAAGTCTGTATAACCTTTTATCGACGTCATTGGAGTCTTCAACTCGTGTGAGACCAATGATACAAATTCGGTTTTTGCTAGATTGGCCTCCTGAACCTCAGCATACAAGCGTGCGTTTGCTATCGCAATTGCTGCATGATCACTGAGACGTGAAAGGAACGCTTGGATGTCCTCACCCCAAGGATTAATTCGACGAGTTTCCAACATCAAGATACCGATCACCTTATCTTCGCGGCGAATAGGAATGACCACCTGGCTGGTGGCGTTCGTCAATAACCCAAAACCCTCTCCATTTCCAGAGACGTCCAATTGTTGTGTAATTTCTTGATAAATCGCATTTCGAAGAGCTGGCGAGTTCAGCGGAAGCAAAGATTCAGGATAGGCATCCAATTCCGAATCGTACCCTTGGAAAGCCATAACCCGCACCTTACCATCTTCAAGCATACCCACCAATCCTGCATCTGCATCCGATTGATTCATCGCCCAATCTAAAGTGATGTGCATAGCCCGATCCACATCCAAACGATCATTTAATTCCCGGTCAATCCGCTGCATCACAAACAACTCATCCACTCGGTCCGCCAATTTCTGGTCTGTCAAAGTATATAAGCGAGCGTTCTCTAGAGCCACAGCTGCTTGCCCAGTGAATGCGGTTAATAGTTCCTGATCGCCAATGGTGAAAGGAGAACCATCACGCTTGTTTATAATCTCGATCATGCCGGTGATACGATCCTTAACCTGCATGGGAACAAGGAGCAGGTCTTTGGTTTCAAATATCAGATCATCTTCAATAGTTGCGACCCAATCCTCCGTCTTAGGTGCATCATTTATAATGACCGGCAGACCACTTTTTGCCACTTCACCAACATATCCAGATCCTTGTGGCAATCGCCTTCCAATTAATCTTCTTGAAATTGGATCCGTGACAGCCTGAAATATTAGATCCCCACTCTCTTCATTAATCATAAAGAGGGCTCCCGACTCGGCGTTTAGGATATCAACAGCACTCTCAAGTATCTGGTTCATCAGGGGAGACACATCAAGAGTTGAAGTCAAACTACGTCCTAAATCATTTAACATCTCCATTTGTCGAGAGCGGCGCTCGGATTCCTCTAGCAGGCGCGCTTTAATAATCGCTCCCGCCGCTAAATCTGCAATCGCTTGTAATAAACGAACTTGTTCATCCGTGAAGAAATCGGCAGGATTACGACTCGCAAGACTGAGCACTCCTATATTCTCATCTCCAGCTGATAACGGAATTCCAATCCAAGCGTATACGCCTTCATCTTCTGGCAATATTCCTCGAGAACGGCACTCGCGGGCGTAATCATCTGTTACTATCCAACGTCCTTCCTGGTGAACAACCTTTACTAAACCATGATTGTCCCGTAATGGACCTCCTTCTCGATCATTCAAGCGCTTGTCATCTTCCAGATAAAAGACATGATAGTAATATTCACCAACCTGATCATAAAGTGTTATCCTAAAATCACTCACCGATATCAAGTGGGTTGTCTGTGTATATATTAGTTCGAGAATATCATCAAAATTCAAGGTTATGTTGATACCCTGTGACAACCGCGATAGCACATTTAATTCTTGGATGCGTCGCTCCAAATCGGTGACCACTTGAACACGTTCAATCGCTTGAGTTACATGATCGCAGAAGGCTCTTAAGTATTTCAATTGAGTGCTACTATAAGCCTCACCAGACATTTGCGGCCCCAGCGCTAGCCATCCAATTAAGCTATCATCGCGGATTGATAGGGGCATATACAATTGTGCTCCGAGGAGCGCTAAGCGACCTCGTTCGGGTTCTAAACCTTGCGGTATATCCCCATTATCAGAGAGTATAAGAGCAGAACCTTGGTCTGCCAACATCCTTGGTAGTACGCTGTTAGATGCGAAACGCATATCGCTTGTCGGACGTCCATCATCACCATAGGCTGCTTCAAAATGATCTCGAAAGGCGTTTCGAATGAAAATATGCAATCCAGAAGGTGAAAAACTCTCCTCGACATACTGGCGCGTTAGGTTAACAATGTCGCTTTGTTCCATCGCCTTGCTCAATTGATGGCTGAAGGCTTCTGACTGAATTTGATAGACTCGCTGACCTCGCATAAATAACCAATCAATTTTCTCCCTTAATCGAGATCTGATGGGATTAAACAAAATTGCTAAGATAAATATGATCAAGCCAAATAGATATGGATTATCAGCAGACACTCTTTCTCGTAGAATCAGACTTACTCCGCTAACCAAGGTTGCGTATGCCCCTATAACTAGCACACCTAGCAGTACATATATCAGTGTCCGTTTAAAGATATATCGCGTTGAATACGATCTTCCCCGCAATGTCACATAGCTAAAAGCGAGAGGAAATAGTACCAATGGCATCAACAAATAGGGGCTAAACAAGACTTCCGGACGGATCGTATTAATCACAAACCAAACCATAATCGGACCAAATGATAGCATCGCCCCCCACGGGATAATTAATCCCTGCACTGTATCCAACGATGTGGGAGAAACCAATTGTCGCAATGCCATCCAAGCGATAAAAACAACCACCGCTATGCCCAAAAGGAAGTAGGCTTGGCGCCACAATGGGACATATGCCAATGGAACCTGGAGGTTATAAATGGTCGGTAAGGTGTTTACGATTAGAACGAATGACAAGCCGTATCCAACCCAACCCAGAAAAGGAACCCGTCTCACCAACCTCGCCCTATTAGGAAAAACCAGTGTTAGATGGAGTAAAGCAGCTCCCACCAGGGCAAGAGCTATCGTCCAGAATTTTGTCATGTAATTGCTGGTATTGCTGTCAAACCACCCTGCCATTACCACTGCAGCAGAACCGGAAAATAGTACATAGGCTCTGCTATAAGTTGCTTCAGGGTTCACCGAATTTACAACCAAGCCACTCCCAAGATAAAGCAATCCAATTACAAGGGGGATGAAGAAGAATATGATACGATCTGGATTTTTGAATGTATGTAGAACCACCTCAACCGATGTGTATTCCCCTCTGATATCCTGCACTTCCAGCGCAATTTTATCCCCCAAATCGTATCGTGCTAAAGTTCTCGGGAGTTGGCGCACATCTTCAATTTCACTGCCGTCGATGGCAACTAATTGGTTTCCAAAATCCAACCCCGCGTTCACAGCGTTCCAGGAAGAAGCTCGAGTTGGCTTCAGCGAACTAAAGATTTGAGTGTGCTCTAAGAATCCCCCAATAAATGGTGCATTCAACCAATTGATTGCCGAAATAATGATAACGGCAATGATTAATAGCACAACCATTATGTACAGCGAGGTTAACGCGGGAAGAATCCGCGTCTCCACGCTATCCCAAAACACGAGTAGCTGAAAACGCTTCAGCTTTGACATATGTCAATTGTATGATTTGGATTACTAAGCGTCAAGGAACGCGGCTAAGGGTTTTGTTAGGTCTATCTTGCAACCATTACCTGGGCCTGCTCGACGTAATCCAGACTCTGATGACGAAAGTATGTGTTATATAAATCGGCGTAATGCCCCTCTTGTTTTAACAACCTATCGTGATCCCCTTGCTCGATAATACGCCCTTCTCTAAGTACAACAATCCGATCTGCGGCTTTAACTGTCGATAGACGGTGGGCAATTAGGATACTTGTGCTTTTCGCTAAAATCATGGTTAGAGCTTGCTGGATCTGCCATTCGGTGAAGGGATCTATGCTGGCAGTAGCTTCATCGAGAATAAAAATCGCTGGGCGCTGGACTAAGACTCGGAGCAAAGCCACCATTTGGCGCTGCCCCATTGATAAGCGCCCACCTCGTTCCCCAACCTGTGTTTCTAACCCTTTAGGTAGGGTCTCCAACCACTCTCCCCCTCCAATTTGGTAGGCAACGCGTTCAATCTCCCCCGCATCAGACTCTGGACATGCGTAACAAATATTTTCAGCTACAGTCCCAGAGAATAAGAAAGGTAATTGAGAGACGATTCCCAATTGTTGGCGATACTGAGTCAGGTTTAAAGTGCGGATATCGCGATCGTCGATCAATAAGCGTCCCTTTTGAAATTCGTAAAATCGGGTGATCAGCTTTGCTATTGATGATTTTCCAGCCCCTGTGTGCCCTACAAGGGCCAAACTCTCTCCAGGAGATATCTCCAAGTTGAAATTTTCAAACACTCTTTCTTTATCTGTGTACTGAAAACTGATGTTATCAAAACGTATTTTTCCCTTCAATGGTCGCACCACATCTGTGCGAATCTGCATCACTTCAGTTTCGGCATCCATCAACGCAAAGACCCGCTCAGACGCCGATAGGCCAGATTGTACGTTCGCCCAAAACGCGGACAAATTGAGCACCGGGAAAAAGAAGCGATCTAAACTAAGAAGGAACAGATACCAGGCACCAATGGTTACTGCACCCTGCACAGCGTTCAAACCACCTACATAAACCAAAATGGCTGTTCCGACACCACCGAGAGCATTTAGGGTTGGAAATACCAGTGAGAGAACAAAGCCACGCTGTACATTTACCTGATAAGATTGGAGATTTGCATTATCGAACTCCTCTAGAATAGTGGCTTCCTGTCGAAAGTTCTTGGCCACAGCAATACCACTAACGGTCTCTTTTATCGCTGCGTTCACATTTGCCATAGCTCGCATTCCACGCCTGGTGACTTTCCTTGCTAATCGACGGAAGCTGAACGCCGCCAGGAATAGAACGGGTAAATAACCAAATAGGTAAAGAGATAAACGCCACTCTATTCCAATTAATACTATTCCCAAAATTATCGCTTGGAAAATCTGGGAGATTAAATCAGTAACAAGGACGACCAATTGACCGAACTCCCGAGTGTCGGAGGTGATACGCGACAC
>JASFVL010000155.1:0-8538 GCA_050049875.1 Anaerolineales bacterium
TCCAGATCACCCACCAGAAGAGGGCCTTGATCTGGATACCAGGTGGGGAAGAGATCAAACACACCTACGACCCTCATTTCCATCTCTGTCTCTATTCCATAGGTATATACCCGAAATCTCAAAGCATCTCCGATATCTAAACCGTGTTGTCCCATCACGATTGAAGGCACCAGGACGCCTTCCTGGGCTAGGGCGAGCTTATTCATTAAAGCCCCCAAGCTAGCTGAGGCAAAATCCTGTCGCCAATACGCCACACCGGGAAAGTCAAATCGATCTACCCCCAAAAAAAGGCCTTCTTGGACATTTTCTCCCCAAAAGATTTCAACAGGATATCTACCAACCCGGACCGCGGCTTGCGTGTCCGGTAATTCAAGATGTTCGGATATCGGTAAAAAGACCCAGCGGGGATCTGTTGATTCGCTTTGTTGGATTCCGCCTCCAGTTCCAAAGCCTGAAAATAACCCACCCTCGTTCATGTTTTCCCCACGATCTAAGAAGCGCAAATCGCTTCCTACTCGATAGTAAACCAGATCATGGACATGTTGATCCATTGTACCTGCTAACGATGAGAAGAACGCAGACAGACTGAGGGTGAGTACAAGCAGAAGCATCGGGATGTTATAAAATTTGGGCGTACGCGAGAGATAACGCGCGGCCATTAATAAACCTAAGCTGGGCGTCCAAGCAGCAGCCTTAGCGATGAAACCCATGACGATCGGGATAAGGCGCAGAAGAAACAAGGTTAGAGACAAGATAATCAGAGCCGGTAAAAGGAAGAATAGAGCGTTTTGCATTGGACTCTGTCCGCCGTAAAAATCAATGGTCCCCTGCTGACGGACCAGATAGATTGTGAAGATGACGAGGATCAGTAACAGCAAATCCAGCCAAGCGCGCTGCCACCAAGGTTTCTGCACCATTCGGGACCGCTCTTGCCTATAGGTTATAACGGTGCCTTGAGCAGCACTAAGGGAGAGGATGACATTTAAAAAAATCGCGAGAACGATACTGGCTAAACCAATCCGTAGCGCAGCGCCTGTCTGATCCAATGGCAAATCGGAAGGGGAAGAAAAATCTAAAAAATGACGCGCTTGACCGATAAGATATGAAATCGCCAGGCTTGTAGGTGCACTAAGCAAAAAACCAATAACACCCAAAACGATGTTTTCAAGCACAACAAATCCCACGATTTGAGACGTTTGGGCACCTCGGCTCCGTAAGACTGCAATTTCATTGCGCCTTTGATTGGCAGACAACCCAGCTGTGAGAGCAATAAAAGCGAAGATCAAACTCAAAATCGGCAGGTTGAGCGCATAAAGCTGAACAGCTAATCGGGTAGCATTGCTATGATAAGCTTCTAAGGTCTGGATTGGAGAGATTGTAGATTGTATACCTGGCATAAGAACTTCTGCTTCCCGTTCTAATACGGATATCCTCTTAATGAGCTGGGCAATATCCTGGTAACGAACACCGGAGTCATCCAAAACCATATACCAAATGGCGAGGTAAATCTCGTTGGGCATTTCAGGGCTGATTTGTTCCCTAAAAGTTTCATCAAGCAAAAGGAATCGTTGCTCCAGAAATTCGGGGCCAAAAAACCAATAGCGATCTTCAGGTTGCTCAGCGCGCCAGACTCCAGCAATGCGCACATCTAGTTGTACGACAGTCTTAGCGTTATCTGATGAGCTTGCTTGGGACAAAACAACATAAGTATCCCCAACCTGAAATCCCTTTTCAAGAGCCATCCGCTCACTAATCAACACATCCACAATTGAGTCTGTGGTTTCCAAGTCGTCTGGTACAGAGCCTTCTAAAAGAAGAACATGACTTCGGATATCACTGGCCGTGGCAAAACTTACCCAATCCAATCGATCTTGGGCGCCCATAGCCCCGTTCTCTACTTTGGGGAAAAGTTGGAAGGTGTCCGTCGCAAGAAACCGCACGGAGAGCCTTTGAGGGATTTGCAAAATGGAGTCAGCCTGCTCGGAAAGGTAATTATCGATCGTTTGGATGTCTTCCCATTGTTTCACCCCATAGGAACTTCCCTCATAGGCGAATAAGAACTCCAAAGGTGGACGGGGTGCTGTTTCTTCTCCTTCATCTGCACCCCCAATATGGACATTCTCACGGAAGAGGCGATGGTAAACAGCGTCCGCATACAACGGGATACTCATCGTCAGCGAAGTAGCAGCAACAATTCCAAACAAAGTTGCTAGCGTCAAACCGTACTGCGAGAGCATACGCTTTAGAGCAACAATGAAGATCGCCCATGGCTGAAAGACGCTACGCATGGTTGAAAATTCCTCAAGGCGAGACGATAATATCGCCCTCGTCCAGTCCCTTCAGGATCTCGACACGCCCGTCGCCCTGAACACCCAGTTCGATATCAACTCGTTTTTGAACCTCGTTATCCTGCACGACGGCGAAATTTTGACCACCAAAGGTGCGAACAGCCTGAGGCGGCAACCAGAGCGCGTCGGTTTTGTGCAACAAAACCACAGTGACCAACAAGCGGTCGCCGAGGCCAAAACCCGCCTCTGCCAGCTCGCGATCCAGCGCAATGCGTGTGGTCGAGGCTTCTTCCCCATCCTCAGCGCTCCCACTTCCATAGGGATAAGGCAAACGGCGGATGGTGCCCTGAATTTGCTCCCCCGGGCGATCCTCTGGTATCGCCGTCAGAGGCATACCTTCGGACAACTCCCTTATCGTGCTGTCTTGCAAACCTGCGCTGACCTCCAGCGCGCTGACATCCCCAATAACCATCACCACCTCGTATGCATTGACGGTTTTCCCCTCAGTATTTTGAAGAGAGAGTATTTTCCCATCAAAAGGGGCTGTGATTTGTGCGTCTGCGATGAGTTCATCCAGGTCCTGTGCTTTTATTTTGGCTTCCTCCACCGCGATCCGCGCCAAGGTCACCTCGTGCTCTTGAATAAGGACCTGGTAGTTGGTCTCGTCTGCCCCAATATTTTGGGGTTGTTGTTTAATTTGTTCCAATCGCAGTTTGGCGATTTCCAACATCTCCTGGGCGCGCTGTATACTCAGTTGCTGGAGTGTCTGCTGACGTTCCAAGTCATCCAGCGCTTCGAGAGTAGCAAGCACCTGATCTGCTTTGACCATCTCATCCCCCCGAACATGAACCCTCCCCACCCGTCCATCCACCCGGAAGAAAAGCCGCTCCGTGATGACTGGCGCTACCCGTCCAGTGAACTGAAGCTGAACAAGGATATCACCGCGCTGCACCCGATAGGTGGGTTTAAGCAGCGCGTCAGATCGAGGGAGCGGGGTGGGTGTGGCCTCATCCGCCCGGGAAGAGCCGCTCGAACAGGCTGCTTGTAATACAATGGTCAAGATCATGACCATGAGCATCAACGGGCAAATTTTGATTCTCATAAGGTTATTCTCAGATTGATCTTCCCGATTTTCACATTGCAACCTTGCATCAAATATCTGCGATCTCTGGGTTTAATGGCCCCCCATCCCGGTCAGGGCAATGCCTTCCGTGATGCGCCGCTGGAGGAAGAAGAAGACAATCAAAACCGGGATGACCGCCAAAACATTGCCAGCCAGCAGAGTCCCAAAGGCGCTCGCCCCGGGGATTTTCACCGCGATATTTCCCTGAGCTGTGAAGTTGAGCAAAGCCAAACCGAGTGGCAAGGTGCGCAAATCCGACTTGGTGATCACGATCAAGGGCCACAGGTAGCTGCCCCATTGGGCAATGAAGACGAAGATCGCCAGCGCAGATATAGCTGGCGCCAACAAAGGCAGAGCGATGCGCACAAAAATGTACGGCTCGCTGGCCCCATCAATGCGAGCTGCATCCAACAACTCGTCCGGAATGCTGGTCGAAAACTGCCGCAATAGAAAGATGCCAAAGCTGTTGAACAAGGCCGGATAGATCAACCCCGCAAAGCTGTCCCCCCAGCCAAATTGCACAATGAGCTGGAAGAGGGGCACCATGAGCACAAAGAAAGGCACCATCATGGTGGATAGAATGAACAGGAAGAAGGCGTTCTTTCCAGGGAACTCGTACTTGCACAGCACGAAACCCAGGACCGCGCTGGTCCCCGTTTGGAAGAACACCAGCACAGCCGTCACAAAGAAGCTGTTGAAATACATTCTCAGGAGAGGGATACGGGCAAACAAGGAGGGGTAGTTTGCGCCTGTCCATTCCTGTGGGAAAAGTTTTGGAGGGATGGTCAAGATATCCCAGTCCGGCTTGAAACTGCCCAGGACCATCCACAGGAAGGGGAAGATAAAGAAAATCGCAAAGACCGTACACAAGGTATAAGCGCGCGCTTTGGGCAAGTGCTTCCTAATCTTCTGGAATGGGGGAAACGTCTTTATCGCTTGTGCAGCCATGGATAATATCCTCAGCGCGCTCTGAACAGCCAAGATCGGATCACAGAACAGCTACTCAGCGATCATATTTGGCTAAGAACTCAAGCCCCTCTTCTTCTGTTTCAAAATTCAAACCGAGCCACAAACCTTCCTGGCCAAAAGTTTGAATCAAACGATGAGCCCCATCTGGTGAGGAACTATGCAATTGCAGCGATTTGCCGGCTTTGAGGATTTTTTCATAAAGAGGGTACCAACGCGGGTGATCGCAAGGCTCATTGCCGGCGCCTGGCGTCCATTGGATGGCATTGAGAGCTTCAATCTCCAACAAGGCGTCTAAGTGGCAAATGCAATCAGGACCATCCCAGTGGAAGATGGAATAATCTAATCGCTCGCATTGCTCTATCGTGTAAGGCAAAACAAATTCCCGGAACATCTTGGGGGAGATCAAGGCTCCCAAGTCGCATTGGGTTTTCACCATCCTGCCCGGCGCCCACAGATTGTAGGTTTGAAAGGAACAGCCTCCATCGGAGTCTTTAACCAGTTCAAACAGAATGTCATAGTACTGAAACCAGGCATCGATGATCTGACGTTGATAGCGGTGCACGTGCTCTCCATTTTCGATCAGATCGAAGAGCAGCGCTTGTGTGCCGCGTGCGGAAGCCAAGATGTCGATATTCTCCACCATGTCTGGCAGGCCAACGTGATACCGACCTTCAGCACGATGGACGCCAACCTCAATCATCGCCAGATGACGCTTCCAGTAATAATTCTCCGGATCGAAGCGAATTGGAGGTCCCGTGGTGATATCATCCATAAAAGGGTAAAACCAGATGGTATCGTTATTTCCGTTTTGACCAAAATCACCGGTGCAACGCGAGAAATCACCACTGCAACCGACATATAGCGCCACACAGCCAGGCCCAAGATAATGGACCATGCTGGGAAAAGCATCCCCCAGATAATGTCTGCGGGCGATGAGGTGCTCAGAGTGCTTTATGCGGTGGTCGATATCCAGCCAGCGCTCAACGGGATCTTCAGGAAGGGGCGGGCGGGGCGCATCGAATAAGGGTTCCTTTCGTTTTGCGATGACAAACAAGACCATACCTTTCTGGTGCCACCAGTCTGTATGATGATGTTTAACGATGTCCCAATCGGGTTTGTACTCCATGGTTATTCTCCAGTGCCTATTGATCCCTTTTCAAGTACCGATGCATATCCCCTTGCCTTGCAGCCCAGCTAAAAAGTACCGCTGTCCGTCGTGGTTAATACCTGACGCCAGGCACAAAATGTTAGCAGCACATCTATACGTTTCCCAATTCTCACCCGAATCATTGGACACAAAAATCGTATCGCCAGCAGCGATGATCCATAGAAGGCCAAATTGTGGATCTGTTACAGTCACCAACGCATTAATGGGGACGCCCTTACATGGGGAATCCACATGCTTCCAGGTTTGACCTGTGTCGTGGGATCTAAGCAACCTCCCCGCCTCACTTCCGGCGAGAATTAAACCATCTTTAGTGTAGGAAGGGGAAAATGCGATCGACTGAATGGACTCTTCTTCCTCGTCCGGTAGGGCAGATTCCCGCCAGGCCAAACCTTTGTTCGGTGTGCGGTAAATGCCGGTGGACGTGCCCACCAGGGCGGTCTCATCGCGTTCAAATTGGGGTGAGACAGCCAAACACAACACTCCTATATCCAGGATTCCGTAGTTTCGTGTGTGCCAGTGGCTCCCCCGGCTCACAGAACGAAGCACACCATAATCTAACGTGCCGGCCAATAGAATACCATCTTGAGTGAAGTTCGGAGAGGCCGCCAACGTGTTGACCACAATATTCTCCTGAGGCAGAGAAGCCAGCGTCCATGTGGTCAAGTCGTGTGAATAGGCAATACCCCCGCTGGTCCCAACCCACACTTGTTTCTCAGTGGAATAGGAGGGGGAGATGCAGACCGTTAGAATAGGAACACCGCTTAAATCACCTCCAGCTTCTCTCCACTGATTGCCGTCATTCTCAGAGAGCAGCAAGCCAGAAGTTGTGGCAGCCAGCGCATACGAGCCCACAGATGATTGCGCAATCGCAATAGAGGTAACGCTGTAACCTTCCGTCTTAGATAACGATGTCCAACGTAGGGTTGTCACCACTTAACTCCCTTGCGCTCATACATCCTGGCAGTTCGCGAGTGAACCAAGACATCTGTGGTCATTAGGAGCGTGGCTGTGCGAGCAGCCGTTTGAAGAGCCGACTCGATAATCTTAACCGGGTCTGTAATCCCTTTTTCCCACATGTCCACCATTTCACCGCTAAGGACGTCGAACCCAGTTCCTGGTTCTAACTCTTGAACCCGAGTAACCACCCAAGATGGGTTGTAACCCGCATTGGAAGCAATCGCCCGTAAAGGCTCTTCCAGAGCCTGAGCCATGACCCTTTTCCCTAACTCCCCTCCTTCCTCATGAGCCGATTCCCGCAAGAACTTGGCACAGTGTACCAGGCTGCTACCACCCCCAGGTAGCACACCAGATTCCGCAGCTTGTTGCAATGCGGCAATCGTTCGCTTGGCCAGTTCATAACGCGCTTTCTTTTCGGTCTCTGTAGCGGCTCCGACAAATAACGTCGCCACACCTCCAAGCAACTTACCTACGCGTTTGCGCAGCAGGTTTATCTGTTCCCGGTCTGTTTCTGCTTTTAGTCGCCTGCGCAGGGAGAGAGCATGTTTGCGAAGCGCCCTGGGATCACCGCCGCCAGCGATGACACCAAAATAGGTCTGCGTAGCCCACACTTGCCGGGCAAAACCCAAGTCCTTTGTCGTAACCCGATGAGGGAGGTCCCCGGCAGCTTTTAGGAAAGGATGGGCTCCAGTCAAGTAACCCAGATCTTCATAAAGGTACCAGGCTTCACTGTACGGAGCATCACTGGTCACCGCTAAGGATTTCAATGTGCCCTTCTGCAGGTTGGATAGTAGCACGGATAAGGCTTGACCACCTATCTCACCCACCACCAAAAACAAGTTCTCGCGTCCTGTAGACAGGGCTGCTTCCATCACAGGCAAAATCTCGTCCGCCTCTTTGATATGCAAGTCTGTGACGAACACGGACGCGTTTTCTAATCGAACTTCTTGCTTGGTCGGATCAGTGATCATGTGCGGTGAAACCCACGATCCGGTCCAATAGCACCCCTCGAAGTATTCCCGATCCAGATGTCGGCGGTTCCACTCCCTGGCCCTGACGTAGCCATCGCCCCCGGTCATATAGAACACCTCTCCCAAGAGGGAGGACATATCGTCATCGTGGCAGATGGCTAAAGCGCAACGAGTGATCATCTCCTGACCCTGCAACGGTTTCGCTTGGTCACGAAGCAGCGCTACAGCTTGATCTGCCGCGGCCACAATGGGCTCTCGCAGGTCCATGGGGTTAACTCCCGCGCCAAGAAGAGTTCTAATGGCGCGCAAAAGCCCTTGAAAAATCACAGCCGCTGTAGCTGTCCCATCGCCGACCTGGTCATACTGATGGCGGAGAGCCTCGCGCAGGAGCATGGCGCCCATATTCTCATTCCGATCTTCAATTCGATAAATGCGGCGCGCAATGGTGCCCCCATCATCAAGCGCCTCAAGCGGCACATTGTTAGGCGACTCGATCAGGACAGTTCGTCCGAGCGGTCCAAGGGTGGGCCGGATCACATTGGCTAATATCTCTGCGCCGGTGATAAGTTTTACGCGAGAGTTTGGGAGTGGGATAACCTTTTGGCTATCTGACTGTGGAACCATATACATTCCTATATTCTGCTCCAGGTATCTCTTGAAACCGATATAGCGAAATTCTCATCGCAGGTGGTTTTGTCAATTGGCATAACCGCCCGCTCGTCTTCTGTTGCTCTATGTGAAAAGCCCGCCAATGGACTTGACAGGCTTCTCGAAAACGCCAATAGACGATTCGCACAGCTTGAATACTTCCATAAGTGAAAGTGTGGTGGCCTGTGATTTTAGTGACCACCCATCCCGGTCAGAGCAATGCCTTCCGTGATGCGCCGCTGCAGGAAGAAGAAGACAATCAAAACCGGGATGACCGCCAAAACATTGCCAGCCAGCAGAGTCCCAAAGGCGCTCGCCCCGGGGATTTTCACCGCGATATTTCCCTGAGCTGTGAAGTTGAGCAAAGCCAAACCGAGCGGCAAGGTGCGCAAATCCGACTTGGTGATCACGATC
>JASFVL010000156.1:0-8511 GCA_050049875.1 Anaerolineales bacterium
CAGACCAAACTTCAGACACCGCCGCTACGGAGAGAGCTTGTGCCGCGCCCCGGCTTATTGGCGCGTCTGGGCAGCGGGGTGGGAGAACGGGGTGGTTTTGCACACAGGCTTACGCTGGTCTCCGCGCCCGCCGGGTATGGAAAAACCACCCTGGTCGTGGAGTGGCTGAAGGATGTGGAACTGCACGCTAGTTGGTTGTCCCTCGACGCGGAGGACAATGACTCAGCCCGCTTCCTGGCTTACCTAATTGCCTCCCTGCAGAAGGTAGATCCAGCTTTAGGGGGAACCTCCCAAGCGATGCTCCAATCCCCCCAGCCTCCCCCTATGGAGGCCGTACTGACCGCCCTGCTCAACGAAATCACTGCCCTTGCCTCCCCCTTCATCCTGGTACTCGATGACTACCACCTCATCGAAACCCCAACGATTCACCAGCAGGTTAATTTCATACTGGAACACCAGCCGGATCAGATGCACCTGGTTATTCTGACGCGCGCTGATCCACCCTTGCCGATCCACCGGATGCGGGCTCGCAGCCAAGTAAACGAGATCCGTCAAGATGACATGAGCTTCACCATCGAGGAAGCGATTGATTTCCTCGACAGGATCATGGGCTTGAACCTCAATCAGGAGGATATCTCCCGGCTGCTACGCCGCACAGAGGGCTGGGTGACTGGTTTACAACTGGCAGCCCTATCCATGCGCGGGCAGGTAAACGTTCAGCAGTTTGTGCACGCCTTCACTGGCAGCAACCGCTATGTTCTGGACTACCTGTTTGAAGAGGTCTTCAACCGACAATCGGCTCAGGTTCAGGAGTTCTTGTTGAAATCAGCTGTACTTAACCGTCTTTGCGCACCTTTATGCGACGCCGTCACCGGGCGAGAAGATGCACAGGGAACGCTGGAAACGCTTGAGAACAGCAACCTCTTTATCGTACCGCTCGACCAGTCGCGCACCTGGTACCGTTACCATCATCTGTTTTTGGATTTGCTGCGCCACCGCTTACACCGCCAAGGAGATGTCTCCGAACAAGCACTTCATAAAAAAGCTGGTCGCTGGTACTGGGAGAACAACCTCCAAGCCGAAGCAGTGCACCACGCTCTGGCAGGGGAAGATTGGGACGCAGCGGGGGAACTGATCCACCAACTCCTGGGGGAGATGCTAAAGCGCGGCGAGATCGCCACCCTGCTCAAATGGTTTGGAAAGCTTCCCCAAGAAACCCTTCACGCTCAGCCGCAGCTTTGCCTGGATTACAGTTGGCCCTTAATTTTATCCGGACAGTACGAGGCAGCCGAAACGCTCTTGGAACGCGCCGAGCAATCCTCCAAGAAAGACAAGATCTTCTTGGGGGAAATTGCCACCGCCCAAGCCTATCTGGCGCGCTCGCTGGGAGACGCTGCGCGCACGATCGAGCTTTCGCAGCGCGCCCTCTCCCTGCTGCCAGAAACGGATCTTGCAACCCGAGCCAACCTGTCCGTCAATATGGGTCTAGCTTACTGGCATACAGGTCAAATTGCTGAAGCGGAACCGATCCTGGCGCGGGCTTTACACGGAGCTCACGAAACTGGCAACCAGTACGGCGCTCTGGCAGCTCAGATTTTCCTCGCCAGGGTGCTGGCGGTGCGCGGAGAGCTGCGCCAGGCTGCCGAATCCTGCCATGAAATCCTCCAAGCTGCTGGGGACGTGCCTCTTGCGGTTCTGACTGCGCTTGACTTAAGCGCTATCTATTACGAATGGAATCAGTTTGACCGTGCTGCAGACTACCTAGCCCGCGGTTTAGGACTGGGCGAACGCAGCGCTGTCCCGGAGTTCAAGATCGCCAACCACATAATGCAGGCGCGCCTGAATCTAGGCCAAGGAAGAATTGGGACTGCCATCGAAACCCTGCAAAAATCCCACAAACAGGTGCCCGATGCGGGCATTCCCGCCCAGTCACGCGCTCGCAGAGCCGCTTGCCACGTTGAAGTCGCTATAGCTGCCAGCGACCTGGCTGAGGCCGAGATTTGGGCAAATCAGGTTGGAACTGAGATCGCTGCCCATTCCCATTACCGCTTCCTGGGTCTCACCCACGCCCGCTTGCTGATTGCCCAAGAGCAGGTCAAAGCTGCCGCCCAACATCTTGAAACTTGCGTGCAACAAGCCAAACATTCTGATTGGGGATATGGATTGGTCGCCGCCCGCGTCCTGCAGACACTAGCAGCCCAAGACATGGAAGCTGCGCTCAGGTATTTGAGCCAAGCCTTAGATTTGGCTCACCCCGAGGGTTACCTGCGCACCTTTGCCGATGCGGGGACAAACCTGGTGCCGGTTCTCCAGGAAGCGGCAGGGCGCGGCACACACCCTGAGTACGTAGGCCAAATTCTGGCTGCGATGGAGGATCAAACCACAAGAGAAGGGGCGGCTGTCCCTCAAAAAGGTCAGGCGCTCGTGGAACCCTTGAGCGAGCGTGAGATGGAAGTCCTGAGGCTGGTGGCAGCCGGCCTCTCGAATCGAGAAATCGCCCGCAAACTGGTCATCAGTTTGGGGACTGCAAAGACCCACATCCACAATATCTACGGAAAATTAGAGGTGCGCAATCGCGCCCAGTGTGTTGCTCGCGCCAGGGATCTTAGATTGATCTAAACTCTCCTGCGGGTGGTGACATCGAAGATCACCGCGGCTGCAAGTACAGTAGCCCTGACGATGTATTGATAGGATATATCAATACCCATTAAGTTCATGCCGCTTGTCAGGGATGTCATCACTAGTGCTCCAATCAGCGACCCCATCACCCTACCAACACCTCCTGCTGCCGACACCCCACCTACAAACGCTGCCGCGATGGCGTCCAACTCAAACAAGGTCCCAGCTGTCGTCGTTGCAGATTGCAGACGGGACGCAAACAAGATCCCCGATAACGCTGACAGCATTCCCATGGATGCGAAAACCATATGCGTTATTCTCTTGACACTGATACCACTCAATTCAGCCGCCTCGGGGTTACCACCAACGGCGTAGATATGTCTCCCCAGGACTGTCTTTGAGGTAATAAAATTATACAATATCGCTACAATCAAAACGACCACGGCAGTCCATGATAGCCCCCGATAGCCTGCCAGTATCCAAGAAATACCGCCGATTAAAGCTGAGACGAAGACCAGCTTCAAGATGAAGATTTCATTGGACAAGGTATCGATATTATTTTTTCGCATTTTCCTGCGGGAATTGATCTCGCCAGAAACAAATAAAATAATACCAAGTAATCCCAAGAACAAGGTCACTTTATGAATTTCTGGAAGGATCCCAATGTCTATATCCCGAATAAAGCCGTTTCCGATGGCGTTAAATGCATCATTGGGAATAATGATTGTGCCGGTAGCTCTTGTTGAAAGCTGTAACGCCCCTCTGTATCCCAACCATCCAGCCAGCGTAGCTACAAAGGCTGGGATACCCAACTGCGCTACTAGGGTAGAGGTGATCAGCCCTGCCAGTATTCCAAGTCCCATTACAAAGGGTATCACGATATAGACGGGTAGATCCCAAGACACCATGGCGATCGCGGCTACTGCTCCTAGAAAACCAGCCAAAAAACCAACCGATAAGTCAATATGTCGAATAACTATGACCAGCGTCATGCCTACCGCTAACACGGCAATATAGCCGGTTTGATTCACTAGGTTGACTAAATTTCTCGAGGAAATAAATAAACCATCCGTTGTAATTGCAAAGACCGCCATAATAACGAATAGGGCGATGAACATTGCATATTCACGGATATTCTCCCGCAGCAAATCCCTAAGATCATTGAATAATGACATCATGAGCCTCCTTGCGCCTATCCAGCAGCCGTTTTTTCGGTGAAATCGTCACGGGCACCAATCATGTAAGCCACAACTCGTTCGCGGAACTCGTGAATATCGCCTTCTACAGGAGTGTCGGAGACTTTACGCCCTTGACGGAGCACGATCATTCGATCGCTGACCTCGTAGATATCCTCCAGACGGTGGCTGATGACGATGATCGACGAACCTTGTGCCTTGAGTTCTCGCACCAATTCGAGCACCTTATCAATGGCTGCCACGCTAAGAGCCGCCGTGGGCTCGTCCATGATGATGACCTTGGCATCGAAGGCCGTGGCGCGAGCAATCGCGACCGCTTGGCGCTGTCCTCCGGATAGTCTTTCCACCCTTTGGCGCACAGAGGGGATATCAATTTTGAGGCGATTGAGCAAGTTTTTGGTTTCTTGCTCCATGTAGCGGTAATCCATTACCCCAATCGGGCCTAGCTTTATTCGCACAACTTCACGCCCCATGAAAACATTCGCAGATACATCGAGATTGTTTGCCAAGGCATAATCCTGGTAAACCATCTCTATTCCCATGCGGCGCGCATCCATGGGATTGGCAAAGTGTACCTTCTCACCTTCAATGAAGATTTCTCCTCCATCGGGGATATAGGCGCCGCTGAGCACTTTCATCAGGGTAGATTTACCTGCCGCGTTGTCGCCCACCAGCCCCAACACTTCATTGTGGTGCAATGCTAAGTCCACTCCTCGCAACGCCTGAACAGCGGCAAAGTGCTTCTTAATGTTGCGCATTTCGACGACCGGTGTATTTTCTGCGCTTTGTTTCATCGGAACATCCTTTTGCTTTATGGTAACGCTATGAAACCCATACCCACTCAGATAGCCTCAACACGACTTCTTCCTCTCCATCCAGGAAAGGGGGATGGATTTGTGGGTGTTTTTTGCGGAACAACCCAAAGATACCGGTTGCTACTTGTCCCTCCCCCAATTCGGGTGAAAGACCGGGGGAGGGGTGGTTAAACAATCTCAAAAATCAAATTATAAAAGGTCTCAACCGAACCATCAGATAGCGATGACAGGAATAGTGATGGAATTCCCATCACTATTCCTATCGAGAAGTCTTTCGCTTATTGTTCTAGATCTTCCAGTCCAGTGAATTCGCTGGCGTCCCAGTAACCGGAGTCGATGATCACCTCGACAACATTGCTCTGATCGACGGCAATCACCTCGGATGGTTTCGCTGGCACTTCGATCACACCGTTGTCATAGGTGTGAGTTTGCGGCGGGGTCTCGCCATTGAGATAAGCGATTGCAGCATTGATGGCGTCGGAAACCAGAGTGCGCACATCCTTCAACACCGTCATCGACTGCTTGCCATCGATGATGTACTGAACGGATGCGATTTCAGCATCCTGTCCGCTGATCACGTAACTGCTGATGTCCGCATCGGCGGCGAAAGCATCGGCAATATTGCGAGAGGTTCCGTCATTGGGTGCCAGGATGAACACGTCACCCTTGTCCTCCGCACTCGCAGCGGTCAGATGGGACTCCGCCAGGGTTTTGGCAGTGTCGAAATCCCATTGGGTGTCGACCTGGCCGATGATCTGGGCCATCTCTTCGCGGGTCAGCTCTGCCTTGTCCTGCAGGGCTACCGCTTCGCTGGAGTTGACGATATAGAAAGTGCCATCGGCAATCTTGGGCTGCAAAACACCCCAAGCACCCTCAAAGAACAGGAAGGCGTTGTTGTCGAAAGCCCCTCCGGCGTATAGATACAGCGGGTTGCCGGTCCCAGTGGCATGGTCAACCAAGTACTGGGCCTGGGCCGCGCCCACTGCAATGCTGTCGAAGGTAACGTAATAATCCACAGCATCGGTCTCGCGGATCAGACGGTCGTAAGAGATCACCTTCACACCGGCATCGTGGGCCGCCTCAGCAGCAGCGGCTGCAGCCGTTGCATCGTGCGGCGTGATGATGATGACCTGGACGCCTTGTGTGATCAGGTTTTGTACATTGGTCAACTCTCTGGACGAATCACCCTCACTGAAGAGGATCTCAACGTCATAGCCTTCTTCAGCGAAAGCATCCCTGAAGCGGGTCTCATCTTGGATCCAACGGGGCTCCTCTCGGGTCGGTAGCACGACGCCAACTAAGCCTGACACTTCTGCGGGTTCCCCTTCCCCCATCTCCTCCAGTCCAGTGAATTCGCTGGCGTCCCAGTAACCGGAGTCGATGATCACCTCGACAACATTGCTCTGATCGACGGCAATCACCTCGGATGGTTTCGCTGGCACTTCGATCACACCGTTGTCATAGGTGTGAGTTTGCGGCGGGGTCTCGCCATTGAGATAAGCGATTGCAGCATTGATGGCGTCGGAAACCAGAGTGCGCACATCCTTCAACACCGTCATCGACTGCTTGCCATCGATGATGTACTGAACGGATGCGATTTCAGCATCCTGTCCGCTGATCACGTAACTGCTGATGTCCGCATCGGCGGCGAAAGCATCGGCAATATTGCGAGAGGTTCCGTCATTGGGTGCCAGGATGAACACGTCACCCTTGTCCTCCGCACTCGCAGCGGTCAGATGGGACTCCGCCAGGGTTTTGGCAGTGTCGAAATCCCATTGGGTGTCGACCTGGCCGATGATCTGGGCCATCTCTTCGCGGGTCAGCTCTGCCTTGTCCTGCAGGGCTACCGCTTCGCTGGAGTTGACGATATAGAAAGTGCCATCGGCAATCTTGGGCTGCAAAACACCCCAAGCACCCTCAAAGAACAGGAAGGCGTTGTTGTCGAAAGCCCCTCCGGCGTATAGATACAGCGGGTTGCCGGTCCCAGTGGCATGGTCAACCAAGTACTGGGCCTGGGCCGCGCCCACTGCAATGCTGTCGAAGGTAACGTAATAATCCACAGCATCGGTCTCGCGGATCAGACGGTCGTAAGAGATCACCTTCACACCGGCATCGTGGGCCGCCTCAGCAGCAGCGGCTGCAGCCGTTGCATCGTGCGGCGTGATGATGATGACCTGGACGCCTTGTGTGATCAGGTTTTGTACATTGGTCAACTCTCTGGATGAATCACCCTCACTGAAGAGGATCTCAACGTCATAACCCTGCTCAGTAAAAGCATCTCTAAAACGGGTCTCATCTTGGATCCAACGGGGCTCCTCTCGGGTCGGCAGTACAATACCGACAGCCAGTTCCTCCGTTACCACTGGTTCTTCAGTAGGTTCAGGTTCTTCCATCTCCTCTTCTTCTGTAGCGACAGGTGCTTCTGTTGTGGCTTCTGGCCCACAGGCTGCTAGAAACAGGCTAAAAATCACAAAGAGCGCTACAAGAAGCGTAAGGGGGCGAAACAGTTTTTTACTCATCTTTAATCTCCTCGATTTATTGGATTATGCTCGTTTGTCTGTAAAGGTCTTTCCAGACCGGAAAAATTGGATTTTAAATATGTATCTTATCACCTCCTTATTGAAGGATAAACATATCTGTCAGAAGTTACACAGGTCAGATGGGTTTGAGGGATCGCTTAATACTACTAAACTGACCTCATTTTGACTTCTCTCCAGTTCTTATCCTTTACTGGGGGTAGTTTAACACATTTCACCTAAAAGTTAATAGTATCACAAGCATCTCCCTCATTCCTATCCAATACGCCCAAGGAGTCCCCCCTTTAGAGCTAAATGCGATCGGTGGCTAAAAACTAAACCCTCAAATAAACCCCCAAAATCCATCCTCCGGTAGATGACAGTGGGCATAAAAAACATTAAGCTATACACAAGTACATAGAAGAAATCGATTCATCCTAAAACAATCTTGGAATTTATAGGCATCCATGCTACAAGTCGAAATTAAGGTAAAAGGTCAAATAGACCAACACTGGTCGGATTGGTTCAGCGATCTGGAGATCACCCACAGCGCTGGAGAACAAACGGTGTTGTGCGGCAACCTCCCTGATCAAGCTGCCCTGTATGGGTTGTTAACCAAACTTTGGAGCTACCGGCTGCCGCTCATATCCGTACTCGTCGAGGAAACTCCCGGTGGAGCGCAGGTCGCTGAGGGATAAGTCATTTGCGATGGAGAATCCCCACACACGCCTATCAATGTTTATTAAAAACAAAACGAAAGGAGTAGAATCATGCCACCCATCCTTGAAGTAGATAACTTAGTCAAGCGCTATGGAGATTTTGAAGCCGTCAAAGGGATCAGCTTTTCGGTCGAGGAAGGCGAAGTCTTCGGTCTGCTGGGTCCTAACGGCGCAGGCAAAACCCAAACCATCTCCATGCTCACCGGTGTCATTCCACCAACCGAGGGCACAGCTCGCATCGGCGGCTATGACATCAAGACCCAAATGGAGCAGGTCAAGAAAATTAATGGCTTGGTGCCCCAAGATCTAGCGCTCTACCCCACACTCAGCGCCCGCGCGAACCTGCAATTCTTCGGGCGCATCTACGGGCTGAGCGGTCGCGACCTTAAAGAACGCGTCGATGACGTGCTGCGCGTCGTTGCCCTGACCGAGCGCGCCGATGAGACGGTGGAGAACTACTCGGGCGGCATGAAGCGGCGTGTAAACATCGCCGCCGGTTTGCTCCACCACCCCAAACTGCTGTTCCTGGATGAGCCAACTGTCGGCGTCGACCCCCAAAGCCGCAACCACATCTTCGAGAGCGTTATGCGCCTCAACCGCGAGCGCAGCATGAGCATCGTCTACACCAGCCACTACATGGAAGAGG
>JASFVL010000157.1:0-8453 GCA_050049875.1 Anaerolineales bacterium
CTGACTTGATAGAAAGAAATGCAATTCCGATGATCATCCGCAGCGAGATCAATACTTTTATTCGCTGGGCACAAAAACTGCCGCAAGATTATCTTTACCAAAAACCATCTTTAGGGATTCTATTCGCCTGGGGGTTGCTCGTTCGTGGTGAGCAAATGCAGGTCGCAAATTCACTTTTACAAAAAATTGTCCCCGAGAATGAGCACACCACCGGTCAACTAAACACGGTTAGAGCAATGCGCGCCGTTTATGAGGGGCAGATCTTAAAAGCGATTGAACTGGCTCGTCAGGCACTGGACCAGCTACCCCCTGAAGATCTCTTTTTCCGCAATATCGCTGGCTGGAATTTAAGTGGCGCACTGGCGGTCAGTGGGGATATCGAAGGTGGGTTTGAAGTTCTCCGGGAGGTCGTCCAAACAAGCCTGGCAAGCCATAATTACTTGGTCGCCATCATCGGCCTTTGCCGTCTAGCCCTAGCGCAAGTGCATATGGGCAAACTGAATAAGGCTAAGGAGATTTTCGAGAGGGCTGTCGATATCTCTACAACCGACCAAAAGCGCCCCTTACCCGCCGCCAGCGAGGCGCTGATGGGTTTAGGCCGGGTCTATTGGGAATGGAACCAACTCGAGGCCGCGCGTGAAGTTCTCCAAGAATCTATTACGCTCAGCAAAAGGTGGCGAGAAATCGCCGCCCTTGATAGCTACGTTGCGTTAGCCCATGTTCTGCTGTCTCAGGGGGATGTCGATGGGGCTAATCAAAGGATGGCAGATGCCCTTAAACTAGCCGTTGATAATCTCGCTACGCAAACGGACGACAAATACGTGGCCTGCCAACAGGCCCATTTGCGCGTCCGACAGGGCGACCTTCGAGATGCTAGACGGTGGGCAATCGAACGCGGTTTGGATAAGTACACCCAGGCAGAAAATCTAGATTTGTCGGGAAGAACCGGAGATGATATTATCCTCCATTATGAGTTGATCGTCTTTTCCCGGATACTAATCGAGGAAAAACAAATCGGTCAGGCCTTGAGTGTGCTCAATCTGATCCAGCCTTCATTGAAGCAATGGGGCTATCTCAAACAGATCATCGAGATATACATTATCAGAGCTGTGGGACTGCACGCACAAGGGTACATTGATTCAGCCATCTCAGCATTCCAAACGGCGATCGATCTTGCCAAACCAGAAGGATTCACTCGTGTTTTCCTTGATGAGGGTCAACGAGTCGTCCCACTCCTCCAAGAACTCGTATCCCGAGGTGACAAATCGAAATTCACCAATGGGCTTCTGAAATCATTAACCAAATCAAAAACGCAGATCACTTTAGTCGAGCCTTTGAGTGAAAGGGAAATCGAAATCCTCCGCATGCTCACAACCGAACTCTCCGCGCCGGAAATAGCAGAGCGTTTGCATATCGCCGTGACTACAGTGCGAACCCACACCAAGAACATTTACAGCAAACTTGGCGTGCACAGCCGCTTTGAAGCGGTTACCAAGGGTGAAGAATTAAACCTAATGTAGAAATCAGACGACCCAAAACCGTTATTTACGATCCCCACGACATCGTGGGGATTTTCAGTTTGGTATCAAACCGCTCTTTTTT
The DNA here is from genome assembly GCA_050049875.1 of Anaerolineales bacterium. Classification (GTDB taxonomy): domain Bacteria; phylum Chloroflexota; class Anaerolineae; order Anaerolineales; family UBA11858; genus JASFVL01. The sequence goes on from JASFVL010000157.1 coordinate 1,603, forward strand.
CCCCTTACAGTATTGGTATAAGCGCCCAAAAACTCCTAATCCCCCACCCAGATACCCAACTTGATGATGACAGATACCTAACTTTAGCGCTATGATGATGCTAAGTTAAACCATAGGATCAAAAATGGACCCCAAAGAAAAAACACCAGATGAAAGCAACATTTTCTGGATCAAGATCGCCGGTCAGCTCCACGAGAAGTGGGCTCATTCGCTGAATGGCAAGATCATCAAGATTAAAGAATGCTCAAACGACACCATGATCTTGATCGCTGTACCGGACCAGGCTGCTTTACGCGGGGTTCTGAATAAACTCTGGGACCTGAACTTGACGATAATCTCGGTAACTCAACAAGAAAAACATTCCAATCTAGAAGCACACCATGAATACTAGATTTATTCTCCCCTTAGATGATCAAAACGCCACTCTGGAAGTCGTCGGGGGTAAGGGAGCTTCTCTGGCACGGATGGCCAAGGCCGGTCTCCCCGTGCCTGCAGGCTATCACATCACCACAGAGGCTTACCGGCAGTTTGTGGTCGAGAATAATCTCCAAGCTCGTATTTGCCAGGCTCTCGAGCGCGCTGAAATTAGCTCCCCAGAGACGCTGGAAAGCGCATCGCAGACCATCAGTAACCCTTTCAATAATGCGCCAATCCCTGCGCAGGTCGCCAATGCGGTCGTGCAGGCTTATACTTCACTCCCCGGAGCCTCCCCAGCGGTAGCGGTTCGTTCCTCAGCGACTGCGGAAGACCTGCCCGAAGCCTCCTTTGCGGGTCAGCAGGAGACTTACCTCAACGTCAGTGGCGCGGATGCTGTGCTAGAAGCCGCTCGTAAGTGCTGGGCTAGCTTGTGGACGGCGCGGGCGATTGGTTATCGAGCCAAGCACGGGATTCAAGCAGACGGCGTTGCCTTGGCTGTCGTGGTCCAAATGCTTATCCCCGCAGAGGCTGCGGGAATCCTGTTCACCGCCAACCCCATCAATGGTCAGCGTGATCAAATTGTGATTAATGCTTCTTGGGGGTTGGGAGAAGCCGTCGTTGGTGGCCTGGTCACCCCTGATAGCCTCACCTTGGACAAATCTTCGGGCAAGATAATCTCCCGCGAAACGGCACACAAACTCGTCCAGACGGTGCGGGTCAACGGTGGCACGCAGGTGGAAGAAATCCCCAAAAACCTTCGCCGCGTCCCCGTCTTAACTGACGAACAGGCTGCTGATCTGGCGCAGCTGGGTGCTCAAATACAAGAGCTCTACGAGATGCCTATGGATATCGAATGGACATTAGCGGATGGTAAGTTCGCCATCGTTCAAGCGCGTCCGATTACAGCCTTGCCCGATCCTGAGCCATCCCCGCCAACGGATTGGAAGTTACCCCAGGGCGCATACGCGGCTATGCGCAACAATATCGTCGAATTGATGATCGACCCTCTGACACCGCTTTTCCGCACTTTAGGCTTGAGCGCCGTGAATACCAGCATGAATCGCCTGATGGTAGGGTTCTTAGGGGATACAGGCGTCCTGCCGGGCAAACCGATCATTTCAGTCAATCAGTATGCCTATTACAACGGTTCGGTCAAGTTCGGACCTATGTTCAAGATCGTCTTGGACACCCGCGGAATCATGAAGCGTATGTTCAGCGGTGCGGTGGAACGCTGGACGGAGGACGGGCGACCACGATACCTAGAAGCGGTGAAGAGGTGGAAGTCCCGCAATTGGGAAGCGCTGTCCTCTACAGAACTTCTGGATGTTGCCCGCCAACTCTCCGAAGCGGCTATCAATGCCTATGGCGCACTGGTATCGGGAGTTATCCCAGCAGCCTGGATCAGTGAAGCCTGGTTCACGCTGACCTACAAACTGTTCAAGCGCAAAGATGACCCACCTGCCCCGACATACCTGATGGGGTACGATAGTCTCCCCATTCGGGCTGAAAAGTCTCTGTATGATCTGGCGGTCTGGGCTCAAAAACACCCCCAATTGGCAGCCCATTTTGAGAAAACCCCCACGGAACAGCTCGTCGCCCAGTTCGAGGAAGACCTTGGCCCAACTGAAGTAGCTACAGAAGAATGGCATGATTGGCAGATGCGCTTCCAGGCACATTTGCAAGCGTACGGTCACACAATTTATAACTTGGACTTCGGCAGCCCGGTACCGGCTGATGATCCTGCGCCTGTGTTGGATGCCTTTAAACTGTTCCTGAGCGGCGAGGGCGTCGACCCACACGAGCGCCAGAAGGCTTCTACCGAGCGGCGCGAAAAAGCCGTGCAAGCCATGCATAGAAGATTGAAAGGATGGCGGCTGAAATTCTTCCAGAAGAACCTGGAAAGAGCTCAAAAATACGCCCCTCTGCGCGAGGATGGGTTGGCTGATGTGGGTCTGGGTTATCCCCTGCTGCGCCAGGTCTTCCAGGAGTTAGGGCGCCGCTTTGTCAAAGACGGCATGATTGCACAGATGGATGATGTTTTCTGGTTAACTCAAGAGGAAGTTGAAGAAGCAGCCGCCAAACTGGATCGCGGAGATGCTTTGGGAGACCTTTCTGCATCCATCCCACGGCGCAAAGGAGCCTGGCGAGCAGCCGGACGGGCTGCCCCTCCGCTGGCGCTATTTCAAATATCGGTTCTTGGTAAGAGCTTGATGACAATTAAGTCAGGTGGAGCCAAAGTACACAAGGGGAGCACTCTCAAAGGCGTCGCCGCCAGTCCTGGCACTATCACCGCTCCGGCGTGTGTACTGCATGGACCGCAGGACTTCTCCAAGATGAAAACGGGAGATGTGCTAGTGGCTTCCTTAACCACCCCTGCTTGGACCCCCTTGTTCGCCCGCGCCTCTGCGGTGGTCACGGATATCGGGGGACCGTTGAGCCATGGATCAATCGTGGCCCGCGAGTATGGAATCCCGGCAGTGCTGGGTACCGGCTCGGCAACAAAAAACATTCTAAGCGGTCAAGTGATTACCGTGAACGGCAGTGAAGGTCTGGTCTCGTTAGCGATGTAACCCTAACTGTAACCTGCCCAGGCGAGCCGACATGAATAGGATGTCTTCGGTAAAGACAACAACCGACTCGTCTGGGCGGTAATGACTGGGAGGAAAGGTATGACCTCTTTGGTCAGGGTCTTTCACCCAGGATCACTTCGGCATCAACCCGATCGCCATCCCTAAGGAGGGTCAGCACCACTTCATCGTCTGGCGCATGTTCACTGAGTGTCGCCTGCAAGTCGGTCATGTCTTCAACCACTTGATCGTCGAGCCCAACGATGATATCGCCACCGACCAGCACCTGTTGCCCATCAAGGGTAATCGACTTGTAACTGCCGCGCAAACCAGCTTGATCAGCAGGGCTGTCCTCAATCACCTGCTGGATCTAATCTGTCTTGATCGTGATGCGTTTACTTTTCTTCTGAGCCTCCGCTGTCTTGGGAAGCTTGACCTTCAAAACGCCGCGCTTGAAGTTAGCGTCGATTTGGTCTTCATCCACTCCCTCTGGTAAGGGAATCGAGCGGCGGAAAGATCCATAAGAGCGCTCAACGCGATAGAAACGCTTTCCACCCTCTTCCTTCTCAGCTCTTTTTTCACCGCTGATGGTCAGGATGTTGCGATCCAGTGTGATGTGGATATCCTCGGGCTCCGCCCCCGGTAGTTCAGCCGAGATGGTAATTTCCTTATCGGTTTCGCTCACATCCATCTGAGGGGCGAAATCCCCCCAAAGCGTTGAATCACCAAAGAAGGGACTGAGTCCAAAAGGCCGCTCGAAGAACTCATCGAAGAGACGATTCATCTGTTTCCTGAGATCAAGAAATGCCTCTTCCCCTTGACGGCGGCGCACAGGTACGGAGGTTTCATCCTTTTTCCAGGGAATCAAATCAGTAATTGCCATTGAATTGTTCTCCTCTCTTATGAATCTATTTAAAAAAGCCCTCGGGAAACCTGAGGGCTTTGTAGTTTCCTAATGAGAGCCAGGAAAACCTGATTAACATCAAGAGTTATTCACTTTTCCATTCTGCGCGAGAGGGCTGGATAAACCTCTCTCACTTCAACTATATCTTAATAGGTTGGTGTAAGAATCAGGTAAATAATCAATATGAGAATTGTTAAAAATTACACCATTTATCGCATCCAAGGAGAACTTCTCCTTAACTTCACTTATAGAAGGGTAATTTATGACCAAGGTACCGGGTATTGTACAGCCCTCGCCAAGGGAGGGAGGAGCAAAGAATCGTGTTACAGAATAATCACTGCACAATCGATATAAGTTACTACATACATATGTAAGGTTTTACGGGGTTAAGCTATCTGAAGTGTACGAGGTAGATTTTGAAATCACAAAAAAGTTTTTTCACGATTGTTGGGATAATGACGCTACTGGGCTTTCTACTTGCAGCCTGCAGCGCCGCACTGCAAACCCGGGCGAGTGAGCTTGAGCAAAGCGGTGATCAGACCAAGCCGGCAGATTCTCTTCCGGCGGATATTGAAGTCACCATCTACCAGGGTGATAACTTCCAGGAGGGGCAGGTCATCACCTTATCCGAAATCCTGTCCGAAGGGAAGCCACTGGTGCTGAACTTCTGGGCTGCTCTCTGCCCACCCTGCCGCTTGGAGATGCCGGATTTTCAGGAAGTCTATGAAGAGTACCAAGGTCAAATCGTGTTACTCGGCCTGGACGTGGGCCCCTTCACCGCTCTGGGTTCCCGGGAGGGTGGTCAGACGCTGCTTCAAGAGCTCGGCATCACTTATCCAGCCGGCACAACTTTCGACGATCAGGTTATTCGCTCATTCGAAGTCCTTGGAATGCCGACCACTTTCTTCATCACCCCACAAGGGGAGGTGTTTGAGAAATGGACTGGCATACTGACAAGCGACAAAATGGGCGAGCTGGTCGAGGGGCTATTTTCCGCCTCATCGAATTCATCGTAATGGAGGACATCATGAGCGAAATGATCACACTCGGGAAAAGAGAGAAATCATCAAATCAGGCAGAGGGCGCCAAAAATAAGAACAAGAATGAAGGCATCGCATTGTTGGCTTCATTCGCCCTGCCGGCCGTATTGGTCATCGGCTTGCTGATCCTGCTGATCAGCTTGCAGGACAGCGCTGAGACAGCCATCGCCGACCTGGCGGGATTGCTGCCAATAGGATACGCATTTGCAGCCGGGATGGTTGCCAGTGTAAACCCCTGTGGCTTCTTCCTGTTGCCATCTTATATTTCGTACTACTTAGGGACTGAAGATTCGAATTTCTACCAGGATTCAGCTACCCGCAGGGTCGGGAAAGCGCTGCTTCTGGCAGGTGTAGCCACCCTAGGTTTTGTAGCCGTCTTTGCTGTGACCGGCTCGATAATCGCTGCCGGAGGGCAATTTCTGATCCGCGTTTTTCCATTTGCCGGTTTGGCCATCGGCGCCGCCATGGTTGGTTTGGGTCTGTGGTTGTTGATCACAGGACGTACGTTGGGATTAATGTCCGCTAGCCGGTTGACCGTCCGGCGCGAGCGCAACTTGCGCAACGTCTTCCTCTACGGGATCGTATACGCCGTTGGCTCATTGAGTTGCACCCTGCCCATCTTCCTGGTCGTGGTTGGGGGTTCGTTGGCTAGTCAGGGATTAACGGCCTCCCTGGGCCAGTTCATCGGTTACGCCCTGGGGATGGGGAGCATACTGGTGGCTGTTACCATCGGCAGCGCATTGTTCCAGGGATCTGTGACTCGTTGGTTGCGCAAAGCCATCCCTTACGTCCACCGAGCCAGCGCCATGTTCTTGGTCGGCGCTGGCGGTTATCTGATCTACTATTGGGTGTTCTTCGCCGGGCTGTCCTTTTAGGAACCCGAATTAGATTTCAGCAACTCCCCCAGCTGTGCCCGGGTAACTAGGTCTAACTCTTCTATATCCAAGGTTGCGGTCTTGGCTTTCAGAGAAACATCCTCGCTCCTCGCTACTTAATTAACGCATACCCTAAGTATTTTATTCGCTTTTGCCTAAATTCCCCTTGACAAATCCCTAAGTAAGCTTTATATTTCAGTCCGTTTAACTAATTTCTGAGGTGAAATATGCATCCCGATCCATTTGTCTCCACGCTACAGGAGTGGATAGAAGTTTCCATGCGCAGTTCAATGCGCAATTTCATCCGTTATGCCAGGAAAAGCGGGTTCTCGATGTCGCATTTCGGTGCCATGTTCCATATCCATCGTATGGGAAGCTGTGGCGTCACGGATCTAGGTGATCACCTGGGCGTGACCAGTGCCGCTGCCAGTCAAATGTTAGAGCGTCTAGTGCAGCAAGAATTAATCCTGCGCGAGGAGGATCCAAATGATCGGCGCGTCAAGCGCATCATCCTAACGGATAAAGGTAACAAAATCCTTGAAGAAGGTATCCGGGCTCGTCAGGGTTGGTTGAATGATCTGGCACACAGCCTTTCGGATGGCGAAAAGGAAACTATCATGGCGTCATTGAATATCCTGATTGACAAAGTCAACCAGCTTACCCAACCCCTCGAAGTAGAGCGTTAATTAATCCATTGTAGGAGCATCCCAACGTGCTACGTTTGATCAAATACTTAAAACCATATACCCTCTTAATCCTGCTTGCCATCGCGTTGCTCTTCATCCAAGCAAACGCCGACCTGGCTTTGCCCGATTATCTCTCAAAGATCGTCAACAATGGTATTCAGCAGAGTGGCGTGGAGAATGCCGTTCCTGAAGCGATCCGCCAGAGTGAGATGGAGAGGTTGTTCATCTTCATGAACAGTGACCAAAAATCCCTTGTACTGGACCATTACCTTTTGGTCGAACCAACCTCCCCCACTGCAGATCAATACCTGGAGCAGTACCCTACCCTCGCCGAGGAGCCGATTTACGTGCTCAAGGAAATA
>JASFVL010000158.1:0-8432 GCA_050049875.1 Anaerolineales bacterium
AAAACAAATAGACTGAGAAGGATGTAATGTGATATCGAGTGTGCCATTTGAAAGGTGATTACCATGAGTAAACAACAAGATCCTTGGATGAATTCTTTTTCTGCGGCCGATGCCGATGAGCAGATCCGCAAACCTTACGTCTATGTTACCCTACAAGGCCCGGACGACGGTGGTGATTTTGGCCCCAATACCCCCGGGACAAAAACCGGCGGCATTCAAGAGGCGTTGAACTACGCACACGAGAATTGCCGGGATGTCTACATTTTTGGTGGTCGGGGTGGTTTGCACGCCGGTGTGGGTTATCCAGATAACATTTACACCTTGGAGGAGACGCTCCATGTTCCCTGGAGCCAGGATTTTAAGTTGGATGGCGGCAATTACCTCCTACGATATACCCCGGAGACTGGTGATGCGGTGGTCATTGACAGCCAGATGAACTGCCGCTACAAGTTTGGTCTGATCGTAACCGAGTCTGAAGGCGCGGGTGTGCGCATCAAACCCCGTACCGCCGGCCCGGATGACATGGTCGTCGTGGTCGGCAGCGTCTTTGATTTCTCAGCGGTGGTTTCCCACGGCTCGGGTATCGTTTTGGATGCATCTGCAGGCGCCATCGCACAGAGTAGATTCTTTGCCGAGGAAACCAATACCCTCACACGCGGCGTCTATTTGACGGGCTCCAATATTTCAAATAACCTAATCCAGGTCCTATTTATCAATCAAAATCACGCCACTGGCGCTGCAGTTGGATTACAGCTCGGCGATCCCGAATCCAACAATATCACCAGGAATCGGATCGAGATGTCCTTCCACGCACCCCGGGGGGTTTACCTTAACAGAGAAACAATGCGTTATACCGCCCCTGATAATTTTGTGCCTCCTGATGACGCTATTGGCGTTCAGGTGTTTGCCCAGAACAACCTGCTGACCTTCGGTTTTAATGGCAAGCGGTCACCTGGCACAGACTTGGTTTTTGAGGAAGCCGCCAGAGATAATACAGTATTTCTTTATAATTTACCGAACGGCTTGACGAACAACGCCTGCTATCCCAACAACAGGGTTGTGCCGAATTGGACGGAGGGATTTAATGTCAAGACGCCTCCCTTTCCTAACTCTGGCGAAGTTCTGGTCAATCGATCGTCTTTCACAGTGGAGGCTTTGATCCTCAGAAATGGCAAGGTCTCGCAGTGGTCTCTTGCAGATGTGAATGATCAGGCACAGGATATTCCATCTGGTTTATTTGTAGGCCAATCTATCTTGTTGGAGCCGGGCGATCAAGTCAGATTTGATTATACTGAACCTCCAGCTTGGCGCTGGAGAGCGCTGCGGTCGTAGAAAGGAGATTTCCAAATGGAATATGTCAAATTGGGTCGTGCGGGGGTGCGGGTCTCGCGCCTGTGCCTGGGATGTATCAACTTCGGGGGCGCTACAGAAGAAAACGATTCCATCCGGATGATCCATCGGGCATTGGATGTGGGGATCAATTTCCTAGACACCGCTAATATCTATTACGATGGACATTCTGAAGTTGTTGTTGGCAAGGCGCTCGCCGGGGGAAAACGCGAGAGTGTGTTTCTAGCCACCAAGGTCCGCTTGCCAACTGGCTCTGGACCAAATGATTGGGGCAATAGCCGCCTCCATATTATCCAAGAAGTGGAGAAGAGTTTGAAGCGCTTGAACACCGATCACATTGATCTATACCAACTTCACCGTCCTGACCCAGAGACGCCCATCGTGGAAACCCTCAGAGCGCTGACCGATCTTGTGCAGCAAGGCAAGGTCCGATACATAGGCAGCTCAACCTTCCCGGCGTGGCGAATCTGCGAAGCTCTGTGGACCAGCGAATTAAGGAACTTGGAATATTTTGTCAGTGAGCAACCTCCTTACAATATCCTATGGCGGGGAATCGAGCAGGAGGTGCTACCGTTTTGTCAGGAATATGGGTTGGCGGTTCTACCCTGGAGCCCGCTGGCAATGGGCTTCTTGACCGGGAAGTATAAGCGTCACGATCCGCCCCCAGAAGGCTCACGAGCCTCACTGGGTCGTTTTAACTGGCTGAAGGAACGCTTCAGGGCAGCGCCGGATCAGGCTTTTGATATTGTGGAAAAAGTTCAAAAGATTGCCGATGAGCATGGTAAACCCATCACGCAATTCGCTTTGCGTTGGAGCATGACCCACCCCGTCGTCACCTCATCGATTATCGGGCCGCGCACAATGGAGCAATTGGAGGATTGTTTGAGCGTTTTGGACTGGGATATCGATCCAAAGGCTTTGGAGATTATCGATCAGCTCGTCCCTCCGGGCACCAACGTCCTTTCTTGGTGATGGTAGGTGAGATAGCTTTGCAAAGGCACATCAATTCCGTCTGGGAGAAGTATCCTGAAGAGCGAGTGGCCGACTCGCGGGATGCGCTGTCGAGCGCATGGATGCGGATTCCGGGGAAGAGGGTACCCTTCATCTACGCTGGCTCAGCGCTCGGGGAATGGGACCAGCACGAATTCGAATCGATGTGGTACCACCATATCAACAATCCTGATGATCTTTTAGAATACGAGTTGCGCCGCATCCTCAGCCGGGCGGAGTTGGTCGATGACTTCATTCCATTACTTTCGGTGCATGGTAGGGATGGTGATATTTCGGTCGCCTTCCCGGGGGTATACGAGGTGCTTCAAAACGATGTCTTTTGGATTCGCTCTCATCTTCCAGATGTAAAAAGCGTGTACTCACTCACTAAGCCGGATTACACCAAAAGCCCTCCTACCCGGAGAGTGCTTGAATGCATTAAATATTTTGTTAAGGAGACCGGGGGAGCGATTCCCATCAATGCCAGTTCCATACCCGGTCCAGCGGTAATGGCGGGCCATATCCTTGGTTTTGAGAGGTTGATGACTGCATTTTACGATTATCCTGATGAGATGCACTATCTGATTGATCTTTGTACGGAGTGTATCATTGATATGTTTGAACTGGAGATCGAAGCCGCTCAGGGGGCGCTCAGTCCAATGAGCAACATGTGGTTCTGGATGCCGCTCGAAGCAGGTGTATTTCTCAATGAAGACACCATACAGGCCTTATCACCCAATATTATTCAAACTTACCTAAAGGATTCATATGAGAGAATCGCCCGACGATTCGGTGGCGTGGTGCTTCACTCTTGTGGATATTGGAAATCCTCTATGAAGACCGCTGCCAGCATTGATGGGATCGTTGGATTCCAGGCCGGTTTAAATGAAACCCCTCTGGAGGACCAGCTGGGCGCGATTGAGGGGAAATATAGCCAATTCGTGCTTAACATCCATACCTCTTCCAGTTCCGCTGTCGGCAAGGATGGGAAAGCTTTCGAGGTCCCCAGCGCAAAGGAGGTAGTGACGGATATCCTGCCTGGCTTGTGTGAGAAGGGAGTATTTACCTGCGCCCTGGCTGGGAGGGGTGAAATGACCATTGAGGAAGCCAATCAGCTAGCTAGCAGCGCCAGGGAGATCAAGATGCGCGCTTGAATCATCGGTTTACCCCCAAGAAGGAGATCGGAATATGACCAACCCTAAATTCGCTGGTTCCGTAATCGTTGCTGCGTCCAATTCGTCCACTTCGTCAAAAGAAAGGGCGGACTTGGTGTGCGATGGAGTCGACGATCATGTTGAGCTGATCGCTTCCCTGACCCAGGCGGGCCGATTCGCTGTAAAGGTGGACAGCTCACCGTCCTCACAAAATGAGATTGAGTGTTATGGAAGGCACTCTGTTGTCTGGTTGCCGGGTGACTACTATCTCGGGGAGACACTGACCGTCCCGGATGCCGCTGATGTTGTCATTCAGGCCGAAGGGAGTTATTTGCACTATAACCGACTCGAGGGGGATGCCGTCGCCATTACTGGTATGAATCGCTGCCGGTATTATTTTGGTGCTGTTGAGAGCTATTCCAGCGGCGCGGCATTTCGCGTTAAACCGACCGCAAAGATGCCAACCTTGATGAGTATTGTCACCTACACTGGATTGATCGGGCATGATCAGAGAGGTATTGGGCTGTTTTTGGACACTTCCGAGGAGAACGTTTGCACGAATCGTTTTGAGGGCACGGATATATCCGGTTTCGATAAGGGCATCTACATCCCCTCCCCGGGGAGCCCCACACCACCGCACAGGCCGACAGCGAAATGCGATACCAATTGGTTCTGGGTTAGCTATATTCGCATGTGTAGCACCTGCATACACGAGGAGGGCGATTCGGAGCGCGGGCGGGTGGATGACAATGTCTGGTTTGTGAATGTGGACGCCACAGAGCCAAGTTCTGTCGCTATCCGCACAGCAGCCATCCATGGGAAATGGTACGTCATTATGGGTACCTATAAATATGAGGGCAAGAATAAAGCGGTGATTCTCGATCCCGGAGCCAGGCATAATGTGATTGAGGTGCACCCACCCCTGGATGACTTTGCTTGGGAGGACAACAGCGGAAACGACACCAATGTTATTCTGTCCACCAAGAGACGACCGTACGCAATAGGGAGCTAGGTAAACATGTTTTTCCCCAGAATGCGAGGATACCCTGTCGGCAGTGTGATTGTCGCACCGTTCAACGCTTCCGCAGCTGATAAAAGACATGCTGACATCGTTTGTGATGGGAAAAATGATGAGCAAGAGCTGTTTCAGTCCCTCCTCCAGGCTCGCCGCTACACTGTCCAGGTGGATGCCAATCCCGCGGGGAAGCGCACTGTGGAATGTTATGGACGGCATTCGGTCATCTGGCTTCCCGGAGATTACACCTTGGACGCTACCCTTACCATACCCGATATGGCTGACAGCTTGATCAACGCCGAGGGGGCGTATTTCCATTATCAATCGACGGAGGGGGATGCTGTGGTACTCACGGGCATGATGCGCTGCCGCTACGCATTTGGCACCATTGAGAGCCACTCGACGGGCGCGACGCTAAAGGTAAAGCCCCGAGGTGCTGATGACTGGCGCGCCGGGATCCAAAACTCGGCCATGGGAGTGCAGATGAGCAAGATCAGTTTCGTGGGTCTGATTGGTCGTGATCAGAAGGGCGTAGGCTTACATGTGGACGCGGCTTGCACAAATGCATTTGAGGGGACCGACATCTCTGGATTCGACGTTGGGGTATACGTCGAATCGGCTGGATCTGGGAAAATCGATACCAACTGGTTCTGGTTCAGTTATATTCGCATGTGCAACACCTGTATTGTCGAGCGAGGGGGACACGTTGATGACAATGTTTGGTACGTGAATGTGGACGCCAGCATTCCTGACTCTACGTGCATTCGTACTGCGGCGATCTACGGTAGCTGGTATGTTATCATTGGAATGAACCCCGAATATAGCCAAAATCGGGGTATTATCCTTGACCTCGGGGCAAAGCATAACGTCTTTGAAGTGCACCCACCTCTGGATGAGTTTCCTTGGGAAGATAATAGCGGCAATGATACCAATGTGATCTTGACTACACAGAGATTGCCGTATGTGGGTAAATGAAGGGCTATGTTTGAACTACCTGTCCGCTACCCGAGTTTATGCCAAGTTGTGGAAGAGATTCCCCTGGTTGATACGCACGAACACCTTCATGAGGAGCAAGACCGCCTGGCGTTCGGCGAGCGCTTGGACTTCAGTTATCTCTTCTTCCGCCCCTACCAACTGGCTGATATGGTATCTTCTGGAATGACTTTGACGGATGCCGACCGATTGCAATCAGACTTTCTGTCTCAAGAGGAAAAATGGCAGCTGATCGCTCCTTATTGGGAACACGCTCGCTATACCGGCTACGGGCGGGCAGTCGAGGTTACTGTAAGGGAGGTCTACGGGATACCTGGTTTAAACGAAGAGACTTACAAAGACGTTACAGCCGCTTTGCGAACTCGTAACAAGCCCGGCGTACATCACTGGATAATCCGCGAAAAGGCTGGCGTGGAGCGGTGCATCTTGCACAATATTGATGGGGATGGTATCGTCTATCGCCAAAACGCGGATCCGGTACTCTATCGCCAGGCACTGGCTGTCAGCCAGTTTCTCCAGGATCCTATACCACTAGAGAAGCTGGCTGCCTTTACTGGCATACTTCCTGATTCCTGGGAGGCGTTCCGGGAGTTGATGGCTCGTTACTTCAAGCTCTATCACAACGAAGCAGTTGCAATTAAGAACAATTGCCCTTACTGGCGCAGTCTCCTCTTTGATGATGTGCCGGACAGCCCCGCAGGAGACATTTTTCGTAAAAGCTACGTGCTAGGGGAACCCCTGACACCCTTGGAAGTCAAAGCCCTTCAGGATGCCACCTTTCACCACTGTATCCGCCAAGCGATCCATTACAATCTGCCCATTCAGATTCACACAGGTTACCTTGCGAACAACCGCAACTTGGATCTGGGCCGGGTTCACCCCGCTAACCTTACCAATCTCTTCACGCAATATCCTCAAGCTCGCTTTGACGTTTTTCACACCGCTTATCCCTATCAGGCCGAGCTCGCCGCGCTTGCGAAGAATTATCCCAATGTATATATCGACATGTGCTGGGCTTGGGGCATAGACCCCGTAGGGACAAAAAAGGCGCTGCAAACTTTCATTGGCACCGTGCCAATAAATAAGATCTTTGGATTTGGTGGCGATGTGTGGATGGCGGACCTCGTCTATGGGTACGCGCGCCTTGCCCGATGGGGTGTTGCCTGGGCGCTGGCAGAAATGATCGATCAGGGATACTTGAGCGAAGCAGGGGCAGTTTCAGTGACCAGGAAAATTCTGTATGACAATGCTCGGGAGTTCTTCGACCTCTCGTAGAAATTGATACGCAGAGGGTAAAAAACCATTGGAGCACTTTTAGATTTCCAAACCAAAGAAACGAGCCTGAACTCCGGCTGTGCTCAGGTTTGGTGGAAAGCATCCCCATGAATCAAAAATCTGGCCCCAATAAAGTAACGCGTGGCTTGTTCCCCACCGGTTTGCCCGCTAGGGAATGGATTACATTTGAGGCCGAGGGTTTCGCTGCTCCAGTCTGTGGGGTCATTTATCGGTTGGCTGCTCCAGCTTCCAATGGGATGCCATTGGGTAGCCTGGACACCGGATGTATCGATCTTGAAACCAGTGGTATGCTAGGTTACTGTAGCATCTTCAACACCCATACGCCCCGGCGCGGTCCTTTGAACCTCCCCTTTCTCGGACTCAGCACAGGTGGGACGACCTGGGTGTTGTGTGATCCCTCACAGATCAAGCGCTACGAGCCTCCACATCTTGAGCGCGACAGAACAACTTATCCTCCACTCCCTGAAGGCTTTCCGGTATCGGTTCAAGATCTCAAACTCGATAGCGTTCGAACCGTCAAAGAGATCCACTATTGGGGGCATTACCCCATTGCTGATCTTGAATACGAGATCGATGCACTGTTGGACATTGGCTTGCGAGCCTGGGCTCCTTTTCTGCCAGGGGATATCGAACGATCCTTGCTTCCGGGGATCGTGTTTGAGGTGCATGTACGCAATAGCGGGTCCGCGCTCCAGCGTGGAACACTGGCCTTCAGCTTTCCGGGCCCCACTGTGGAGGAGGCAGGGGGCCAGCGCTTTAATCGCTCCAGAGTAAGTGCTCAGTTCAACGGCGTGGTGGTAGAAGGAGCTATGGCGAGCTTCGCTCTAGGGGTAGATAGTGCAATGCAACTGCGCGTGGGTGGAGAATTGGGTGTGAATGGAGAGGCATGGTCGCGTATTGCAGACGAGCTCCCCGAGGTTGTCGAGGATCAACCGGGAACGTCCGTGGCGCTTAACTTTACCTTGACGCCTGGGGAGGAAACCGTCGTGCGGTTCGTGCTCACCTGGTACAGCCCGCAATGGAGAGGGGGAGGTTATCCCGCTTCACTGGAAGGTAATACCTTTACCCATATGTATGCGAAATATTATCCCAACCCAGTGCAAACCGCAGCAATACTGATTCGGGAACATAAATCTCTCCTCAAACGGGTGCTGGCTTGGCAGGAAGCGATCTTCACCGAGGAGATACTACCAGGGTGGATGCAAGACTCTTTGATCAATGTCCTGCACTTAATTGCAGAGGGTAGCTTGTGGGCACAGAATGAATCACCACTGCCAGACTGGGTCCGGCCAGAAGACGGGCTTTTTGGGATGATTGAGAGCCCCCGAGACTGCCCGGATATTGCGGTTGTGTGCTGCACTTACTGGGACCAGATACCTGTGGTGTATTTCTTCCCCCAACTAGCCCTGTCAACCTTGCGCGGCTTCAAAAACTACCAGGACTCAGAGGGGGTGCCACCTTTTATGTTCGGAGGTTACGCCCAGCACACTCCACCTCTTGAATTCACTTCACCAAGACGAGGTTACCAGTTGACGACGAATTTGCCTTCTTATATCGCTATGGCCCACCGATACTGGCTGGTAACCGGGGATGGCGATTTCCTAGAAGAATTCTATCCTTCCCTTAAACGAAGC
>JASFVL010000159.1:0-8428 GCA_050049875.1 Anaerolineales bacterium
ATCGGCGACAAACTCCCGCCCACTCTGCTTGTTGACAAGAGAAACAAATCCCCCAAGATCGCCAAGTTTAATACTTAATTGTTTATTATCAAGGGAACTCGTCCCATTCATGTTTGGCTTTTGTCTCTACAATTCTTAGGTTCTTATCCTTGACGCAAGGCTCGTTGGTTTTAAATGGCTATACATTGGGGTTGAGTAAAAGCGAGGGGCTCTCCAAGAAATGTTTCAGATTGCTCAGGAACGCAGCCGCTTGCGCCCCATCCACAACCCGGTGATCGGCGGACAAGGAAAGCGACAAGTAGGGCCGCACAACGATTTGTCCTTTCAGCGGGACGACACGCTCTTCGATTTGACCGATGGCCAGGATGGCTGCTTGAGGAGGGTTGATCACTGCTGTGAAGCTCTCTACCCCAAGCATACCTAAATTGGACAGGGTAAAAGTGCCGCCACTAACCTCCTCGCGGCTGAGCGTACCGCCTTGAGCTTTCTTGACTAGTTCGTCTCGCTTGCTGGCGATCTCTCCAAGTGTAAGCTGATCGGCCCCGTAGATCGTTGGCACGATCAAGCCTGCCGGGAGGGCTACGGCTAAACCGACGTTGATCTCGGCAAAAATTTTGATCTCCTCGCCATCCAGACAGGCGTTGAGATTGGAATGTTCTCTTAAGGCCAGTGCGGTAGCTTTGAGAATGAGATCAGTATAGGAGAGTTTGACTCCATATTGCTCCTTTACCTGCGATAGCAGGCTCTCGCGCGTGTTTTGTGCGTAAGTCATATCCGCTGCCATGTTGATGACGATATGCGGCGCCTCGCGAAAACTATCCGCCATGCGGGTGGCGATCGTCCTGCGCATCCCCACCAGCGGGATGACCTCAGCAACCCGAGGGGTGCTGCCAACCTGCAAGGTTTCTTTTGCAGCAACAGGAGCAGGCGCTTTTTTCTCCTCGACGGCTCTGAGAACGTCCTCTTTCGTAATCCGTCCACCGGGCCCTGTCCCCTGAACGGTTTCGATATCCACGCCACCCTCACGGGCTATCTTCTTGGCTAACGGCGAGGCCTTGACTTTGCCCGCCAGCAAAGAGTCCAGTTTATCCCCTTTGGCGGGTTCTAAAACCGCTGCAGCAGCTTTTGTGCTAGGCGCTTCTACCTGATGGGGCTCTAAATCTTCCGGCACCTCATCCGCTTCATCGCCAATGTAAGCGATCACCTGGGTTACGGGAATTTCTTCACCCTCTTGGGCGACGATCTTCTTTAAAAATCCCGAATCAAGAGACTCAACCTCAATGTTAACTTTGTCCGTCATCACTTCGATAAGCGGTTCACCTTTCTTTACCCACTCACCTTCTTTCTTTAACCAACTTACAATTTGCCCTGTGGTCATTGTGGCATCTAATTGGGGCATGATGACTTCTTTCAGCATGGAATATTTCTCCTCTCTGACCTGTAAATATTTAGTAAGTAAATACGTTGCTGGTATAGATCTTAAACTTGTTAATAAGGGAATGCTCGTCCCTTGGTTTCTGGGTCGAAAGCCCATAGATACGGGCTTCAAATGCTCTAGTCGGTCATGCCGGCATACCTAAAACCCGTTTAATGGCGCTGCGGATCTGGACTTCATCCGGTATGTAGGCGCTTTCAAGTCCGGGGCTGTAAGGGACCGGTGTATCCGGGGCGGTCACTCGCTGAATAGGCGCATCCAGGTAATCAAATGCGCCGTTTGCGACAACTGCAGTTACTTCCGAGGCGAAACCTCCGGTTTTGGGTCCCTCATCCACCACCACAAGACGACTGGTTTTGATCACGGATTGGATGATCAATTCCTCATCGAGGTTTTTTAAGGTGCGGGGATCAATTACCTCTAAGCTAACCCCCTCTTGTGCTAGCTCATTAGCTACTTGTAAAGCTTTAAGCACCATAATAGAGGTTGCCACAACCGTGACATCCGTCCCTGATCGTTTCACATCACCTTTTCCAAGGGGGATGGTAAATGGCTCTTCAGGTACCTCTCCTCTGGTCGCATAGAGCAGCTTGTGCTCGAAGAATAGTACCGGGTTATTGTTGCGGATGGCGCTGATCATCAGCCCCTTCGCATCCCGAGGCGTTGAGGGGACAATGACCAATAGTCCTGGTACTTGGACGAACCAATTGTAGAGTGTCTGCGAGTGTTGGGCTGCCATACCCAGTCCGGCGCCTGTGGTCATGCGCAGCACCATTGGAACACTGGCCTTTGCACCAAATTGGTAGTGAATCTTAGCAGCCTGATTTACGAGTTGGTCCATAGCAATGGTTGAGAAATCGGAAAACTGGATCTCAGCTACGGGTCTCATCCCCAGCACCGCCGCGCCGATCGCCGCCCCGACGATCGCGGCTTCTGAAATGGGTGCGTCGCGCACGCGGTCTTCGCCGAATTCCTCATACAGACCCCTGGTTACTCCGAAGGATCCTCCAAAACAGCCAACATCTTCCCCAATGATAAAAACTTCCTCATCCCTTTGCATTTCTTGCCGCAAGGCTTCCCGGATGGCTTCTGAATAGGTTATCTCTCTCATTGTCTGATTTGCTCTCTCAACGCTGATCAAGCGTACACACCTGTGTAAAGTTCTTCTTCCTTGGGGTATGGGCTCTCCTGAGCAAAGCGGATAGCCTCCTCCGCCTCATCCTCAATCTGCTGGATCAGGGTTTGGTATTCATCTTCGGATAACGCGTCTTTAGTGATCAGAACTTCCTTATACCGTTTGATGGGGTCCTTTTCTTTCCAGGCTTCGATCTCTTCTTTTGTGCGGTAGGATTGGTTGTCCCGCTGGGAATGACCGCGCCAGCGATAGGTCTTACATTCAATCAGGCTGGGACCTCCCCCTATTCTGGCTCGCCTGACCGCCTTTGAAACCTCTTCATAGACTGCTAGAAGGTCATTGCCGTCCACGGTGGTACCGGGAATACCATAGGCTGCGCCACGCTCTGACACATTTTCAATGTTGATCGAACGCTTCACCGGTGTTGAAATCGCATATTGATTGTTCTCACAGATATAGATGACGGGCAGTTTCCAGATGGAAGCCATGTTCAATGCCTCGTGGAACACCCCCTGGTTGCTGGCCCCATCGCCAAAGAAACACAGGACAACTCCTCCATTTTTCCGCAGTGTGCAAGCCAATGCGGCTCCGGTAGCGATCGCAATTCCACCGCCGACGACACCGTTCGCCCCCAGGTTGCCTGTTTCCACATCGGCGATGTGCATGGAACCGCCTTTTCCCCGGCAATATCCGGTCTCTTTTCCGAATAACTCAGCCATCATCAAGCGGATGTCGGCGCCTTTAGCGATGCAATGGCCATGGCCGCGATGGGTGCTTGTGATGTAATCTTGGGGCTCGATGGCTGCACAGGCTCCAGTGGCGATGGCTTCCTCACCGATGTACAAGTGGGTGGTTCCCCTCACCGCGGCGCGCATGAACAGCTCATCGGCGCGAGTTTCGAAGGCTCTGATCCTCAGCATGGTGCGGAGCATCTCTAGTTCTTTTTCTGCCGTCAGCGGATGTACTGCTTCCTGTATATCAACCATACCTCTCTCCATAGCGTATTATTATTCTGCTACTACCGTTATTTGTATGCTGCGTGTTCCTGCCACGTCTCCCACATGGTCATGATATTCTCTGGGGGTACATCGGCTTGAATATTGTGTACCGGGTTGAAGACAAAACCTCCTCCCGGTGCCAGGTCGTCGATGCGGCGCTTGACCTCCTCACGCACCTGTTGTGGTGTGCCGCGCGGCAGGATCTTCTGGGTATCGCAGCCACCTCCCCAGAAACTCAAATCTTGCCCGAATTCTCGCTTGAGCGCCTCGGTGTCCATCTTGGCCGCACTGGTTTGCACTGGATTAAGCACTTCGACACCGCTTTCGATGAAATCGGGTAAAAAGTCCCAAATACTCCCACAGCTGTGAAACCAGACAGGCGCATCCGTGTATTTCTTCATGGTTGAAAAGATACGCGTATGTAAAGGTTTGATGTATTTGCGATACATCTCTACGGAGATCAATGGACCATTTTGCCCTCCCAGGTCATCCGATTCAGACACGATGTCTACATACCCATCCAAGATTGGCAGCACTGTGCTCCAATAGGCGATCTTCATTTCGGCGATCTTCTCCATAATGGCTTGGACGAGTTTTGGATTTAGAATCAGGTCGATCATGGATTGTTCTAAACCCCTAAGCCAGTTGATCCCTTCGAAAAAGCCCACAAAACAACTTCCCAGCGTCACCGCAGCTCCTGTCGTTTCTTGAATGTTTTTTGCTTTTTCGGCCAGGCCCGCAAATCGCGCCGGGTCAGTTGGGTCTGCCCAAGGGTAGCGCTCAACTTCTTCAACCGTCTCCACATCTTGAAGCGGGTGACCACGGGGATCGTAGTACAAACCGTGACTGGGCATGTGGTATTTGATTCCCCACTCATCCACATAACTTTGCCCACCATTTTCCTCGAAGATGTGCAACTTCCAGTTGCTAGGCGGGTTGCGCTCGAGCAGGCGCGCATCTGCCTGCAAGCGGATCAGCAGATCCTCCTCACAGTAGGCTAACTGCTGCATGGTGTCCCAGATGCGCACCGGGCGTTCGGGTAACCCCAGGTACTTGCGCAGGCGGACATAGGCCTTCCAGTGGATGCCAGTGGCTCCGAAGGAACCCAGATCAAAGGGAATACGATCCGGTTCCTGGTGTGCAAGTGCTGTTCGTATGCGTTCCCTTGAGTTCATCGGTCTTGATTATCAATCCCCTACCCAGTTGGGTAACATGACCCGCTGCTGGTGATTTCAATGGGTAGAATGTCAATCACCTCGAAGCTTTCCAGCACCAGGTAGGTGTTTTTGTGTAGACCAAGCTAATTTGTTCTCCAGGATCCAGGCAAATCGTTTGCCCGGTGACAACACCACTGGAGAACGCCTGCTGATTACCATGTACATCCATGATGGACCACTCAGACACCTGACCTGGAGACAAGATCATGATATCCACTGAATAGCAAGTATCGTTGACCAACCCGGAGCCAGACTGGGGTATGGGAGGGGAAGTGAGATTAAAAGCTGGCGGGAGGTTTTGGATAATGCGATTCGTCGGCACCTTGGCCCGGTTTGTCATCCCATTGGGGAATTTAAAAACATATACGGTATTGTCTCTAGCACTCTCTTCAAAGACAAGATCCTTCCCTGGGGCACGCTTACCATAAAAACTCAGATGCAGAAGGTTGCTTTGTCCAAATATACGGGCGCCCACAGCCTCTTTGGGGGGATCAAAGTCTTCAGGAGTATTCCAGCGATTCCCCTCCTGGTCGAAGAAGACGCCCAAAGGGGCGTGTAAAAACATTTCGAAGCGGTTATCGGTGACGTTGACACAATCCGGATCCCCGATCTGGAGATTGGTGCAGTTACCGGAAGCGTGACACTGTTGGTTAAATCCGACGGAGATCGCGTTTTGGCTGATGGCTCTTGCAACGTTGGAACCCGTCAGGTATACTCCTCTTCCCTCCGTATTTGTCTCTTCAGCGATGATTCTGCTGTGCAGGATCGGCCCTTGACTGGAATCCAACACAATGCCAGCGCCTTCTGGGTTGTAAGAAACTATCGCTGGGAATTCAAAAACCGAGGTCTCAATAACTGTGAAATCATCTGGCCCGATGGTGTGAGGTTTGATGCGCACGGCTGCCCCATCAGACTTGGACACGATCAATCCAAATTTGTAGCGGCAGCTCATTTGGCTATCGATGATAACTGCATCACCGCTCTTCCGGGTGTAGCTCAGAACGTAATTGCCACCGTCCAGCCTGAAGTCCTGATTCCACGGGATATGGAGAGTCTCCTCCAGCCGGTAGACGTTGTCGGTGTAGATTACACTCTCATTTAGACCACCCCGACCGCCGTAGATGTAAACGTCCCGGCAACTCGCGTGGGCGTAATTCAGTGCTTCTTGAATGCCACTGGTCCGCGTGCCTGGTGTGTTCGGACCAAAATCCCCTCCATCATCGGGACCTTGGAGGGTGACGCGAACGAAGGGTTTCCGCTGATTAGAATCTGAAGCGTCTATGTGTTCCATCGAGCGAGAAGTCAATGAATGGATGGAGCTTTCGGATTCTGTGCTGTTCATTAATCGAGCGTTTTGATCCCTAAGTTTGTTTGCACTTTATCAGTTACCTAACAACAGGCTTGGCAGCCGGTTGGCCTCGAAGTATGCACCCGTGACATGATCTGAAAGCGAGGAAGCTAAAAAGACAAAGGCGCCGACATTCTCCTCCGGGAGCACGCGCTTTTCCAGAGTAATATCTTCGTACGGAGAGGGTGGTTCCGTCCCCCGGTACTGCGACATGGCCATATTGGCCTCATAGCCCATACGGGTGTGCGCGCTAACACCCAGACAGTTGACATTGACCCCATGTCTTTTAACCTGGTGGGCCAATAGTTCGCTGAAGCGGATGATAGCTGCTTTGCTTGTCCCGTAAGCAGCCTGCTCAGAGAATTGGGCTGCCCAGCCCTCCCTCCAACCCGCATCGGATCCCACATTGATGATTTTGCCATAACGTTGTTCAATCATCCCCGGGAGCACAGCGCGGCAACAACGCACGATGCTCAGCACATTGATGTCCAATATCTCCTGCCACGCATCTAGATCGACATCCCACAGCATTCCGGTCGGCCCAATGATGGCGGCGTTGTTCACCAAGATGCTAATTGGCCCAAACTGCCCCCTAGTTTCATCGAAGAGGCGTTTAACATCCGCCGACTGAGCCACATCTGTTGGAATGGCAAGAGCTTGCCCACCTGCTGTTCCTATTTCTTCTGCCGTGCTATTTATTTCATCCGCGCTGCGAGCTGCCAAGGCCACCAGGGCGCCATGGCTGGCAAAAGCCATAGCCACTGCCCGACCCACACCACGCCCGGCGCCGGTTACTACAGCCACTTTTCCATCCAACAGACTCATCGATTTGCTCCTATCAAGGCATCACAGCGACCCGGAAATAATTGCCAGACTTTTTCACCTCGAAGCCTCTATGGATTTCCTCTAAAGGAACTCTGGCTGTACCAGTTTCGAAGTCAATTGTGTTTGTAGCCACCAACTCCAGAAGTTTGACCATATCTGCCCGCGAACAATGCGAGACCGTTTGTAAAGTGAGTTCTTTGGTCAAAGCGAGGCCTTCGTCGACAAAGGGCATCATCTTTAGGGGAATTAGTTCGGGAATGGAGCCGACGTTGATGATCCGACCCCCGCGGCGAACGCTATCGATGGCCTGCAACATCGTCTGAGGCAATCCAGCGAATTCGAAGGTGACGTCGGCGCCTCTTCCCCCCGTTAGTCGTTTGACCTCTTTGACAGGGTCTTTTTCCTTGGCGTTGATCACCTCGTCCGCGCCTAACGACTTTGCTAGCTCTAACTTTTCTCCCACGACGTCAACGGCAATCACTCTGGCCCCCATGATTTTGTGCAGCTGGATGGCTTGAGTGCCCAAGCATCCTGAACCGTAAATAACCGTTGTATCGCCGGCGATGACTTGGCCCAACTTGGAAGCGTGATAGGCTGTTGCGGTTGGCGCAGATAAAACAGACCCAGCCTCAAAGGGGAGTCCTTCAGGCAGTTTGAAGAGATCTTTGGGATGGGCCACGGTGTACTCCGCGTAGGCACCATCATAACCTAAGCCAAAATTCTGCGCGATGAAATCACAGACATTGTCTTTCCCAATCCGGCAGTAGTAACATTGCCCGCAGCCGGTGGCGAACATGACCACGTTATCACCCTCTTTGAACGCTTGAACCTCGCTCCCCACCTGGGCAATCACCCCTGAAGGCTCGTGTCCTAAAACCAGGGGCACCTTCTCGACTTTGATCTGCCCGGCCAGACGCTGGACATCCCCGCTGCAGATTCCGCATGATTTGACCTTTATAAGCACTTGATGGGGGGTGATCTCAGGTATTTTAATGTCTTCCAATTTCAAACCCTCTTCGGGTCCGTAAAAGACGGCGGCTTTCATGGTGGCACTCCTTGTAAACAGTTAATTTAGTTTATTTTCAAACTTCTTGATTTCTCAGATGGGCTACGGAGTCGAGAAATGCTTTTTGAGCGCGCGCGAAGACCACACTGTCAGCGCTCTGCATAACAATCCGCACTCCCCGCTTCACCCAAGCATCGACGTCTCGACCTGCAGTTAATGCGCACATTACTGGTATGCCCTTGTCCCGGCAGGCAGACAAGATTTTGTCGTGTGCTTGCTGAATGACGGGGTGGTGGACATTGCCATGTAGACCAGCAGAGACCGACATATCAAAAGGACCAAGAAAAATAGCGTCTACACCCTGAACCTCCAGGATTTCTTCGATTCGCTCAGCCGCTTCCAAATCTTCGATGAGCAGGATGACCATCGTCTCGCCGTCTGCCCAGTCTTGATACGTTTTCCAG
>JASFVL010000006.1:0-34378 GCA_050049875.1 Anaerolineales bacterium
CGCAATGAAATAAGCTCGTAGGTGTGCAGCCGTCTGATATTTTTATACTTGCTTGTGGCTCAATAATCTTATATTTGATAATTGATCGACCTTTAGGAGGCTAAGAATGTATACGTTGATACTCAGCATTCACAATCTATTTCGTTGGGTTGTGATTGTTCTTGCGGTTATTGCAATCATCAGGGCATTATCAGGTTGGTTCGCTAATCGTAAATGGGCGTCAAGCGATCGAAAGATCGGTTTGTTTTTCTCAATCTCGATGGATATCCAATTTCTTCTCGGTTTGTTGCTTTATATATTCTTAAGTCCGATAACAAAAGCAGCTATGAGCGATTTTGGAGCTGCAATGAGCAATATGGAGTTGAGGTTTTTCGGTTTAGAACATTTATTTTATATGCTGGTAGCGGTTGTGTTCGTTCATCTTGGGAGTGTTTTGTCCCGCAAAGTTAATGAAGACGCCGCAAAACATCGCCGGGCAGCGTTATGGTTTACTGGAGCGATAATTATTGTAATGCTTGCAATTCCTTGGTCGCGGCCTCTCTTCAGATTACCATTCTAGGTAGGGTAAGGGTTGGGGGGGGGCAACGCCCACTCCCCCCATACCTGCCCAACTAAGGCCCCAGACTGGTAAAATGAGTTAATATCGCGGAGGGAAGTATATGTCTACTATAGGACAATCCGTTCGACGTGTTGACGCTTATGGGAAAGTAACAGGGGAAACCTTATATCCGGGGGATATCAATCTCCCAAACCAAGCCTACATGAAAATCTTATTTGCGGATAGACCTCATGCAATGATCCGCAGCGTTGACATAACTCAAGCGGAGGAACTGGATGGCGTGATCGGAGTGTTTACAGCTAAGGATGTACCAGTAAATGAGTACGGAATGATTATGCCTGACCAACCGGTATTATGCGGTCCAGGATCGACAAAACCATATGCTGATCGGGTTCGTTTTGTAGGTGATCAGATAGCCCTTGTAGTAGCGGACACAAACAAAATAGCCGCCCGTGGGAGGGATTTAATCAAGGTTGAGTACGAAGACTTACCTATAATCACCGATCCAAAAAAAGCGATGCAAAATGATTCGGTATTACTGCATCCCGATCGCGACTCAAATATTTTTTGTCATTACCGCATCCGCAAAGGGGATCCGGTTGCTGCCTTTGATCGTGCCGACGTTATTGTTGAGAGTGAATATCTGACTCCCCCTCAAGAACATGCATATCTACAGCCCGAAGCTGGAATTGCGTATATTGATGAGCAGGGGCGTATCACCGTCGAGGTCGCGGGTCAGTGGACTCATGAAGAGCGTGAACAGATTGCCCACGCACTCGGTTTACCGGAGGAGAGGATCAGAGTTATCCATCCAGCGATAGGAGGGGCATTTGGAGGTCGGGAGGATATATCCATCCAAATCGTGCTCGCTTTAGCTGCTCTGCGGCTCCACCAAAGAGGTGTGAATCGGCCCATAAAAATTGTTTGGAGTCGGGAGGAGTCGATCCTAGGTCATCATAAACGTCACCCGTATGTTATTCGCACGCGCTGGGGGGCGAGGATGGATGGGGTGATACTTGCCGCTGAAGCAGAAGTGGTCGCTGATGGTGGGGCTTACGCGTATACATCCACGAAAGTTCTGGGTAACGCAACTTTAATGTGTACTGGACCTTATGAGATCGCAAATGTCAAAGTGGATTCGTATGCTGTTTACACAAACAACATACCAGGAGGCGCATTCCGAGGTTTTGGTGGACCTCAAGGAGCCTTTGCCGCTGAAGGCCAAATGAATAAGTTAGCTGAAACATTAGGTATGGACTCGGTGGAATTACGGATGAGAAATGTGCTTCGAGAGGGATCATTGCTTTCCGTAGGAACACCGCTACCGAAAGGGGTAAGTCTTCCTCAAGTTATCGAAAAATGTGCGCAGAATGCTGGATGGGAGCAAGATTCGGTAATGGGCTGGGATTTTATTTCCCCACGGGTAGACTTATTGCCGGAAAAGAATCATTCTTACGTAAAAAGAGGTCTTGGTTTTGCGTGTGGATTTAAAAATGTCGGTTTCTCATTTGGATTTCCTGAACAATCATGGACGACGGTAACTTTACACGGCGGTGTGGAAATCGAACGGGCAGTTGTCTATCATGCAGGCGCGGAAGTTGGACAAGGTGCGCACACCGTGATGGCGCAGATGGCAGCTGAGGCTTTAGAAATTCCGTTGGACAAGGTTGAATTGATGGTTGCAGATACCGTTTTCACGGATGATTCTGGAAGTTCATCAGCTTCCCGGATGACCTTCATGGCAGGTAATGCCATTCGAGGAGCTGCTAAATTAGCATTAGAAAAATGGAACAATGAAGATCGCCCTGCGGTTGCAAAGTATCAGTTTCGTCCGCCGGAGACTACACCTTACGATCCACAAACGGGCAAATCAGAACCGAATTTCGCCTATGGTTATGTCGCCCAAGCTGTGACTGTGGAGGTTGATACGGAAACTGGGCACTTGCGCATCCTCGATGTTGTTTCAGCTCACGATGTTGGAAAAGCGATCAATCCCCAACAGGTGCAAGGACAGGTAGAAGGTGGAGTTGTTCAAGCGCTTGGGTATGCGGTATTAGAAAATTTCATTCAAGTAGATGGGAATGTGTTAACGCCCCATTTATCAACCTACCTCATTCCGGGGGTTTTGGACATACCGGAAAAAATCCATTCGGTAATTTTGGAGTACCCTGACCCGTTGGGTCCATGGGGAGCACGTGGGATGGCTGAAATGCCTTTTATTCCGATTGCCCCCGCAGTAATCGCAGCGGTTCACGATGCAATAGGTGTCTGGTTTGAAGAGTTCCCTTTGACACCTGAAAGAGTTCTAAAAGGCCTAGGGAAGATATAGCATTTTTGTATATTTCACACAATATGTCATGTATTTTGTTACTTGACCCCCATTCTCTGTATCGCTAAAATAATTTCGCCTTGCATTTCATAGCTTTAACTCATAGGAATTTAGCTGAATATCACCGAGGAGATTAAATCAATGGACGACTTTCTGTTTCGCCAGGATCTTGTCGAATTAGATGAAGACCTTGAAGAGCTGTTAAACATTGAAGCTGAGAGGCAGTATCGAAAGTTGATATTGATACCCAGCGAAAGCACTGTTCCTTTAGCGATTCGGAAGACGTTATCTTCAGCTTTTCATAATATCTATGCAGAAGGATATCCACCGGAAAGCACACGGAAATTGGACGATAAGGAGATTTTTGATTATGAGTCTCGTTTGTCTGAATATCGTCGTTACTCTGATCCCAGGTATTACAAAGGAGTTGAGTACGCTGATCTCATCGAGGCATTAGCTAGACGCCGTTGTGCTGAAACTTTCGCTGCAAATGGATTCAGTCCCGAGGATCTATTTGTCAACGTCCAGCCACTATCGGGATCGCCTGCCAATAACGCTGTATATCATGCCCTTCTTGAACCAGGTGCGAAGATCATGGGAATGGATTTGCTCCATGGTGGGCATCTATCGCATGGATCACCTGTTCATCGATCTGGAAAATACTATGACGTCGTTTCTTATTCGGTCGACGTGGAAACTGAAAAAATTGATTACGACGCTGTTGAAGTCTTAGCGCGCGAGCACCAACCGAAGTTGATCATCGCTGGAGTCTCATCTTATCCATGGGTGATAGATTGGGCGAGATTTCGGGAAATCGCTGATGCAGCCGGTGCTTACTTACTGGCTGATATCGCCCACGTGGCTGGTTTAATCGCGGGAGGTGCCTACCCATCGCCTGTTGGTCATGCAGATGTGATCACTTCGACAACACACAAGACCCTATGTGGTCCACGTGGTGCTGTCATCATTACGACGGATCAAAAGTTGGCTAAGAAGTTGGACCGAGCTGTCTTCCCAGGAGAGCAGGGTGGTCCTCATGTTAATGTTTTCGCTGCGATGGCTCTCGCCTTCAAGCTTACACAAACTGATCAATTCCGAAAATTACAGGACCAAATCGTTAAAAACTGTATCGCTTTGTCGGGGCACCTTTCGGAGAGGGGGATCAGAATACCGTATGGTGGAACGAACACTCATCTCACCAATATTGATATGAAATCAATTGTTGGGAAAGATGGAGCAGTGTTGAATGGAGACTTAGCCTCACGAATTCTTGATATCGCTGGAATTGTCACCAACCGGAATACAATTCCAGGGGATAAATCTGCTCGCAACCCATCAGGGGTTCGTTTAGGGACACCTTGGGTGACACAAAGGGGATTCACTGAGCTAGAAATGGTCGCAATAGCAGATCTAATTGCGGATATCCTAGATGCAGTCACCCCTTATTACCAGGATGGAGCAACCCGAGCGAAAGTGGATTTTTTAATATTGGAGGGTAAAAAAATCCAAGTAAGGGAGCTAGCCACTAAAGGAGCAACCGATATCCTGATAAGCGATCGTGGTTACCCTCATTTTTATTATTTAGATGATGAACAATCAGGTGAGTGGGGTACATTTACACTAAAGGGGGATCGGGTGAAAGAATATATTAACTTCGTGTTTAGTGCGGATATCGAAACGCTCGAAAACGGAGGAAGTACAGCTACCTGCTTGCACACACCCAAAGGCACAATTGAAGGCGCACTGACGCGTATGTCAAGCAACGAATATATATTTAGCGTGCCTTCGTTTGGTGCTGGTTTGGCTTCTGCGTGGTTGCGTGATTTATCCGATGGTTATGTAAAGGTCGATGATGATCTCTATCGAAAGATTCCTGGACCGATCGTTGTGAAGGAGTCAAGTGATGAGCCCGTTAAATTAAATTGCAAAGAAGAGCCTCAACTTAGCCCTACCCGAGGTTCGCATAAGCCATATTATATAGGCGTTTTGGATGGAGAAGGGGAAGCACTGCCAAAGTTCCAATGGGAAGAATCAGAACAACCCCTTCGAAGAACACCAATTTATGACTTACACGTTTCTTTGGGAGCCAAAATGGTTCCTTTTGCAGGATGGGAAATGCCGGTTCGATACAGCTCCGTTCTGGAGGAGCACCTGGCGGTTCGTGAAGCTGCGGGACTCTTTGATGTGGCTCATATGGGCGTATATCAAGTAGAAGGCCCTGATGGGGTGATTTTTCTCAATAGTGTGTGTGGCAATGACATTAATACTTTATCCATCGGAGAATCCCTATATACACATTTTCTGAACCCAAATGCCCATGTGATCGATGACCTATTAGTTTACCGGCGGGCAGAGGAAGAGTATCTCTTGGTTGTGAACGCTTCTAACGATGACAAAGATTGGGCATGGCTGAACGCAGTCCGGGATGGAAGTGTGCAGGTAGACACATCCCGACCTTGGGCGCGAGCCTTTGGACGAGGAATGGTTCTACGAAATTTGCGCGATCCCAAAGAAGGAGGGGATGTGCGTGTAGACATCGCTCTTCAAGGTCCCCGATCCAGGGATATATTGTTGTCCCTGGGGGCAGATGAATCCAATAAAGCCAAGATCTTATCTCTAAAACGAACGGAATTGTGTGATGCGGTATTGGGTGGATTTGATCTAGTGGTATCACGAACCGGATACACCGGTGAGACAATGGCATTTGAACTGTTTGTTCATCCTGAAAAATCATCCGAGCTCTTCAAGGCTTTGCTTGATGTCGGAGAAAAATATAAGCTAAAACCTTGCGGTTTGGGTTCACGTGATTCACTGCGTACTGAGGCGGGATTACCACTTTATGGACATGAGATGGGTGGAGATCTTGATCTTGGTGTCGGAGAAGCAGGTTTTAGTAAATATGTTAAAGTTTACAAACCTTGGTTTATCGGACGTCAGGCTTACCTTAAACAAGAAGCTGAACGAAAAGGTGTCGTTGTCCGATTCCGCTTCAATGAGAAAGGTGTGCGCATGGCTCATCCTGGTGATCCCGTTATTGAACGGCGCGGTAAGGTCATCGGTACAGTGACAAGTTGTGCCGTTGACAAGGAAGGCTACCTTCTTGGTCAGGCCTTCGTAGAGATGAAATATTCACAAGAGGGAACTGTTTTGTATGTCTTCCAAGGATCACCCAAAAAAGTTGGAAAGGCACCAGCCGATCTTATATTGGGGGATCGAGTAACTCTTCCAAATGAAGTCAGTGTACTCAGCCGTTTCCCAAAATAAGAAAATTAATCCATAGTCGTAACTTTAGGATGTATCCCGATATTTGCGTGTAAAAGGAGATGATAATGCAAACCCCATGGGTGCACCGATATGCTCAACGCACGCAGCGTATGAGTAGCTCAGCAATCCGTGAGATCCTTAAATTTACCCAAGCTCCAGATGTTATATCTTTTGCTGGGGGATTACCGGCTCCAGAAGTTTTCCCCGTTGAAGCATTTAAAAAAGCCTGTCAAAATGTGCTCGACAAATTTGGATCGCAGGCGTTACAGTACAGCCCAACGGAGGGTTATCTCCCTTTGAGGGAGATGATCGTCCGCCATACAAAAAGATTTGGTCTGAATGTTAATCCGGATAATGTTTTGATCACATCCGGTTCCCAACAAGCGCTTGATTTGCTAGGGAAGATCCTAATTAATCCCGGGGATCGAATTTTGGTAGAATCGCCGACCTATTTGGGGGCTTTGCAAGCATGGAATTCATACGGGGCGGAATATGTCGCCGTTCCATTCGATGATATGGGGATGAGGACGGACGCTCTAGAAGAAGCATTACGTTTAGGTCCAAAGTTCATCTATGTTCTACCAAATTTCCAGAATCCTACGGGTGTTACCTTATCATTTGATCGCCGCAAAGAGCTAATTGCCTTGGCGGATCAGTACGGGGTTCCAATTGTGGAGGATGATCCTTATGGTCAATTACGCTACGCCGGTGATCATATTCCACCAGTAGTTGTTTTGGATGGTGAATACCGAAACAACAATCATGATCCCTGTTATTATGGCAATGTGATCTACTTGAGCACCTTCTCGAAAACCTTAGCACCAGGTATTCGTCTAGCCTGGGTCGTCGCACCACCAGAGGTAATAAGGAAGATGGTGCAGGGAAAACAAGGTGCTGATCTGCACACATCAACATTCAATCAAATGGTCGCGTTTGATGTTGCTCGTGGAGGGTTCTTAGATGAGCATGTTAAAAAGATCTGTGAAATATATGGAGAACGCAGAAATTTTATGTTAAATGCGTTAGAAACACATTTTCCCCCGAATGTCCATTGGACCCGACCAGAGGGCGGTATGTTCTTGTGGGTTACACTACCAGAGTCA
The DNA here is from genome assembly GCA_050049875.1 of Anaerolineales bacterium. GTDB lineage: Bacteria > Chloroflexota > Anaerolineae > Anaerolineales > UBA11858 > JASFVL01. Next base: position 7,256 of record JASFVL010000006.1, read on the forward strand.
TTAAATGCTCAAGAGGTGTTAAAAAAAGCTGTGGAGAGGAAGGTTGCACTTGTTCCAGGCGGCCCCTTCCATGCAACTGGAGGGGGTGAGAATACAATGAGGCTAAATTTTTCGAACGCATCTCCGGAAAAAATCCAAGAAGGTATATCAAGATTAGGTCAGGTTCTATATGAGGCAGTGGGTGATTTTGTTGCCGTATGATGGAGTCACCCCTACTCAGTTTAAGGAGGTAAGACGAAAGTGGGCTTTCTAGATCGTATTCGAACGCTATTGGGGTCTGGAAACCAGGGTAGGTCACATTGGATCTATGTGAAATGTGGCCAGTGCGGTGAAAATCTACGAGTGCGCATAGACACTTACAATGATCTAAGCGTCCAATACAATGATCGTGGGGAAAGAACGTTTTTCTGCCGAAAAGTGATCATTGGCAGTAATCGATGTTATAAACCAATTGAAGTGAAATTAACCTATGATGGAAAGCGTCAGTTAATTGATCGTGAAATTGATGGTGGGAGTTTTATAACTCAGGATGAATATATGGATTAGGATGAGTATCCAAATAGATTACAAACTGGATTAATGTGCTTTTTGGGGATAGCGTAATTTGTTGAATTGATTAATTTACTGCCGCCAAATTTTAAATGATTTCAAGCTGAAATCACCTACAAATTCTCTAAGAATGGAGTTATCCGGTATTGGATCGCTATCACAAGGTAAGAACCATTCCAAGAACGCAAGCAGCCTTTTTGCTTCGATGAACTCAATTGTGCCTAAGGGAACTTGTCTTAAAAGAGGTACAGCCAAGGGTTTTAGAGCTGCTAATTCGTAAACCAGGGCGGAATTAAACATTAAATCAGCGTTTTCTTGATAGGGGAAAATGTACCTCTTTTCACCGCGTCGAACGGATTCCCATCGACGGATCGTTTCTTGAGCACTGTAACCACGTTCGCGCGCATCGCGTACAATTCTCCGTATCAGCCGCGTATCCGTTGTTGAGACGCGGTTGTGGCGGTCGAGATTCAGTTGCGTCAGAGCGGAGGCGTAGATTCGAAACGTCTGTTCCACTGGAATATCTGGGATCAGATCGGGATTTAGTCCGTGAATTCCCTCTAAAATAATGATCTGGCCAGGGTATAGTTGAACCACTTCACCGGGTTCACTGCAGCCTTCAAGGAAATTAAAGTGAGGCAATTGTACTTCTTCGCAAGCGATTAAGCGCAGTAGATCCTCATTCAATCGTTTTCGATTTAGTGCATTAATCGATTCAAAATCTAGCTCACCCTTTTCATCCTTTGGAGTAACTTCTCGATCAACAAAATAATTATCCATCCCCAAGGGAAATGGTGAAATCCCCCGTGCGAGCAACTGCACCATTAATCGTTTAGCAAAAGCTGTCTTTCCGGAGGCAGAAGGTCCAGCAATAAATACCACGCGCACATTGTTGATTTGGGCAGCTATTTGGGCAGCAATATCCGCTATGAAGTGTTCATGAAGTGCTTCAGATACAAGGATTACCTCACGAATTCGACCCTCAAAAATTGCATCATTGAGTACACCAACACTGTCTATACCTATTCGCTGTAACCAATCTCCATAGATTCGGAAAGTGTTTAACAAATTTGTATATTCAGGTAGAGGTAGCAATTCGGTTGGGCGGTGGCGTCTGGGGAAACGCAATGTGAAACCATCATCTGTGGATTTAAGCGCAAACCAATTTAGGGTACCAGTTGAAGGTACCATATAACCATGGTGGTAGTCTCGATGGTTCCCCATTTTGTAAAGAATTAGATGCGATTTTTTGCGGTGAGCGAGCAGCCTGACTTTATCATCATATCCTTTTTGTTTGAAATATGTGATGGCTTCTTCAATAGGTACTTCTTCACGTTTGAATGGGATGTCCTCTGCAACAAGTTCTCGCATTCTATTTTCGAGGCTGTTAAGCTCTTCCTCTGATAGGGGTGATCGGTGATAAACCTGACAAAAATACCCCCCGGAAGACACAGAGTGATCAATTGTAAGGATAGCATTTGGGAAGAGTTCCACAAAAACTGCTTCTAATAAGAAGGTGAGGGAGCGACGATAGAATCGCATACCATCAGCTTCACCCATCGTGACTGGGCGAACGTGGGATTCAACCTTGATTGGGTATGTAAGCTCACGCAGTTGACCATTAACAATTGCCCCTACGATAGGCGGTTCTTCTTCTAAAATGGATAGGAAATCTCCAACACAAGTACCTCGTGGACCAGATAGGACTCTTCCATCATCTAAGTGAACTTCAACTTCCGAGCGCGGGGGGATAATTTTTATTTCAGGTTTATTTTGTTTCATCGCAATTAGTCATAAAAAAAATTGGCTCATTATTTTATCACCAAAAAAGCGGCGCACTTTTATGTACGCCGCTCTGTCATGGTTTTGGTAGAATTATTCGCTCATCTCTTCTGTTTCGAGAATGGTGGGTACTAAAACTTCCTGCTCATAATATTCATCAGGAAAGGTGCAGCATAATACCAATTCTTTAGCTGCTTTAACTTCATCCATTCTACCGAAATGGGTTTCATTGGGAGCTGATTTTAATATCTCCGGGTTTGACCTTGCCTCGTCAGCAATCTGTAAAAGAGCATCAACGAAAGCATCGAGAGTCTCTTTGCTTTCGGTTTCAGTCGGTTCGATCATCAGAGCTTCAGGTACGATGAGAGGGAAGTAATTCGTTGGGGGGTGGAAACCGAAATCCATCAATCTTTTTGAGATATCTAAAGCGTGAATATCAGGGGCATCCTCCCATCGACCTTCAGCGACAAATTCATGCATGCATATTCGATCATAAGGGATGCGATAAACATCACGAATTTTTGCTTGCACGTAATTGGCGTTGAGGACAGCATGTTCTGATATTCGGCGTAACCCATCAGGTCCATGCATGCGGATATATGTGAACGCTCTAACAAATATCCCAAAATGACCATGAAATGACTTTACCCTACCGATCGTCTTATTAGGTTTGACCAAGCCAAAGAGCGGTGGTTCATCTCCGTTCCCTTGTTCAAGAATCCCAACAATAGGGTGGGGTAAGAAATCTACTAATTTTTCTGTAACACCCACTGGGCCGGATCCAGGACCACCCCCTCCATGTGGGGTGGAAAAAGTTTTATGTAGATTGAAATGTAGAACATCAACACCACAATCTGCTGGTTTGGATATCCCCAACATTGCATTCAAGTTGGCTCCATCACCATAGACCAATCCGCCGGCTTCATGGACCAAGTCACAAACTTCTTTGATGTTTTCATCAAACATTCCTAAAGTGTTTGGGTTCGTAAGCATGATGCCAGCTAATGTATCATCAAGCTCCTTCTGTATAGCTTCCCGATCTACATTTCCTCGATCATCGGAGGGTATTTGAACTACTTTCATTCCACTCATCGCCGAAGATGCGGGGTTTGTACCATGAGCAGAATCGGGAATCAGCATTTTCACACGTTTCAAATCGTTCCTGTCTCGATGATATGCGCGCATGATGAGAACCCCGGTTAATTCTCCATGTGCGCCAGCAGCTGGTTGTAGGCTAATTGCTTGAAATCCGCTGATTTCTTTCAGCCAATCTTGTAAGGTGTACATCAACCCTAGAGCACCTTGTACTGTCTCAATAGGTTGTAAGGGGTGAATCATGGAAAACCCTGGGATCCTAGCAGCCTCCTCATTGATTTTGGGGTTGTACTTCATCGTGCAGGATCCTAAGGGGTAGAAACCTGTGTCCACACCGTGATTAAACTGAGACAAACGCGTGTAGTGACGGATGACGTCTACTTCGGATAATTCCGGCATAGGCAAGTCTTCGCGTATGAATGCCGCTGGTAATTCTGAAAGCGGGACATCCGGTTCTGGGTATTGTGTTCCTTTCCTTCCCGGTACAGATTTATCAAAAATCGTCTTCTCAGGCATTGGTTACCTCCGCTAACACATCCGCTAAGAAATCTATCTCTTCACGGCTGTTCATCTCTGTTACAGCAATCAACATTTGGTTTACAAGATCGGAGTAAGTGTGTCCAAGGTCATAACCACCCAAAATATCTTGTTCGAGTAGATGGGAGTTTAATTCCTTCACGCTTAGTGGACAACTTACTGTAAACTCGTTAAAGAAAGGTTGTGAATATTTTAAATCAAACCCTGGTATGCTTGCGATTTTTTCTGCCGCATAATGAGCCTTATGGTAATTCAACTCAGCCAATTGACGTAGTCCACTTTTCCCTAATAGGCTTAGGTATACAGCTGCCCCTAAAGCTAGCAAACCCTGGTTCGTGCATATATTTGATGTTGCTCGTTCCCGACGGATGTGCTGCTCTCTGGTACTCAATGTAAGTACATATCCTGGTTGTCCACGGCTGTCGACCGTTTCTCCAACTAAGCGCCCGGCCATCTTGCGGACATATTTTTCACGTGTAGTGAAAATGCCAAGATATGGACCACCATAAGAAAGAGGAATTCCTAAAGGCTGGCCTTCCCCCGTAACGATATCTGCACCAAAATCACCTGGTGGTTTAAACAAACCTAGGGCCAATGGATTTACATGGATGGCTACCATAGCATCTAGCTCATGGGCAGCTTCGACTAATTTTGTGTAATCGTATATTCGTCCAAAGAAATCGGGATATTGCACGATAACCAGTGCTGTTTTGTCATCTAGGAGTGGTATTAACTCATCAGGACCAGCATCGGATTTTATGCCACCTTCGTCACCAGCTAGTATGATGTCTGTACCGCGAGTGTATGTTCTAAGAGTCTCGCGTGCATGGGGGGTGAGGGCAGGCGAGACAACGAATTTTGGCTTTTTGCCTCGATAGTTGTGGTATGCCATATTGACTGCTTCAGCTACAGCCGTAGATCCATCGTAATGCGAGGCGTTTGATACATCCATACCTGTCAGGAGGGCCATTAAACTTTGGTACTCGAAGATGGCTTGCAGTGTTCCCTGCGATATCTCGGGTTGGTATGGAGTGTAAGCGGTATAAAACTCTCCCCTCCGCAGTATCGCGTCGACAGCTGCAGGGATGTAATGGTGGTATGCTCCTGCGCCAAGGAAAGAAATTAATTCATGGCTGGTCTCATTAACGGATGCGATATTCTGCAGCTCTTCAAATACTTCGATTTCAGTTATTCCTTCTGGTAGGTCCAACTCAGGGAAAAGGTGATCGCTAGGTAAACCCTGGAATAGGGCTTCCAAATTGTCAACACCAATTACCTGAAGCATTGTCTTTCGCTCTGCTTCTGTGTGGGGTAGGAACATTTGTCTACTCCTTCGTGCTTAATGTTCGCGTTCTTCGCAATGTGTTTCGTACGCGTCAGAATCTAATAGTTCGTCAAGCTCTTCAGGGTTTGATATCTCAATCTTAACCATCCACGCCTGACCGTAAGGATCAGAGTTAATCGCCTCTGGCATATCAATTAAATCTTCATTGAGTTCGATTATTTTTCCGCCAACAGGCATGTATACATCTGCGGCGGCTTTAACTGATTCAACGGTGCTGCAGGAATCGCCCTTATCAACATTATCTTGCTCATCGACTAGGTATTCTATGAAAACAACATCAGACAACTGGTCCTGTGCGTAATCCGTAATACCAATTATTCCGGAGTTGCCGTCAACGCGAATCCATTCATCGTTCTCTGTGTATTTAAGATCTTTCGGGATGTTCATTTTTTTGCCTCCTAAACATAGTCCTTAGATGAGATTACTCGGCTTTGATTTAGCCTTATTGTTTCCTCGGATGAGGATAATCCAAACTAATGCAATTGGGATATAAAAATAAAAAGCACACGCGTATCATCATCGCGTGTGCCTCTGTCTTAGACCTGAGAGATTCGCGCTAGGAAGCAACATACGGGTGGATATGGGTTTTATCAACACCGCATGACTTCCTTGGCATTTGCCCCTTCGGTGTCTGTCCACTCATTAGTAAAAAGCTATTTAGGACAGCAACTTTCCAGAGGTTGGTCAAGGCCAGGGTCCTTTTACCTGAGAGTTTCACTGGATTCTCCCAAAATCCAGCTTGCACCTTCGGTGCCCGAACAAATGTCGGGTCTCTCCCCTGGACTCGTTAAAATTTTTGTAACAGAAGTTACACAGTTCGGGAGGTACCCTTGAACTACGTAAGTCCTATGTCATTTAATTTCATTCTACAGTCCGGCAGTAAAAAAGTCAAGATGCTGTCACCAAAAAAACACCTTTAGAAAAAGATAAAAAAATCCCGTCTTCATTTTGAAAACGGGATACATTTGTTTTGACACAATTTATTTCAGACCCAATCCTGATTCTTTATAAAATCAGTTATAACTGGGATTTCTGTGTAATTGCCATTATACGAATCAAAAGCTGGCCATAACGTTACAAGCCAGATCAAGGGAGCGCAAATGGCACCGACAACTGTGATACCGAGTATGATCATCAAAATATAGAGTACCACATTCAAAGCGATAGATTGTACTGCGTGGTATTTGATAAATGGGCGGGCTTTTTTCTCTTCTAGCAAGAGCACGATGATGGCTATCAGTGGTATTGGGTAACCTAATGCTGACCACAGTTTATCATCGCTTGTGATCTCTGGCGAGACCTCCGGTGTAACTTCAGGTGTTGTGGGTTCTTCAGTCATATTTTTCCTCCATGAGTGTTCAAAATGTATGCCGTATGATATTGAAGATTGGCTGTTAATTCTCAAAATATGCCATTCAATAACATTTTAACACAAGCTTTTTGTATTCATATCTCATAACCCCAAAAAGGATATCAAGTTACGCTAAACTCTCTTTATTTACAGGGCTTACGCAGGTCAAGGGTTCCTCCCCAACTGCTTAAGTTTCTACATCTTTTATCAATCTGTAAGACGGTCTGATGACCACATTGTTTTGGGTGCCATAGTTAATCGGCTTAGCGCGATCAAAACTTTGTCATAATTCACGCGCCAACCAGCGAAGTCTAACCAAGCTTGGTCGATATCAGGTTTTATTGGAATGTTTTGTTCTCGCATTCTGTCACAGGCTGCAACGAATTCCGTCCGCGTTACGCTAATAGGCTCCTCCGGGAATGATGGATACGGGTTGTAATCTACATGGAAGTAATCCGCTATTTTTCTTAATGCCAGGTATCCTGCTCGAATGCAAAGAGCTGCCTGTGGATCCCACGGTGTGTCTATCGCTGATAGGGTCAGGGAGGCTGAATCGAGTATCGTTCCGGACGCTGTGACCCAAGAATGGTTGGGTTCCGGAGATCGAAAGAAAACAAGTGCCGAAAGTGAAGTGTGACTTTCTTCGACTTCAGCAAACCATCTTTCCCAGGCTCTCCACTGTTCATTTAATTGATCCAGAGTATGAATGCGATTAAACCGCAATAACATCTCGATTGGGGAGGGTGGTGTCCCAGCCCTAACTGACAATAAGTTAACCGCTACTTCTCTTTTTGAAAAAGCTGCATACATCGTAGGCAAGTAAGCAATCAATAGAGCAACTAAAATTAAACCAATTGTTGCTTCTGAGAATTCAAGTAATGTCTGGATCATGGTGTCTCCCTTGGCAAATCCTAAAGTTAGAAGAGACGAACCGCTGATCGTATAGGCTAACTTCCATGACTGAATCCCGGATGCCCAGTACATTGCAGCATAACCGATTGAAACTAAAATTAGCCATGTGGGCAGTAACGTAAGCAGACTGATTGGAGCGTAGAATGCCATAATCGCGTCACGTCTAAGATAGTCTTGAGTCCTACTTACACTGAATTCAAAAAACTTCCTAATAGTTTTGAATACAAATAGAGAGATAATGTCTGGTGCACTGCGAGGCAAGATAAAGGTGCGCACAGCAGATAACAAAGTAAAGAAGACAAGTATTAGCCCAAGAATGAATATGATGATTTGAACGGTAATCATTAACGATCGCCTCGAGGGGGGTTATTAGGGACTAGTTCCACGATAAGAATTAAATATACCAAGTAGTGATAAAGACAATGGTGAAAAGAGAACTTATTATCAATTGTCTCAGCCCAATAATTGTGGGTTTTGTTCCTACAGCTGGTTTAACTAAACCGCCCCACAATGTTTCCAACCATTGCAAAGCATATGGTAGGTAGATGTACGTGGGTAGAATATCAACAGTAGACAAGAATAATACAGAAATTAGATTAAATGTTGTGTACTGCAAGGAACGTTTAGCCATTTCCCACCTTTCCCCCAAGTTAGGCAGCTTTTTCAAGACGCGCTGATTGAGGCGTAAATACGCATAAACAATCGAGGCAGCGGATTGAAACCATGTCAATACCCATAGAACCCATCCCATAAATACTGGTTCTCCGACACCAATCCAATAGGCTGCAGGTGCACATAAGGCAAGCACGCCACTTGCCACGATTTCCACGCCAATTTGGCGTCTTTCGGCCCTTTTGCTGATTAGCATTAAATGCCAAATAAAGACCGGTACAGCAGGTATAACCAAGATAAGGATAAATCCATAATCTAGAATCAGTAAACCTAATACCATCATGATTCCAATCAGCCCATACACGAACATCCAGAAACGAGCGGCAGGCATGTCGCGTTTAGAACGACGATCACTCTTAACCTTTACCGCTATCGAAATTGGTTGACGGATCAGAAAACCTGAAATAGCAGCGATGCTTAGAAATATTGTCGCAATTGACCAACTTTCCCCAGCAAAGATTCCGATTAATAATGGAGATAACAAAAATACCCAAGAACCGTGTTCACTCGGTATGGCAATGTGTCGCCGGAGGTACTGCCGAAAACCCATTTCGTTTGTCCTTGTCAATTTTATGAGAATCCGAATACGCGATAGTAGGTATCTTTGATTATATCCAAGATGGAAGCATAGTCCGGAGCCTACGTTATGGATATTTTTCTAAGATTTTAAACGTGTATGCATATTCATCTTTATCACTAGCTTCATGATAGGAGGCTTCCCTTTCAAACCACAGAGATTCGTCAAAACTTGGGAAGAACGTATCTGCTTCTGCTTGAGTATGCACACGGGTTAGATATATTCTGTCAGCCAATTGTAGAGCTTGCGAAAATATCGAAGAACCACCACAAATGAAGACCTCGTCATCGCCTCCCTTTTTAGCTATCGCAAGTGCATCAGCCAATGAGTGTGAGATTGTGGCGTTGGTTGATTCATAATCCCGATTTCGTGTAAGGACAATTATTACACGCCCATCAAGTACGTTTCTTATACTTTGAAAAGTCTTACGACCCATTATCAAGTGATGACCCATCGTGATCCGTCTGAAGCGTCTTAGATCCGATGAGATATGCCATGGCAGACGTCCAGCTAGACCAATACCCCCATTTTCATCCATTGCTACGATGATGGAAATTATCATGGAATTAGATAGATTTAGGATTTGCGCAGTTCATTGGTATGGATGGTGGGATTGGGTGGGCAACGCTCACCCAATCCCACCATTCCTCTCCAACTAAGGATATTAATTAAACAGCAATAGGAGCTTTAATATGCTCATGCGCTTGGTAATTAAGCAGCTTGAAATCTTCGTATTTCCAATTGAATATATTAGATATTTCCGGGTTAAGATTCATTTCAGGTAGTGGGTAAGGAGTTCTCTCAAGTTGCAATCGAGCTTGTTCTAAATGATTTAAATAGAGATGCGCGTCACCTAATGTGTGAACAAACTCTCCTAATTTCAACGAACACACCTGAGCCACCATCATTGTTAATAGGGCATAGGATGCAATATTAAATGGAACTCCTAAGAAGACGTCTGCAGATCTCTGATAAAGTTGGCAAGAGAGTCTGTTATTCGCCACATAAAACTGGAAAAGAAGATGACATGGTGGTAATGCCATCTGTTCGATCTCCCCTACATTCCAGGCGCTAACGATGTGACGCCGAGAATAAGGTTTAGTTTTTATATTTTGAATTACTTTTTTAATTTGGTCGATAACCAGCCCATCAGTAGTTTTCCATGCTCTCCATTGTGATCCGTATACTGGACCTAAATTCCCACTTGCATCTGCCCATTCATCCCAAATTCTCACCCCGTTTTTATTTAGATATTTGATGTTGGTATCCCCTTTTAAGAACCATAGAAGTTCGTAAATAATTGATTTTGTATGTAGTTTTTTTGTCGTTAGTAGTGGAAATCCCGATCTGAGATCAAACCGCATTTGGTACCCAAAGATAGAGATTGTGCCTGTGCCAGTACGATCTTCCTTTTGACTGCCATTATCGATGATATGCTGCATTAAATCCAAATACTGTCTCATAAAAATATCCTCCTACCAATAAGGGACCAATATATGAAATTATACTCAACGAACCCGTCTTGTCCATTTGTCTTTTAGGAGCAAGTTCTTCGGACTCTCTCCAGAATTGAGAGCCAAAAACCTTACCATTAATCTGTGGAATTTACTTGCTTGATCCAACATGGGGAAGTGTCCAGATTCTTCAAATATAATGGTGTGTACATGGTTTTGCGGGGGATTTAAGATCCCGTCCTCGGTTGTCTGGGTAGTTTGATCCTTGTAGCCATATACTCGCAGACAGGGCATATCAACGCGCCTGGTTAGAGAATTCAAATCGATATTTTGGAGATTTTCTAATATTTCTAAATGAGCCTGTGGATCTGCTTTGTCTACTTCCGAGAAGGTAATCTCATCAATTGTCGAATCATTCGACAACCAATCTATCATCTGACTTCGAGTCTCTTCTTCAAGAAGGTTATCAATCATCCCATTATTCGATGGCAAGCTAATTGCCATAATCCTATCAACCATTTCAGGTGCTTTTTCAGCAAACAGAAGTGCGATTATTGCTCCTAATCCATGACCGATGCAAGCGATTTTTACAATGCCCATTTCGACAAGAAAACTTCTAAGTAGTTCAACTTGTTCATCAAGGGAGTAACGTTTTGGATTTTTTGCTGTATCTCCGTAACCCCAGAAGTCCAATGCGTATGTGCGGTGCAAATTAGATGCTGCCTGCATGGATGGAACCCAATAACGCCAGGAACCGATCCAACTGTGAAGAAAGATGATCGGACGACCACGTCCTAAGACTTCATAGTGAACGATATCACCACGCAGGATAATCGCACTCATTTATGTTTGGCTAAGATCGAGTTAACACGCTCAGTTAAATAATCAGGTGCAAATGGCTTGATGATATACTCCACGGCACCTAATGCTAATCCTTTTTTAACTTCGGATTCCTGCCCCTTAGCTGAAAGGAACGCAACGGGTATGTGCATTAGATTTTGATCTTCCTTTATGCGTTCTAACACCTCATACCCACTAACCCGAGGCATGCGTACATCTAGAAGAATTAAATCAGGTGGATCGTTTATGGCCATTTCGAGAGCTTCCTCGCCATTTATCGCTGCGTAAACCTCATATCCTGCATACCTTAAAGTAAAGATGATTAACTCTCGTATATCTCGTTCGTCTTCTGCTATCAATATCTTTGTCATAAAGCTACCTCGATAAACCTAGATGAAGGATCCCCCCTATCTTCAATTATCGTGATGATTAATTTTCTGATTCTTCATTCAACTGGCCAAAGAATGGTAATGTGAAGGAAAAAGTACAACCTTTACCAGGGATACCACTGCTTTCTAGCCAGATCTTACCTTTGTGCAACTCAACTAACCGTTTGGCGATTGATAGTCCCAAACCGGTTCCTGCTGTTTCCAGTATCAGCGGATTTTCACCTCGATAAAATCTTTCAAATACGTTCGCTTGTTCATCTACAGGGATTCCAATACCATTATCTTGAATGTTAACCTGAACATGCTCATGGTTTTCGCGGGCGGAGATCTCAATCCTTCCACCTGAGGGCGTATAGTTATAGGCGTTAGTTATTAAATTATTAAAGATTTGATGAATAAGTTCTCGATCGCCAAAAACGGGGGAAAGATTGTGGGGGATATCGACCTTTACACCCATCTGCTTATCATCTTCTCTGCAGCGTTTCCTGATATTCGTCGCGACGCCTTCCGCAATATCAAGCAGATTCAGAGCTTGCATCGAAATAGCAACACGTCCCGTTTCGATCCGAGAGATATCTAATAAATCATTCACAAGAACATTCAATCGTTGGGTGTTGCTTTTTACAATTTGGAGAAAATCATCTTGTTGTTCACTTAATTCACCTGTTGCACCCATAAGTATTAGGTCGACATAGCCTTTTATCGAAGTCATAGGTGTACGCAATTCGTGACTCACCTGTGCAACAAAATCTGATTTTAGACGATCGACTTCGACTAAATGAGTGATATCCCTAAATATTGAAACCGTACCAAAGAATTCATTATCGATAATCACTGGAGCGAGATGTATAGCGACGACATGATCGTTGTCCAGGTTTATGTGTTCTTCGTAAGTTTCTTTTGATTGATAGGAGCTGGGATCATCAGACCAACTGCGAATCGTTTGTATCCATGTGGATGATGCACTTGAGAACAAACCAATAAAGAGTTCTAGAGATTTTCCAAGAGCCTGGGAGGCATCTAAGCCTAGGATCCTTTCAGCTGAGCCATTAAATAAGGTTATCTCTCCGTCAGCATCCGTAACGATTACACCGTCTGCAACTGCTTCAAGGATCGCTCTTGATCGGCCTGCCTCCACTTGTTGATTTCTTAGTGATGTTCCTAACTCTTCGGCTTGTTCTCGAATTAAATTAAATAATGTGGCATTGTTGACGGAAATCGCAATTTGGTTAGCTGCACCCTGAACGAACTCAAAATGATCTTGTGTGAACCAATTGTCTTGGCGATGATATAGTTGCAATGTCCCCAGTGTCTCGTCACGAACGACAAGAGGCACAACAACCGCGCTGTGAAAATCATTGTCTTGATTAATTAGATTCTTCCAACGCGGATCTTGTTTTAAATTCGAAATCGTATCTCCTCTACGATTTGAAATAGCCCACTTTGCCAATGCTTCATCGCGTCGATATTGCTTTTCATTCTCTTCAGTATGTGAATGGAAGTTGTCCCCATTTAATATCGCTCTATGAATAAAAGTGTTTCCATCCGGTTGAGAGAGCAAGATGCTACTAAGCTCTGCCCCCACGGTCTCGTTTAGTAATGCCAGAGTGCGACTGAGAACTTGGTCGACGTTAAGGCTGGTCGATAATTCTTTCATTATTCTTAAAAGGGCTTGAGCACGCTGGTGTTCTAGGCGTAATTGTCTAGTCCGCTCGTTGATTCTATCTTCAAGTTGTTCTTTCAAACGGCTCGTTTTTTCGTGTTCCAAGGCGTTCTGTATAGCAATGGTTGAGTGATTTGTTATGACACGAGCAGATTCCAATTCATTCGTGGTGAAATCATGATTATTCTTTGTTTGAATGAGAATAAATCCAAATAACACGTTCCCCGTAACTAACGGCAAAATCAATAAAGCTTGAGTACTACGAGACGTGAAGTACTCATCAAGTGCTGTTAAGTTTTCTTCTGTGGATATATCAGATGTAATGAAAATCCCCAAAGATTCTTCAAGGTGATCAAAGATGGGGGCATATGGAATGGTTAAAGGAAGCTCACCCTCTATCGCCGGTCTTTCAGCGATTAAATTTAAATTTGTCTTTGATGATTTCGAATTTTCAAGTTCCTCTAAAAAGACGATAGATATAGTATCCGCTGTAACAGATTTATCTAACTCACTTAGCGTAATCTGGAGGATCCTCCTTAGATTGAGGGAACTGCTGATGTCCTTTGAAAAGTTGTAAATTCTTTTGAGATTTTTGGATCTTTGATCCAATTCTTGGGCGTTGAGTTGGCTTGATTGGTAAAGGCGAGCATTTTCGACAGCAATAGCAGCTTGTCCAGCAAATATACTGGCTAGCTGTAAATGTTCTTTGGAGTAAAAATATCTTTGTCTATGTTCAAGGGCAATAACGCCAATTACTTCGTCTTTGGATATCATTGGCACACCCAACCAAGAATGGCAAACACGCTGATCCAAGGAAGGGAAGCGGGGGTCTGAAGCCATGTCTCCGATGAACATCCCAGTACTTGAGTTAATCATTAATCTCATTAACTCACTATCTTCAACTCTTGTTGTGATACCGATTAAATTTTCATCCTCATCAAAACCGAGCGTTGCTTTTATGGTTAGGTAATTGCCTTCAATCATCCATAATGTGCCGGTGTGAAAAGGTAAGATAACTTCTAATTTATCAAGCAAGGATTGAATTAATTCATCTGGATGTAAAGAAGCGGAAATTGTCGCAGACAGGTCAGTAAGAACTTGAAGTTGATGGGCTCTTTGATGTGTGGTTTTGTATGCATTTTCATAATCCAACATCAGTGCAGTTAGTTGGGCGATAGAATTTATCGTAACTTGATCCTCAGGTGGGAAGGCTCGTGAAATATGATGATTATCGACAAGGATCACACCAAGGTTTTTATCGTTATTCGATTGGATGGGAACACAGAGTGTTGCAATTGGGACACTTCCGTGAGTAGCATCCTTATAATGAAGTAAATTATCTTTCGAAAAGTCATAATCAACTGTGAAATTTACATCATCGATACATAACGATTCTCCTGATTCAAAAACACGACCCAGAATCGCTTCGTCTTTCTGTATGCACATTTTCAACAACGCGTTATTGTTTGTATAACCACTAGCGGCCTGAGGGATTAAGCATTTATCAAACGGATCCCAGAGAGCTGCCATCACTCCACTAGCACCGGGAATAACCTTCAGAATGTTGTTTACCATTTTTTCTAGAATCGAACTAGAATCGAGGTTCTCAAGGATTTGACTAAAGTCAAGTAATAGATTTACTTCCCTAAGTTTTGTTTCCGCAATTACTTTTGTTTTAATATTTTGTATGATATTGGCAATTTGGCGGCTAAAGAGGTGGAATAATTCCTCCTCATTTTTAGAAAAACGCTCCAGTGGGGATTTGTTCAACCCAAGTGCAACAATTGTTCGATCCGTCCGCGGTGAGATGGTAAGCGCAATAAACCCTCCTGCCGATAATGATTTAATTAATGGTGAATTTATCCAATTTTCATGCTCTGAGATATCTGCCACTAATATATTATTATCTGTATTAATGCAGTCGATGATGGGATTTCTCTGACCTAATAAAGAATCGAGGTTATACTTGGGGGGAGCATCACCGAATACTTCAAGTAAATGGGGACCATCCAATCTTGATTCAGCAATCAGAACAGAATCTAATTTGAGATTTTCGATCAACCCGTCTCCCAGGGATTGAAGTGCTGATGAACGATCTGTTTGATGGATTAATTCGGTAGTGATTGCCATTACTCCATTCATTCGTTCTACATGTACTCTTGTAATGTCAAAATTCGTTTTTGTTTTTATACTTTCTTGGGCAAGATTTTTAAGTTGTTTATCCTTTTCTTCGTTACTTTCCTGGATCAAATGTAGTTTTTTAGATATTCTAGCGATTTCGCTTTTTAAAATACCAATTCTTTGTTGGCTTTCGATGGTTAATGCTGCTTGACTAGCAAATATTTCCAGGGCTTCAATTGTTGGAGTATCTGGCCGCTTACCATCTCTCGGAGCATCAACGCTAATTAAGCCCAAAGGGTCACCACTGGCATTTTCTAACGGCACAAGAAGTGCGTCTTCTGGATGCCATGCGTTATCGTGCTCTTTTATTTGGCTATTGTTTGGCAGCACAGTATACGAATGGATATTATCGGGTAACACAGGCATTCGTTCATGAGGAATGAAATATGATCGACCAAACCTGAATTCGGGCATCAAAAGATCATGGACGCTCTCCCAATCCTGACTGTGAGCTCTTAGCTCATTCAAAGCTTCTAAAGTTAAACCAGCTCCTGTTATTCTTTGGAGGTAATTGTCTTCCTGATTGAATATGCTAATTAAAATAACATCAAAAGGGGTGGCTCTTTGGATTCCATAAGCGATATCCTCTAAAGTTTGTTCAATTGGTTTTTCAAGATTTAACGTTCGAGAAGTCTCAAACAATTCATTTAATGCCTCAACTCTACGGCTCAAAAGGATATTCTTTTTGATTTGTTCCTGGTAGCGCTGGGCATTTCCTAAAGCGATCGCTGCTTGGATTGATAATGATTGAACAATCTCCAAGGCAGTTTGATCGAATTTGTTTGCATCTTCTGCATGGAGGTGGATTAAACCAGCGACATTGTTTTGATAGGCAATTGGAGTAATTAAAGCTGAGCGGATATTTTCATGAAAGGGTTTTCCCTGACTATCATTTTCGCTAAAATCAAGAAAGTCCTTGATTATCACAGGTTCCTCATTCTTTAAAACCTCTCGCTCTAAAGGATGTAGCTCATCCCCCGGCGGATCACCAAGATGTAACATAATTTTCGGATAAATCGGTTTTGTCTTGCCTAATTCGAAAAGAATAATTGTTCCGCAATCAGCATTCGTAAGCTGTAATCCAGTATCAAAAACTTTTTGGAGCAGATGTTCTAAGTTCAAAGAGCTGTTCAGTTCCCGGCTAATGCGGGTGAAAGCTGAAAGATGCTCGACCCTTCTACGAAGATCTTCATTCGTTTGTGATGCTAATTTAGATCGTTCTATGGAATTTGCTAATTGGTCTGTAACAGTTACTGTTAGTTGAGCATCTTTTCTGCTGAAATAATCAGTCTCATTACTTATCAAAAGAATTCTGGCATAATCTTGATTATTTATGGTGATTGGAACATCAATAATTGAATTTGCATTGATTTTTGATAACCAAGAACGATAAGAAATAGATAAGCGTTCATCCAAAGACACATCACCACTAAAAAATGGTCTTTCCCCATTTGATAAACTTTTTTGATAAGGGATATATGATGGCAGATATATAAGTTCATCTAATGATAGGGGAGGAGTTCCAAATATTGATTCGCGATGGGAAGTAAAAACATCCTTATCATTGTCTCTTAAATATAAAACTGCTATATTTGCATGAACTAAGCGAGCTAATTCTTGGAGAGAGTACTTAAAAACTTCATCCAGAGGGATATTTGTGCTTGCCAAGCTAGCAATCCGTCGTAGAGCTTCCGCTCGCATAGCTCTTTGAAAGGTATGATGGACCAATTCAGCGTTTTCAATAATTGGTGCAGCTTGTCCTGCAATGATTTCGAGAATACGAATATCTTCTTGATTGAATTCAGAACCGTCCTTTTTGTTTGCGGCTTGAAGATACCCAAGTATTCTGCCGGATGAAGTGAGGGGAATAAGTGCTGATACCTGGATACCTGCAGCACGAGCAGCATGGTCAAAACCTAGATCTATCATGCGCTCATCTTCTATCGCCTCATTTGTTATTATGCTTTCTTTTGACAGCCAAATCTCCTCCGCAGGGCTGTCTAAAGGAATTTCGATTTGATAGAAGTCGATAAAATTTTCTGGTAAACCAATGAAAGGCCACTGAGCTTCAATACGCCGTTTTGGCTTATTGAATATTAAAAATCCAGCAATCTCAACATCTAGAAGTGGTGTGATTGATTCGACTAACTTTGTGTATAGGTTGGCAGAATCATCGACCGATCCAATAGCCCTTGATAGCGTGGCTAAACTGGATAATTCGACGGTTCTTCGCTGCTCTTCTTTGTATACGAGAGCGTTGTTGATTATTATTGCTGCTGGGTTGGAAATTGATTTTAATATCTGCACATCTGAACTAGTAAAGGCTTGAGCAGATAATGAGAAGAATTCCAATGTTCCAATCAATTGATCTGCAATGAACAAAGGCATGCCAATATACGATTGGTATGGATATTTCCTTCGATCAATATCAGGTCTAAAATCATGGGGTTTTCCAACATCCTGAATGAGGAGCGGATCTTTATGGCTAATTAGATAATTTATGGAACCGTTTTCTTTTGGGGTTTGCCTCCTGAATATTTCTAATTCCCCAGGATTGTCTACGGAACCTTGGTAAAGAAAAGTCGATTGAGATTTTATTTTATTGTCTTGTAACGAGACTATCGAAAAATCGAAAGGGACTCGTTGTTCCATACTTTTTAATACGGTAACCAGAGTGCCCTCAAGATCTAAATCTGGTGAAACAGCCTGCGATAATTCATTAATGATTTCAATCGCTTGGTTGGTTTGGGTACCCTCTCCCGATGGGGTAGCCTCATTCTGTTGACGGCTCAATGTAACAACAGTTGCCTTATTACCATTCGAAGGCACTAAATATGATTTACCCTCAACAACCTGATTGTTTATTGAGAATCGTGCTTTACCTTCCGTTGAACACAATCTCAAAAAAGTGTCTCTAGGTCTTGTTTGATATGACAAATGGTCGAGGTTTGGCTCATTTTTTATGGAAACAAAGTATTCGCGTGCTTGTTCATTGATATAAGCGATTTTTCCACCAGACTCAACAATTATTAACGCGTCTTTGTTTGAGGGTATGCCAACGTCTATTCGAAAAGCTTCTTTATCCTTAATCTGATTTAAAACCTTAGATTTGATTCTCATAAACAGAAAGATCAGGATTAAAATTCCAGATCCTATTATGAGAAGCAGAAACCCCAAAGAAACTGGTTCGAATTCAAACATAAGAATTTCTTAAATGGTGGTATTTACCAATTCCTATTCGTTTTGCGCAGCATTTCGCCGTGCGTCAGCAGCGAGTTCCGTAATTTCTCGAATATCCGCAAATTGATGTTTGGAGGCTCTAACGATTCCCGCTGATAAAGTCATCATGGGAATCTGCTCAGTTTCACCCGATTCGTTTGTTGCAGTTATGTATCCTTTATCGCGGTCCATAAAGTTGTAGTGGGTTTGGATTTCATCAGCGAATCGCGATTGGAGTTGATCTAATATTCGTTCAGCTGCTTCTTCTTCCGTTATGACAATGTAATTGTCACCCCCAACATGACCAATAAAATCATCCGCAGTACCTTGCTCGTCAAGTACTTCTCCAATCAGCATTGCTGTAAATCGGAGGACATCGTCACCAGCAACAAAACCATATACTTCCCTAAAAGGGTTGAAGTGATTTATTCGAATATCGATCATCGCCCAACCTTCTTGCCGGATGATCCGTCGCAATTGCTCCTCAATCAATCGGCTCGAGGGAAGTCCTGACCTTGGATCGGTTAAACTCTCTCTTTCCGCCCGTTTGATAGCATTTTTGACGCGCAGTTTGAGTTCTTCAATATCGAATGGTTTGGTGATGTAGTCATCAGCGCCTAATTCCAACCCGTGCAACTTATCACTTCTTTCATCTTTTTGGGTTAAGAATATAACGGGTATGTGGCTGGTTCGTGAATTGGTTCGTAGGATACGACAAACTTCGTATCCATCGATATCGGGGAGCATGATATCAAGAACGATGAGATTTGGCATTTTTTGCCGGGTTTTTTCTAACGCTTCAGATCCACGATAGGCGGTATCAACACTGAAGCCTTGACCCTTAAAAAAGATACTGAGCATGTCAGAAATATCATGATCATCTTCAACTAGTAACAAGCGGGCATTATCCATATTAATCTCCGGAAGTGGAAATGCTAATATCTGATCCTAATGTTTCAAAGTTCTTTTCCTAAAAATCAAATCCTGCTACCAACCACTTATTTCCATTTCTTTGTCGCCAGGATATAAGCGTTGATGCAAATAGGAAGCGGAATAATATTGGTGATCACTGTCTACATAAGCAACATCTCTTTCGATTACTCGACGATCTGATGAGGCTACAAGCACGACATCTGATTCAATTGTTCGTCCTGGAAAAATAATAATTCCAGAACCAATACGGCAATTATGGCCAACGCAACCACCGAGTACAGGACGATTTGCATCACTTAAAAATCCATTGCCGTCTAAAGCTCGTAATTTTGTAGGCAGTAAGTTGAAATCCGTAAAGGTTGTTCCAGCTCCGATAAATGTGTTTCTCCCAACTACACTCATCTGAAGACAGGTATTTTGCGCAACCATACTATTATCCATCATAGTCGTCATAAATAAGGAGGATCGAAATGGCAAAAATGCTCCATCTCCAACTACGGAAAGCATTAACTGACAACCTTGAGAAATGTTGACATTCGATCCAATTATGCAGTTTTCGATAACAGCACCTGCACCGATAGTTACATTGTCACCAATAGAAGTTGGACCATGGATGATTGCAGTAGGGTCAATTACACAATTACGACCGATGTTCACAACTTCTGAACATTCCAATACTTGATTGCCCTCATACATCCCTTTACTAAGAATTTTTAATTTGTAAAAGGGATTATTATCCAATCGCTGCTCAAAATTTACCCCCCTGGTGAATAATCCGAAGACGATATCTGCAATAAAGATGTGTACCCATGAATCAATAGCAATAAGACTTCGAAGAGGTACTCTGAATACCAAATCCCCCTGATTGTGAGCCATATAATATGGTATGTGATAGTACCCAACTTCTCGAGATTGCAGATCTACAATTAGAGGTTCTGGGTTCTCTACAGGGCCATCTGGGAAAAACCAAAGGTCAACCAAAAAAATATCATCCTGAAGATGATATGAAGTTGAAAGGGGCAGCGCGTGTTCAGTGAAAGCCGAGTCATTGGTTGAGAAAGCTGCCTGGCAGGGTTTCCCCAACTTCTTAGCATTACTTAAGAAGGTCTGAATATAAGCTGAATCGAAATATAAATTATCGCAATATACGATGCAGGGACCTTCAACATCTGGTAAAGGTGAACCCTTGGTGAGTTCAATTTCTCTATTTACATAGGGAGCCAAGACATCTCGTTGAACCAGCCAGAGCGGCTTGTTTTGGATACGCAGATCTCTTGCCGGCTCATTAAAAGGTGGGATTTGTCTCGGTACATGGAGAATAATTTTCTGCATGTGTTCCTTATTGTGTGGACCACGCTAAAGCTGGTTGGTTGACACTTTGGTGAGATTTAGAGTTGTCTAAGAACTCTCTTAGGCTGCGGATGAATTTCTCCTGTTCGTCCAACATAATGAAATGACCAGCGTTCATAAACCATTCAATATGAGAATTCGGCAAATGGGTTTTTATTAACTTCCATTGTTTTGGGTTGACAATAACATCCTTTTTCCCATACATTCCCATGACAGGAACATTTATTTGGGACAGATAAGATGTAAGGTCTGTATTCCTTAGGGAGGCAATGCTCATTAGGAATGATTCCAAGGTTGTGCGAGATAGATCTCGATCAATCATCTCAGGCCAAAGGGGATCTTTTGTTATCAGAGGTGATGAAATACGAATGCCTAAACGCAGAGCCCACATCAGTTTAAATACAAGAGCTGCAATCCATGGATAACCTGCAAGTTTAAGCATTAAGGCAAGGGAGGAACCATTTATTGGCGAACCAATAACAGCAACTCGAGTTACCCTCTCAGGATATCTTATCGCTACCGATAAACTTACTGTACCTCCCATACTATGCCCAACCAATGGGGAATTATAAATCCCCATTGTCTCCATAAATTGTTCGACCATTTGTACGAAGTCTTGAATTGCATATGTATCTCTTTTTTTGCCAGATTCGCCAAAACCCCAGAAATCCAATGCGTAAGTTCTGTAATGCTTCCCAAGGTACTTCATAGTTTCGTGCCATAATCCCCAGGATCCTAACCATCCGTGTAAAAGAATAACCGGATCTCCCCTTCCATAAACTTCGTAATGAAGAACTCCTTGATTGGTTGTTATTGAGGACACGTTTCAATTGTTAGCTTGGATTGCTAGTACTCTGCGGTTAGAAAGATCTATATCATGATCTATTAGCTTCCATTTCAGATAAGATGGAGTACAGAAGTTCTAGTAAAACATTTTTAACATCCTCCTTATCTGAAGCTATGCAAGGGAGGAGTTTAATTTTGTCATCTAAACGCAGCGCTATTCTTAAGTCTCCGATCTCCCAGGCATCCTCCAAATCTTGTTTGTTTGCAGCGACAACGTATGGTGTTGGTGCATACGCCCGAAAGGTCTCCAGGATTCTTCTAGCTTCTCGAAAGGTTTCGGGGCGGCTACTATCCAGCATAACGATAAAACCTAACATTCCCTCAGACAGGATCTCCCACATGAAATCAAAACGCTTTTGACCAGGAGTTCCAAATAGATAGAGGACTAAATCGTCGTCTATTGTTATCCGACCAAAATCCATTGCGACGGTTGTTGTTTCTTTGATTCTTTCTTCTTCACTTGAGATCTTACGTTCTGTCGCAACTACATCAATCTCACTGACAGATTGTATGAACTCTGTCTTTCCGGAATTGAAGGGTCCGGTAACTACCATTTTTACAGTCTGCATAAACCCAACCTATTATTCCTTACTTGCTATTAACTATTTTTGACATGGATGAATAATCTAACTATAGTGATCGGATTCGATTGATGATGCGTTGGATTAATGATTTCTGTTCTTCTTTACTTGAGACCGGTAAACTGGTTTCTAAGCGTTTAGGAGGGGCTACTCCCTCAGGGCGAATCAAATCAATCAAACCCGCTTCTAATAAGCCATATACTATTCTTCTGATTTCATGATCGTTTGTATTTGTAGCCCGGGCAATCTGCCTAATTGAATTTCGAGGACTTATATAGTTGATGACTTTCCACTCTTTCACATTGAGGTTTAGATTACGAATGTTTACATCTGGGCGGTTTTTAAACTTTAGTGCCATGTCCAAACTGGGTATCTCATCGGTTAATTGCTTCCACTCATGCACCCTTCGAGTTCCTTCGAGGATGATATTCTCCAGGTTAATCCTTAATGCAATTTTGTCTGCAGGTGGCAAAATATCCTTTTCAAATTGAAAGACTCCTTCCATCCAAGTAAATATCTGTTGGGCGATTCGAGTAAATTCCACATGTAAACATTTGATTATTTCATCTTGAGAGAGATAATTTGCATTAATTAATAGCAACCCTAATTCCTTATCACTAATATTCCCCGCTCGGTTTTTTATTATCTTATACTGGGATGATGAGATTTTATTTGCTCGATGTAGAATGGATGCAAGACCATTGTCTTGATTTCCAAACCGAGAATATGCTAATTTTCCCTCTCTGAAAAATAGCAGGGCTTTTGTGTCTGACCCATAGACACTGAGTGATCCTGTTTTTTGAGCGAGGTTAATTAAATTCAATAATTGCGAGACTGAAAAATCTTGTAAATTTCCCTTTAATGCCATAGGGGTACCTTATTTTCACTTATACTTTGCTTATGAGATTGATTGTATGTAAGTATCAAATAATTTATCCTGGTGATGATACGACCTCGCAGATTATACATATCATTTATTGACAAGTAAAATTTTCTCTCTTTGGGTAAGAAGAGAAGAAATTATCAATCGAAATTTACGAAAATCAGCTTAAAAGCAATGATTTCATTGCATTTTGCATAGACCTAGTATATTATTCCATAAAATAGGCAGTAGAAGTTCACAGTTTTGTTGTTAATTAAAGAAAACAACAATATCGATTTTATCTAATATTCATCCAATTAGGAAATAAAATTTACTTAGGATTTTATACTCAACGTGAATACCATAAAGCCTTTGACGGAGTTCATCAATAAAGTAATAGCCAATGTAGAACTTGTAATTGTGGGGAAAACAGCTTCGATTGAGATGGTGATGGTTGCATTGCTGTGTGAAGGTCATGTTTTGCTGGAAGATGTGCCTGGTTCAGGAAAAACAATGTTGGCACGTTCGATAGCTGGAAGTTTGGGTATTCAGTTTAAGCGTATTCAATGTACTCCTGACCTTTTACCGAATGATGTTACCGGAGTATCCGTTTTTAATCAAAGAACGGAAGAGTTTGAATTTCGTTATGGTCCAGTTTTCGTAAATATTCTTTTGGCAGATGAAATTAATCGAGCTACACCACGGACCCAATCAGCACTCTTAGAGGCGATGCAGGAACAGCAAGTTACTGTTGATGGTGTGACCCATCTTTTACCAAGACCATTTTTGGTAATAGCGACGCAAAATCCAATCGAGTATGAAGGGACCTTTCCCTTACCAGAAGCTCAATTAGATCGCTTTCTAGTAAAACTTTCATTGGGATATCCGTCTCCAGAGGATGAGCGTCAAATTCTTATTAACTTGAGAAGGGAACATCCAATACTTAATCTACAACAAGTTGTAGATGGAGCCGAGTTATTAAAGTTACAAAGATTGATCTGGGAAGTTCATGTTGACAGTAGTCTACAAGATTATATTGTCCGTTTAGTGAATGAAACTCGGTCACATCCAGATTTAGCATTGGGCGTCAGTCCACGGGGTAGCCTGGCTTTGTTTAAAACATCCCAAGCGTTAGCTGCAATTCAGGGTCGTGATCACGTGATCCCAGATGACATAAAAAGAATGGTGCCGGTGGCATTACCCCATCGTCTAATTATTCATCCAGAAGCAGAATTGCGTGGAAGAACGGCAAAGATTATCTTAGCGGACATATTAGAGAGAACGCAATTGGATGTGGGTAGTTTGGAGTGACACTTGTGGGTAGATTTATACCACTGATTTTGATGTTATTAATAATTGCTGCATTGATTGGTGATGATTTTATATTTACCTTGATATATCTTATTGCTGGAGCTTTTTTCATGAGTAAATTGTGGCTCGATACGGCATTGAGGTCAGTGACTTGCTCGAGGCAATTTCCTCGGCGTGTTTTTCTGGGAGAACGGATAAATGTAGATATGAATATTGGTAATTCAAGTTATATACCCATACCTTGGATTCGAATTCATGAACGTTTACCGGTTGAGTTAAAGGGACCAGATTCTTACCAAAATGTTATCAGTCTTGGTCCTAAAGCAACTACGCGGATTCAATATGGTTTGAATGCTCGAAAAAGGGGATATTACCCTATTGGTCCTCTGTTCATCTCATCAGGTGATATTCTAGGTTTGTCGCAGGATATCCAGAGACAAGAAGAAAAGCCAGGGTATCTAACTGTGTATCCGAAAATCATTCCCTTAACAAAAGTTGATTTTCCGACGCGGTCACCGTTGGGCACATTGCCTGGTTATCAACCCATTTTTGAGGACCCCTCTCGAGTGTTTGGTAAACGAAATTATGTCACTGGGGATTCTATAAGGCGGGTCGATTGGAAGTCGACTGCTGCGACGGGAGAATTGCTGGTTAAGATGTTCGAGCCGTCCATCACCTTGGAGACAGTGATATTTTTAAACCTCAACAGAAGCGATTATCACTACCGCAGCCATATAGATGCTACCGAATTGTCGATTGTAATAGCTGCTTCGATCGCAAATTATATTGTGGGGAAAAAACAATCCGTCGGTTTTAGCACAAATGGCGAAGACCCACTAGCTGATGGATACGATCCAGAGCTTATACCCCCTCGCAAAGGGAGTGCTCATCTCATGCGCATTTTGGAAAAGTTGGCTCGAATTAGAACTGTCGATAACATTTCGATCATTGATTTATTACAGCAGGAACGAGTTCATTTACCTTGGGGAACAACACTTTTTCTCATTACAGGAAATGCTGATGAGTTGGTGTTAGATGAACTGTTTAAAGCCCGCAGATCTGGTCAAAACGCTTGTGTTGTGTTGTCTGGTCCAGTATCTGCAAAAGCTGATACGATCCATCGAGCGACACTATACAAAATTCCCATTCTCCAAATCGAGCGTGAGAAGGATATGATAATTTGGCGAAGGTAGTATTGGATTTGTTTCTGTAACGAATTTAGGATCCTCAATATGAACGCGCAGGGATCACCGCGATCAACTGGTTTCAAAGAGAAAAATCTTCTCTTCGTTAGTTATATATTGGTCAGTTTGATGATGGGATCTGCTGCGCTCGTATTAATCCAGTTGGTTCAACGAATCAGCCCGGAATGGCAAGCTACTTACTTGCCGGGAGTTGTTGTTTTTGTTGCGTTGGAAAGGCTATATACATACCGCTACCAGCAAGGCATCTCTCCTTTTAGTAAACAATGGGTTGTTTCTCAGATTGCTCAATGGGTCATCATGGCAATCATAATAAAATTGGTTATATCCATATCTCATGGTGTCGAATCAATAATTCCAGAACTGCTTTCGTGGGTAGATGATTTCTCCACCAACTTTTTTGATTGGGAGTTTATCGCTGCAATTTGTATTGTTATTTTCATATGGTGGATCTGCGGAAGATGGGCGGATTTGTTGAGTGAAATCTTGGTGCCTGGATCTAGTAAATCTTATGAGTTCATTTATTACCGGCAAAAAGAGAAACCCAATCCAAGGCATCTTCTTATCGGAAGTATAATGACTACTGGAGCTGGACTTGTTGCACTGACGGGGCTATTAAGGAGTGATTTGCGCGCGATTCTTGGGGATCAATATGGAACACCGGTTAATGAGTTGCCATATCTAGCAGGTGGTGGGGTCAATGTGCTGTTGTATTTTGTATTCGGATTTGCCCTGATCAGTATGAGCAAGTATGCTGCATTATCAGCTGAGTGGAATACTAGACGGATAACGTACAACAAAAATATACCGATTAAATGGGCTCTATTCAGTATTCTATTTCTAGTCACAATATCCATACTGGTCAGTTTTTTACCAACCAATTATTCATTAGATTTAATGTCATCATTGAGTTATTTGGTTGGAATTGTTATCAATTTTATTATTTTCTTATTTGGAGTGGTCATTTTTTTGAGCATATATGTATTTAGCTTATTTGGATTCCTAATTAGGGAGTCTCCCGGGGATTTCCAGCCACCAACAATTCCAAAATTCTCCCCGGAATCGACTGTTGTCTCTGGCTCACCTGTTCCTTGGTTGGATGTCTTGAAATCACTAATTTTTTGGACAATACTGTTGGGAATTGTCTACCTTTCAGTAAAACAGTATTTAAAACAACATCGTGATGTTGTTCAGTTGATCAGAAAGATACCAATTTTCAAGTTTATCATTGACTCCTGGCATTGGTTACTTGGATTGTTTCGTGGCATAAATCGACAAGTCAATCAATTCGTTGATAAGAACATACAAAGATTGATACAACGAGAAGCACTTCAAACAACCCTTCGTACTCCCAAGTTTCTGAGCTTTCGAGGGCTTTCCCCGAGGGAAAAGGTTATTTTCCTATTCCTAGCCATGATTAGAAGAGCGAAGGAAGGTGGTGTACCACGTCGTGCTTCTCAAACCCCTTACGA
>JASFVL010000160.1:0-8397 GCA_050049875.1 Anaerolineales bacterium
AATCCTTAACGAAGGTGCCGTTGCGCAGTTCACTCAACGCTATGCGAATTTCCTCCTCGGTGTTCATCACGAAGGGTCCATAGGGGACAATGGGCTCTTTGAACGGTGCGCCAGCCATCAGCATAAAACGAGCAAGGGAATCCGATGATGCCCGCACGCCCAGGCGGTCGCCGTCATCAAAAACCACCATGCGCACCGCCTCGACAAATTCACCCTGCCCATCATCGTCCAAACCGAAGTGCCCCTGACCTTCAAAGAGGTAGGCCACCACGGAATGCCCCTGCGGCATGGGTAAGTCTATCCTCACATCGGACCCCAAGGTGATGTCCATGTAGAGTGGTTTAGCAGCTATCTCCGTGACGGGACCGTGCACGCCTTGATACTCCCCCGCCACCAAGCGCACTTTGGTGCCGTTATCCCCCACGGTGGGGATGGTATCCTCTTGGATCTCCTGGTAGCGCGGTGGACCCATCTTTTGGGTGGCGGGTAGGTTGACCCACAACTGGAAACCGTTGACGTTGCCGTTTGGACCGCGGCGGGGCAATTCCTCATGCATGATGCCGCGCCCGCTGGTCATCCACTGCACATCACCAGGACCGATGATGCCCATATTGCCGAGGCTGTCGCGGTGGCGCACATTGCCCTCCAGCATGTAAGTGACGGTTTCAATGCCGCGATGGGGGTGAGTAGGAAAACCGACAATGGGTCCTTCGATGGGGTCGTTGAAGGCGAAATGATCGAAGAGCAAGAACGGATCGAAGGGGTTGGCGCGAGTGGGCCCAAAGGAGCGGCGCAGCAGCACGCCGGCGCCCTCGATCACGTAGTCCGGCTCGATGACCTTCTTCACTTTACGGGGCTTGCTTGGCATACTAAGTAGTTCTCCATTATCAATAAGGCTATATATTGTCTAAATTTTACCAATCTTGCGGGAGATAGTGATGAGATTGGGTGGATCCAGTCCTACCAATCCCACATCACTACTGACTCATATTTGCTGGTATCTCACTTAAGACGCTCATTATTCCCCCAATCTTACCTCGCCGAACTCCGCTTGGTCTGGGAGGTCGCCCCTTTTCGCCAGGAAATCTTCTTCAATGCGCTGCTTAAACTCCTCTGTGCGCTTCTCCACACTCTTAGACGTCAGTGGCCCCATAACGTAATCAAACAAAACGCGCCCTAGCAGCGGACCTCTAGCCTTGCTAGCCGCTTGAACGAAGCGAGTCCCCTCCTTGATGGGAACGAGCTGACAATCAATCAAGATGCTGGTATCAGAAAAGGGGAGCGGGATCAACTGTAGTATGACCATGCGCTCAAAAGGCTGCCATTCCAGGATCGTTTGGGGAATGACCATATCACCATGGTAACACTGATAAACACTTCCCGAGGCGATGCGACCGTTTGAACGGTTGGTTATCTCCTGCCGGTCTGAGCCGACCAAGATGTTCCGGAACTTCGGTTGGGTCAAATAATCCCATACGAGCTCGGGGGGTATGCCAATATCGATCTCCAATTTGTCAGCGATCCTTTCCGGTGGGATTTCGATTTGCGATTCGCTGCGTTTTTGCTCCCAAACAGAGTGCATGTCCTGCACCCAAACCTGCACCTCCCCCAGATGTTCAATCGTCTCCTTATGGGGTGTCATGGTTGCGCTTATTTCCTCGAGATGTAACTGCTGGATGGCGGCATCGGTATAAAGCGTGTAAGCCTTGAATCCAGTCTCTTCGCGAACATCGTTCTTGAGCAAACGATGGATCAGGTTGACATCGCTGCCGACCAGCTCATCATGATTGCTAATGTGCTGTATGGCAAATGACCCGTAGTGGAAGAAAAATTTCAGATCTAGCGTGGAGATATTTGCGCAAGCGTTGCATTTGCAGGTGGTGTTGAGCACCAGCAGCTCGATGGTCTTGCGGAAAGCGACGTAGGTGTTCTCGATGATCTCGACGAAGGTCTGCCCTTTGAAAAAATTATCTCGCAACCCATAACTGATCACCGCGTCCCCTTCCAGGCGAGAGATGATCAGTGGAGGTTGGGTGTGCTCGACCAGCAGTTCTAGGAGTGCAGTCAGCGTCTTCTCAGCGTGCTCCAGTTCCGATTCGCTCAAGTACATCGTGTACCCGCTGATATCAGCGATCAGCAAGTAGCCTTTTTGTAATTTTGACATGCTACACTCCAGGGTTCATACAAACTCATCAACAAAAGATGCAAGCCTGCATCATCGATATTTAGAGTAAGGATATCATAATTATCTAGATATGTACAACTCCCGCTAATTTATTTTTCGTTCCGATTTTGTCAAAAGGGTGATTGTTTGTTTAGGTTGGGTGACCAAGCAGCCCATCCCCTACCGACATCTCCTCTCAAAGGGTGCCCAACTGCGTAACCTCTGATCAATTTTATCGAAACATGCTAAACTAATGACCATCCACCCCGTATCCAGGGGGTAGACTTCTCGTTAACCCAGATGAAGAGAGACATCATGCATGATAAAGATGAGACCCAACTCATCAGACGAGCTCAAACTGGTGATGAAGATGCGTTTGTGATTCTCCACCAACGCCATTGGGAAGATATTTTCAGGTTCATATATTTCCGTGTGGATTCCCAGGCTGTTGCTGAGGATTTAACCTCCGATGTATTCGTCAAGATGGTTGAAAAAATCGAATCATACCGCTTCAAAGGTAAACCATTGCTGGCATGGTTATACACCATCGCCCGCCATCTTGTGATTGACCATTACCGAAAAAATGGTAGCAAACCAAAATTCACCCAGCTAGATGAACGTATCGATGCAGGGGATAAAGGCGACCCCATCAAGCTCACCAATCGCCAACTTGCAGCAGATTGCCTACGCCGCGCTTTAGCTCACCTGACCGAGTTGCAACGCGACGTGATCACCGGAAAGTTTATCGACCAACGAAGCAACAAAGAAGTTGCCCAATTGCTCGGAAGAACTGAAGGAGCGATTAAATCCTTGCAGCACAGAGCTCTGAATTCCTTAAAACGAGCAATTGAGAAAGAAAAATGCTATGAACCATAAATTTGAATCCATTTTGGACGAATGCCTCGAGCGTATAGCAGCCGGGGCTAGATTGGAAGAGTGCCTCGAACAACACCCACAGCACGCCGAGGAACTCCGCCCCTTGCTGACTGCGGCGAATTTCGCTCGAACAGCACCTCGGCCCCAAGCCTCCCCGGAGGCTATTCAACACAGCCGAGTGAAAATGTTGGCCACTTTAGAAAGTAAATTAAATCCACAACCCGTATCCAAAATCTCCTTTTCTCGTTTTACATCACGACTGACCAAATTCTTTACCGGTATAGGAAAGGAGAAAATGAATATGAAACTCACAACCCGTTTTGCGATAATTATTTTAGCCCTCTTTGTGATCATCAGCGGGGGCGCGACGGCAGCTTCAGCCCGGTCCCTACCTGGCGATGTTCTCTACCCGGTGAAAACTACCGTCGAGAGAGTACAACTCTTGCTGACAACGGACCCGGACGCTCGCCATGCACTAGAGCAGAGGTTCCAGGGTATGAGGTGGGATGAGATTAAAGCCGTGCTCGAAGATGGTCGCTCGGTTGAGATCGAACTCAAAGGCATCGTCACTGCATTAGACGAGAACAGTATCGCCATCGGAGACTTTGTCTTTAGTTTAGAAGATATCCAGATCCCCAGCGTTGTCCAAGTCGGCAGCGTCGTAGAAATCAAAGGTGTGACCCAAGCCGACGGAACGATCATCGTCCTGAAAATCAGCCTCGAAGATGATTTCTTGCCCTCTGAACCGGAATTGGAGATCGAAGATGATGATTTAGATGATGACATCGACGACGACTCCGATGACGATATGGATGACGACTCCGATGACGATATGGATGACGACTCCGACGATGACATAGATGATAACTCGGATGAGGATTTTGACGATGATTCCGATGACGATATCGACGACGACTCAGACAAAGACAGGGACGATGACTCTGACGAAAGTTCAGGTGATGACTCGGACGACAGCATAGGCGATGACTCCGATGATTCGGACAGCGGCTCCAGCGATGACTCAGACGACAGCTCGGACGATGACTCCGGTGATGACTCGGATGACGACTCAGACGATGATGATGATGACGATGACGATTAAATAAATCAACCCCCTAGGGCTTAGAAATTTACAAATGATACGCCCCGATTCTGATCGAACCGGGGCTGTATTTTGTCCGGCTTGCCTACAAACAAAACCCTATTTCCCCTATTGCTAGGAACAAATCACCCACCCAATTGGTGCACCCATCTACTTTGCTATCCTATCGTTGGTTACCTTCCAAAAGTTCCAGTACACCCCGGCCTTGCAGACAACGTTGATTTTCATAGGCTAGGTGATCACCGTTGATTTCTTCCCCGTCGTCCTCTTGATTAACAGGAGTCTGGAAATGTTTGCTGACACCTATCCTAGTTCGTCCGAATACTTCCGTACTGCTTGAATGAATCCGTCAGCTACCTATTAGATCTACACCTTGAACTCGTACTGTGCTTAACTGCGTGGCAGGTTCTCTTGGTCTGTATTCGACTTGATCAGGTAATAACCAGTCAGGTTTAATATCGTACCGATTGCTGCACCGATTGCTATTCCCACCCCGACGTTGTGGATCAGTGCTCCAATTCCTGTTCCGATCCCAAGGCAGACAGGGAATATGATCCCCACGAACGTATCCACTCTGGATTGTTTTTGTTTCATTTCAAACCTTCCTCTTCATTCATTGATTGTTTTTGTTGACGATTGATTTCCGATTTTTCAAAATTGATGGGATCAGAAGGGCAAGACCGACCAAATTAAATACTGCAAAGGTTATCGTGGCGCTCCTTCCCCAGCCAAGGATATATTCGTTCATTAATAAACCAGCAGTTCCTATTAACAAGAGTATCGGGGCAATCCATGTGATGAACTTCTTCATCCTATTTCTCCTCGAGTTCATAATCCCAGTTTCACTCTTCCAAGGCTTTTGACAGCAGTTTGAGCTTCTTCACGTAGGCTCGAAATGCGGCTCTGCCTTTCTTTGTCATGCTGTATTCGGTGTGGGGGTAATTATCCCGAAAACTTTTCTCGATCGTCAGATACTTTGCAGCCTCCAATTTCCTGGCATGGACGGAAAGATTACCTTTGGTCAGTTGGGTTGTCTCCAGTAAAAACTTGAAATCAGCCGACTCAACACCATATAAAACCGCCATGATCGCCGCTCTAGCTGGTTCGTGGATGATCCTGTCGACTTCAACCAGCTCCTGGATTTCAAGACGCTCACTCTGCTGCATACTTATCCCTCCGCACACCGAACAAGCCGATCAGACCACTCACAGCACACATCAACGCCCAAATCAAGCACGCAAGCGTGGGGCATCCCCATGCAGGTATAACGTCCAAAAAGTTCCTGGGCCCAATCATGTAATCCGCTTGGGTGGTCAGCAGCAGCTCAAGAGAAAGCGCTAAAATCAGACCGATCACAGCAATAAATTGGTAGCGGCGCATTTTATAAACCTTACCAAGTGCCCAGAATATCGCCGCCGGTGAGATAATGAAGGGCACACTCATCACATAAGCTCCCCCCTTTAACCATGCAAATAGCCCATATAACAAAGCGAGCCCGATGGCGTAAAGCACAAAATACCAGACGAACACTTTCTTATCCACCGGCATGATAAATCGATGATCGGCGTATCCTCTGTGAGGGGAAACGAGTGTTCGCTTGAGACGTTTGACAATGAGCCAATCGATCCAGATCAAAAGCACTAGCGCAATGATCAGGATCAGCAACCCTAACCAGACGACATCCCTTCCCAAATCCTGAAAGGCTGGCCAGGTTGAACGGTGGAAAGCGACAAAGTTTACATAAAACGCACCCCACAAGCCCAATAACAAGAAAAAAGTCGCAGCCGCCAGGTCCCACAATCCATCCATCCAAAAGGAACGTACTGCGAGGTTGGTCAGCTCAGTCAAACTGCTCGCCTGGTTTTGCTGGGTTTGGTTCATGTTTCATCACCGATTCAGATTTAGTTTATATTGTAGACTAGTTTACCAAAATAAGCAGATGTTGTCAAGTGAAATATCTACATTTAGGCTGCTTTTTACTGTTCTCTTTTTGAAGAACCACTCCCGTGATCGGTGCGGTTTCATCACCCTCAGATCCATAAAGTTGGCTTACACATTAAGAGCAATAATTTTTCCAAAGTGAGCACGTTTGGCTTTCTTTATGGATTAATAGGCAAAGAGAGTCAGCGCCAGCTGACTTTATACATCCAATCGCTTAGACTTTAAGCCTCTATTCTGGGTTATGTATGTGATTCTTATAGGGGGCCGGCAGGCATGTAACCAGCATCGATAGCTGGGACTTGACCGTCCAAGAAGGGCGCTTCGAAGAGGCGCTTGTTTTGTTGGTGGGCGCGAAAAAAATCAACCACAAAGCTCATCCGATCCTTTAAGCTGGCCCAATTTTCAGCCGCGCTCCCCGAAAGGGTGTCCAGGCCAACATCAAACTGTTGCACCAATGCCCGACAGCGTGGATCCTCGATGGTGAGCAAGTCAAGGGGAAATGAATTGACACCGGTAGGTGCAATCACGTCATTGCCCAACTTTAGTTCGCGGTTGGGCAATGTGATCAACATCATCATCTGCGTGACCATCCGGGTTGCCATTTTCCGGGAGAGGTCTGTCCCCCTCTTCCGAAATCGCTTACCAACACCCCGTGGACCTTTGACCCTGTTTGGCAGAAAGATATCGAAGGGTACCGCCAGAGCCTGGTCAATCTGCGACTGCAGGCGGGTCTGTTCGTGTAGACCAATGAGCAGATTGCCTTGAAGAACGTACTCAGCCTTACGTTTGCTGTTGGTCTCATAACGGGCATTGTAATACATTGTAAAGGCTTCAATTAAATAGTCTTGTCCCCCCTCTTCAAGTGGTCCCCACTTAAAATGTTCTTCTAAGAAAGCTTGTAATTTTTCGGCGTCATAACTCCAGTCGCTAGAAAAGGTGGTCACCAAGTTGGCAAATGGCCAAGCTAACTCCTTAAAGACCATCACATTGCCCTCCGAGACGAGCAAACTCACCCGTTTCAAAGCTTGCCCAAGTTTGCTGCTGTGGTCAATCGTCACGTCTTGATTGGGCTCGATGGAAATACCATTTAAAAAGAAGTAGGTGTTGTCAAATCCAGCCATCCGGATCATGGCCGATTTCAAAATGCGCGGCATCAGTTCATGCCGCAGCGCCTGACCAGCTGTTTTGGATGCATGCGTAGCAAACGCGCACCAACTAACATTCTTAGAGCTCATCCATCGCTTCATCCCTTTGGATAACCGATGGTAGCCTTGGGTTATCTGTAAATTGCGGACAACAAGATTATCGCGGTCAACAATGGTCTGAATATCCGCCTTTGTCAGCATTGTTCTCGTCTAGTACACTCCATACGAACTGAATGTCCAATTAGCTCTTCCCCTAAGGGTCGTAAATTACCCATCCCAAACCCTAAGGCTAAGCCTCACTCAGACGGAGGCAAGTCATAACAATTACCGCTATCTTCGTGGTAGAGGCTGTGATTCGGATTAGCCACCCGGGCGCACATCTGGTTTGCCCCTGCGGGGCGATCGCTGAGGCGATATTCG
Source organism: Anaerolineales bacterium (assembly GCA_050049875.1). GTDB lineage: Bacteria > Chloroflexota > Anaerolineae > Anaerolineales > UBA11858 > JASFVL01. Next base: position 7,649 of record JASFVL010000160.1, read on the forward strand.
GTAAAAGGGCGTGGTCCCCCGTAAAGTATCCATGGACCGCTCCCAGGATACCCGGCTTGCTCTATTGGCACCGTATCGAAAAAGAAATGGACATGGGTTCCCGGCAACTCCTCCTGATAGCCGTAGGTTTCGTAATCGACAACGTAGTAATTCCCCTCAATGCTGATCCCGGTAATCGTCACATAAAGATCTGTGGGGAGCGTGGGTGAGGGGGTCGCTGAGGGCGGTGTGGTTTGGGTCGGCTGTAGAGTGTATGTGGGAGAGGAATAGGGTTCGGGTGTGCGCGTCGCTATGTCGGCGAGGAGTCCGGCGGCCTCAGCTTCATAAGTGGCTGTTAGCTCTCCGGGGGGCTCATCAGTATGGGTCGCGGTGCTTTCCAAAGCCACCGCAATTACAGCTTCCGTAACGTCGGCAGCCTCAACTTGGGTGGATGCAGCTTCGAGCGAGGATACAAGCTCTGCACTAGTTTCTCCATCGTCGCTCCCACCGAACAGCTGAGGGATAAAGACAATTCCCGCAATAATAACTCCTACCAAGACCAGGGCAGCGACCATCCTGCCACTCGTAATCGCAGGAGAAAGGGATTCTATCTTCGACAGGAGACCCTGGGAGAAACCCCTTTGGGGTTGATCCTTGGCGCGCTGTCTGGCCTTAGCTTTAGCTTGTGGCAAGACAGGTGCTCCACTGGCAGTGACCGTGTCGACCTTGGGTTGGTCTTCGATAGTTGCATCCAAAGGTGGTTCGACGAG
>JASFVL010000161.1:0-8386 GCA_050049875.1 Anaerolineales bacterium
GCTAAGTCTAATGAAGTTTTCTGAGGATAACGAATTTCTACATTTTTAGAAGGTTTTCATGAATAGAAATGCCTTCTGGTTGCACTAACAAATAGAAACCTGATATGGTTGCGCAAAATCAAGGTCTCAGGTCTGGATTTGTTTTCAACAAACTTTCTCTCTACCTTTTCTCTAGTTCTGTTTGGCAATTAATGCAAAGTGTGGCATGAGGTTTCGCGCCTAGCCTGGCTGGTGAGATGTCATTGCCACAGTTTTCACACTTCCCGTAAGATCCATCATTCAGCCGCTCTAAAGCTTCCTCAATTTCGGAGAGGCGTTGTTCTAATTGCTCTATCCAAGCAGTCTTCCGCTGTCGTTGATCGTACGACATAGCAAGGTCAGATCGATCAGGATTTGTTGCATCGCTCGTGTTGGATTCGCCTTGTCTTTTGATTTGGTCTTGAAGTTTCGCTCGGTCTGCTTCAAGTTTTTTTTGTATCGATTTTATATCTATAGATTTTTCTTTCATACGGTTTTATCCTCAATATACGATTGGGGTTCTTCTTTATCCGCGCCCAGTTTCGAAACGAGAATGCCCTGCATACATTCTTTGATCGGTTGCATCGATCCGAATTTATGTCCTACCTAAGAGGCAGTGTAGAAAGCAGCAGATGCCCCTAGAGTTAAAGATTCATCTAACGTACCATGATGGAATCTTCCGGCCAGAAATCCAGCTAAAAATGAATCCCATATACCGCTGGAGGTCCCCTGTTCGAAGTTAGGAATGTTCACCAACCAATGCTCTCCTTCTTTTGCGAACAATAATTTTCCAGCATTACGTCTCTCGATCAAGACCTCCTGTGCGCCATATTGGTGAAATTTCTTATATTTGGGTTTCGTTATTTTTACCCGTATCCCAGATAATCGTTTTACTGCGAGTCCGTCCGCTGACCTCAATGACCGTGACGTCAAAATCTTCCTCCGAAATCAGTGCCCGGTAGGCTTTTCCAGTAGCGTCATTCCCCATTAATACGATTGCTTGCGTTGGGATACCTAATTTTGAAAGTGTTCGAGATATTCCTAAACCTCTACCGGCTGGGTCAAGACGGGTTGTTTCTTGGGTTAGATTATGATAACCTATGGCCAGATGGTGTGTTACAAGAGTTCGGTCTAATGAGGGGTTTAGTGTCACAGTGATGATTTTTTTGCCCTTCATCGAGTGCCTCCGCGATAGGGGAAAAAAGGTTGGAAAGTATGTATTGGAAGGAAGCGATAGAAGGAAATTTTCACAGGGTTGTTAAGGAAACTAAACTTGGTTTGGTATCTGATATGGACGGCACTCTCAGTCCAATCGTTAACGATCCTGATGAAGCACAAGTGACTGATCGTAATCGACATCTATTGAGGGAGTTGCAAGATATCCTTTCTTTGTTGGCTGTGATTTCTGGACGTGCTCCTTGCGATGTTCAAAAAAGGGTTGGACTCGAGGGGGTTATATATATAGGAAATCACGGGCTAGAACGTTGTATCAGGGGTCAAATAATTCCGCATCAAGATTTGGAGAAATATCGACCATTATTAAAATCTGCTAAGGATCGTTTGGAACCGCAATTAGGTCCAGGCACACAGTTGGAGGATAAAGGAGCCACCTTATCGATTCATTTCCGCAGAACAAATAATCCACGGAAAGAAGAAATGCAGCTTTCTCCGAAAATACAGGAAATAGCAAATGAATTCCAGTTAAGGTTCACACATGGACGGATGGTGTTCGAGTTGAGGCCACCACTTAAGGTCGATAAAGGGAGCGCTTTAAAACAAATCGTTGTTGAACAGAATTTGAAAGCAGTGATATATCTTGGTGATGATACGACCGACGTAGCTGCGATGCGCATGTGTCGGACACTGCGGAAAGAGAGAGTTTGCGATGCCTGGGGTATTGGTGTACTTTCCCCGGGCATGCCGGAAAGACTAGAGAATTATGCTGATTTTTTTGTAGATGGAGTTTCGGAAGTAGAAGAGTTTTTGGATTGGCTGTTAATGTCTCGTAAGGCATCATCCACTTGGTTATAAAACCACTGCTTAACTCCCGCTTCTTTAACTAAACGGCGAAGCTCCTCCGCTCGGTGATGGCGTTCGTCTAAAGGCATCATCAAGGCATTCTTTATCGCTTCCGCAGTTCCATAAATATCAAAAGGAGAGACAGTGAGTACATGTTCGCCCAACTCGAAAAATGCACCAGCATATTCTGATAACACCAGAACACCATCTTGTTGGTTAACTAAAACGCCTTCTTTTGCTACTAAATTCATCCCATCTGCGATGGGATTGACCAACAATACTTTATAGAGCTGCATTGCCGCAATCGCCCGGGGGTAATTATCACCAACAATAACCCGAACAGGTTCCCAGAACGGGTCGCTGAAGTGGGCGTTTATCATACCCGCTTCAGCCATGATTTCTCGAAGGTAATCTTGGTATTCTCCAACCTCCATTCTAGAGGGCACAAGCAAAGCTAACATTTGGACTTTTCCACGATACTCTGGATAAGTCTCCAAAAAAACACGATAGGCATCTAACCCGCGGAGAATGTTTTTGCTGGGTTCGATGCGATCGACACGCAATATCAGGTCTCGATCTCCAACCAGTGTAATTAATTGGTCCTTCAACAATCGGGTTTGGGGTTCTTCTGTAATTTCACAAACCTTATCGACATCAATCGAGATCGGGTATGCTGTAGCTTTAATCTTGCGACCTCGATAGTATATGCTGTCTCGCGAACCTCTCGAATGGGCGTCAACCAAATAGAATCGGCAGGTTTGAATGAAGTTGAAAGCATCTCTTTGGGTCTGAAAACCAATCCGGTCTGATTCCAGCAAACTAGATAAAATTGCATCCCGCATGGGTTGAGGTAAGACATGCCACGCATCTGGACCGGGCCACGGTATGTGTATGAATGGTTGGATTTGGACATCCCTATTGAGCATCTGCCTTAGGAAGTGGGGAACCAGATAGAGTTGATAATCTTGAGGCAGAATGATCACCCGACGTTTATCATTTTTTACGCTTTGAGCTATTACTTCAGCAAATTGTTTATTAACTTTTAAGTACCCTTCGTCCCATGCTTCCCAGGTTTCAGATGAAATGCTTGGAGCTCTAGGCACATCCCACAATTGATGGTGGATAAACCACAACAAAGGATTGGAAATAACATTGTAATATTGACGGTATCTCTTTCTATCGGTTCGAATCAATCGTAGGGAAATTCCTTCAACATCTTGCGCTTGTCCTTCCTGGGCTTCTACCCAGATCCGGTCATGCCTATCCATAGCCGCAGCGACCCATAGCACGTCGTGTTTTTCAGCAAGTGCACCTAAGGCTGTGACTAATCCACCAGAGCCTCGCACAACCTTGAATTCACCATCCTCTTCTCTGAAAGAAAATGGACCGCGATTGGATGCTATGACGATCAAGGGTTGATCGTTGTTGTATTTCATCATGAAATTAATTGGCGAGTGGTCTAACTAGATGAACTAAGCTTCGCGCAAGTGGCTTTATCGCGCTCTGTGCGGGCCTAGATATTCCCTTAGTTTACGACGAATACCTGGTTTTCTTAGACGTCGCAGTGCTTGAGCCTCAATTTGGCGGACTCTCTCACGCGATACACCTACTTTGCGCCCAACTTCTTGAAGTGTGTGACTTTCACCGTCGGGTAGTCCGTAGCGTAGGCGTAAGATTCTGACCTCCCGAGGGGGTAGTGTTTCTAAGACCTCCCCGAGGTGTTCGCGCAACAAATTTCGTGTAGCTGTCTCATCGGGATCGGGCGACTCGTTGTCCTCAATAAAATCGCCAAGGACAGCATCCCCATCCGTTGTGGTTGGCATCTCTAGAGATAGGGGATGACGTGCTACTCGGATCATATGCTGTACTTTGGAAGGTGTGACGTCTAGAGCCTCAGCTAATTCCTCAATTTTTGGGTCGCGCCCCAATATTTGTTTGAGCTTATTCTGAACGCGGAACATTCTTGAGATTTGGTCTCCCATGTGGACAGGTACACGTATTGTTCGACCCTGATCTGCGATAGCACGGGTCACAGCTTGTCGAATCCACCATGTTGCATAGGTGCTGAACTTATATCCACGCATATAATCAAACTTTTTTGCAGCACGCATCAAACCAATATTACCTTCTTGGATTAAGTCCAGAAAAGGAACACCACGCCCCATGTATTTCTTCGCGACACTAATAACCAAACGTGAATTTGCGGTGATCAAGTGTTCTAAGGCATTCCATTCGTCTTTGATGCGGCCATGGAGCTCTTTCCGTCGCCATGGGCTTACGTTGCCCCGTGATAATTCCTCTCTGGCAAATCGACCCCGTTCAATACGCTTCGCTAAATCTAACTCTTCCTCAGCAGTTAGTAAGGGGATACTTGCAGCGTCTTTGAAATATAGTTCAATTAAATCGTTGGTGTCAATGTTTGCTAGTGGATTTTTCTTTGGCAAATCTCCATCAACATCCGTTTCATCCTCATCTTCACCATCGAAAATGTCACCAGTGGTTAATTCAAGTTCCTCATCATCCTCTACGTAGGGAATTCCCGAGCTTAGCAGTGCGGAAAATGCTTCCTCGAGCTGTTCCACATCTTGTTCAACTTCTGGAAATAGTTTCAGGATGTCATCAAAAGTGACATATCCTTGCTCTCTACCCAATTCGATCAAATGGGCGATTTTGGTGAAATTTGGATCTTCTACCTCTTCAAAAGGATTCAACAGTTCGTCATCTGTGATTTTTTTCATGAAAGTGGTCTTTTGTCGTAAGTTTGTATTTAGAGGCGCGCAGATGAACTTACGCTACCCACATTGTCATGCAAAGAGGAGACATTGTGGAAGAACAATGAAACGATTTGCGCGTCGTAGAGTTGGTTGTGGAGTTATTAACCATCCCAGCCAGTATATTTTGTTTTCCCCAATTCGGGTTGGTGCGTCTCGCTGCGGGTAATCAATGATGAAGTCGCTATTATTTGAGAGATGAGAATTTTATATCCATCTCAAATCAATCCTCGAGGGCGATTACTATAGCGTATTGTTCCTTTTCAGTTTGTTTGCTTTACACCTAAATATGAAGGTTGGGTACATGTATTAAAAGAATGAAGAAAGGGTTAACTTTCTGGTTTTCTCACCACTTTTTTATGTCGGTAGACGATTCGCCCCCGAGTGAGGTCATAAGGGGATATCTCGACAGTTACCCGGTCACCCAGTAGAACGCGTATATAGTATTTCCGCATTTTCCCAGATAAATAAGCGAGGATTATGTGACCATTATCTAATTCAACTCGGAATTGTGTCCCAGGCAAGGCTTCCACGACTGTGCCTTCCATGCGGAGTTTTTCTTCTGATTTTGCCATTTGCACCTCTAGAGATTATACTACCTTCGGCGCCCTTTGGACTGACGACGCCTTTGCCTTCGGATGGCTTTTTTCTTCTGGATGCGCCTGAGTTCGCTTTTTGAAACAAACCAACGTTTGCGCCTTACTGTGCTTAAGATTCCACTTCGTGATACTTTTTTTCGAAATCTCCTGAGAAGTTGTTGTTGTGATTCATTCGGTCGTAATTCGACTTTTACCAAACTTTACCTCCTTTATATTAAGATATAGTCTTGATAGGCTTGAACGCGACAAAACAAAAAGGGTGGCCGTTATCAGCCTCACCCTACCTGTTATATGGTTTTCTTTTCTTCTGCTCGCTGTGTTCAATGAACACTCGCGTCATCGCCTCACAAATCTGCACCTATATTGTATATCAAAATTCTTGCAAAATTCTTTCATTTTTTGTATTTTTCGTTGTTATAATTGGATTAGCATGCTAGAATGGTGATTTGGTCTCCGATTTAGTAAATTTTGTTACCAAATATTCCCTATTAGTTAGATAGTGAAGATCAATAAAAAAACCAGGCTGGCCTGACTTCTAGATCACAAAATGATCAGGAATGCAAATGTGACACAAACCGAAATGTTTTTCAGAAACCTTTTTGACCTGACACCTACACCGACAGCGATCTTTAATTTCACTGGTAAATGCTTATTAACCAATCGCGCATTTTCCGGTCAAATTGGTATGCAAAATGATAATTTGTTAGAGGCGGAGTTCCTATTCACAGATATTTTTGATAAATCACGAAATGCCCGAAAATTCTTAGATGCGTTAGATGATCGCGGTGTGATCCGCCGCTGGGAGATGCAGATAAAAGATCGAGAAGGTCGCAGTTTTCCGGTGCTCATTTCCGGGCGCATATTGGACTATCAAGGTCAAAAGGCTTTTGAGGTCTCTTTCACTGATATCTCACGGCAGAAGAGACTTCAGCAGGCGATTCGCCGTGGACATGCGCGCATGACGTCCTTAATTGAAAGCATCTCTGAAGGGTTGTTTCTGGTGGATCGAAATGGCATGGTCACAGAGTTGAATTTTGCCTTGACCAGTCTTTTGGATATCTCCGAAAAGAAACTGGTTGACCAACCTTATCGTGAATTATTTGCCCATTTGTTGGAGTCAGCCATTGAGCCGGAAGTTGGCCAGCAGTCCCTGAAAACCGCGGTGCTTAATGTTACTGAAAGACCTGTTGTTGAATTGGTGCTAACAAAACACGATCAACTCCAACATTTAGAAATCACCTTTTTTCCTGTATGGGAAGAGGAAGGCCTTCCAATTGGATGGGGTGGACTGGTTCGTGATATTACCAGGAGAAAGGAGCAAATCGCATGGAAGCTGGAATTGCTTTCAATCCTTTCTCATGATATTCGAACTCCTTTAGCTACATTGAAAGGCCATGCTACAGCATTACTCGCGAATTACCAGTATTGGGGTAATGAGATGGTGAAGGAATTTTTGGAGTCGATCGATCGCGGTATTGATAACTTAGTGCACCAGGTCGATCGGAATTTAGCATTGACCAGGGTTGAATCAGGTCAACTTGGTTTACGACCTCAAGCTGTAAAACCCAAAGATTTGGTCATTCATGCTGTGGAGCGAGCCGGCGGTGCCCTCGGAGGGATAGAAATTGAAGTGGATATTTCCGATACCCTCCCCAATGTCAGGGTTGACGCTGGGCGTGTTGAAGAGGTCCTGGTAAATCTTTTAGAAAATGCCGCTCGTTTTTCACCTGCGGATATGCCAATTACCATTAGCGCTGCCCAAGAAGCAAACTGGATCAGCTTTTCTGTAATAGATCGCGGACCTGGAGTTTCACAGGATAACCGCCACCGCATCTTTGAAAAGTACGCACGTTCTGAGTCGGAGGGGGAAGGCACAGGTCTCGGACTATTTATCAGCCGAAAGATTATTGAAGCTCATGGTGGACGTATATGGGTGGAATCTCCAGTAGATGAAGAGAATCAAGGTGCGGAATTTGTTTTTACATTGCCATTGATGCCAGTACGATCCAAGGAAGAGGTTCAGCCAGAACAGGTCAGTTCAAGAAGAACGGAAGTTTCTGTAAAAGAGGAACGCGTTTTGATCGTTGAAGATGAACCCGACTTTCAGGCACTGCTACGTACTATTCTCACCCGTGAAGGATATCAGGTTGAAGTTGCTCCTGATGGTCCAACTGCTCTTGAGTTGGTACAATCCTCAACTCCAGATTTAGTATTGCTCGATTGGGTCCTTCCGGGGATGGATGGTATAAGCGTTTGTCGAAACCTGCGGAGAATTTCAAATATCCCCATTATGATTGTCACCTCGAAGACCGCTCAAGAGGATTTAATCGCTGCCTTAGATGCGGGAGCGGATGATTATGTCACCAAACCCTTTCATGGGGATGAACTCCTAGCCAGAATTAGGGCACTTCTCCGCAGGAGTGAAATCTGGGTTTTAGAGAGAGAAGGGGACAGGTTCAGCTCTGACGGTTTGTTGATTAATTTTGAGAATCGGGAGGTACACTATCATGGAGAGCTCTTAGAGCTGACACCAACAGAATATGAGTTGTTAGCTTATTTGGTTCGCCATGCTCGCATGACACTAAGTCATGGTCAGCTTATCGAACATCTATGGGGATTAGGTGGAAAAGGCACCCGCAGGGCTTTGTTTGTCCATATCAGCCGTCTTCGCCAGAAGCTTGAAGATGACCCCAAGAATCCTGAACTAATTGTTACAAGGTGGGGGGTGGGATATTCCTTTATGCCGAGATGATCGGTTAAATCAATTCTATTGGATTTATAGGTAAGGGTGGAGACTTGGGTGAACTTGGAAAACTCACTCCCATTATTAAGGACCCCAACGTGGCTGCCAATCTGACCTAGTGGTCAGTCAATCTGATAAAGATGGGTAAAGCTTTTTCAATTTGATGCGGGCATCATCTGTTCGGAATTGCCAGTCGACACTTGCTCCTAGGTCGTTGCGTTCATCTGTTAGAGCAC
>JASFVL010000162.1:0-8384 GCA_050049875.1 Anaerolineales bacterium
CTGGATTCCGCCCAAGACGCCGCCCGCCTGTTCGTGGACAGCTGGCGAGAAGGGGACAAACTTGGGGTGCTCTCCTTCAGCACCAACCCATCGGACCCCGTTGACATGGGTCTGACGGATTGGACCGATTCACCAGGCGGCGGCTCCCGCCAAGACGCTTTCGACGCCATCAACGCCCTGGTCGCCAGCGGCGGCACCAACATTGGTGACTCGCTGCGGGTAGGTTGGGACGAGCTCGACGGTAAGGGCGATGCCGGTCACGACTGGGCACTGGTGCTGCTGAGTGACGGTAACGAGGAGGCTTCCAGCCCAACAGAGAGCTTCGATGACCTGATTAAAGCGCTCGACGACGCTGCCGGCAAGAAACCAGTGGTGCACACTGTGGCGGTTGGACCTGATGCTGACCGCCCGCGCATGCAAAAAGCGGCCTCCAAGACCGGTGGTACCTACCAGTTCGTCTCCACGCCCAGCTCCCTGGTCACCTCCCACGGCATCACTGCCATTGCTGACCTGGGATTGGACCTGGATGCACGCTACCGCGCCATCGCCACCGATATCATCGGGCAACAGCAGTTCTACAGCTATGTCGGGCCGAACGACAGCGACGGAGACGTGTATTCGGATACGCTGCGCATCCCGGTGGAGGGCTCCGCCGGTGAGATGGTGCTCTCTCTTAGCTGGAACCCGCAGACCGGTTTTGGCTTTGTTCCTTGGTTGTTTGACCCCCATGACAACCCAGTCGATTACACCCGTTTTGACTCACGCCATCTGATTTGGCGGATCTCCACACCTACACCAGGGGAGTGGCGCATGGTGATCCAAGTGTTTAATTTGGCTGCCAGCAGCCCGGAAACGCCCTCAGGTGAGGTTATTCCGGATTACCTGGTACAAGCGTCCCTGCGGAGCGATGTGACCATGGACGTCTATCTAACCACACCGGTCGAGGAACGCACGCCGGGTGCCCCCATGGGTATCGTCGTCAGCCTAACGGACACCGGACCCATATCGGGTGCCAGCGTCGAAGCCACCGTGGAGATGCCGGACGGGGTCACGTTTAACTCGCTGAGCCTATACGACGACGGCGCTCACAATGACGGCGCCGCGAACGATGGCATCTATGCCAACACTTACCTGCAGACCGGGCAGCACGGCTCCTACAACGTCACCATCGACGCAGCAGGGACCAGCCCAGTCAGCGGCGCCTTCACCCGCCAGGAATGGCTCTCCTTCCACCTGGAGGGCGGTGTGGATAATGACAGCAACGGCTATCCCGACCCCGGCACCATCGATACGGACCTGGACGGTCTGCCCGACCTGTGGGAGCAGCGCTACGGCACCGATCCCAACGTTCCGGATGCGAATGGCGACCCCGACCTGGATTACGTATTCAATTCTGATGAACTGGTGCGCGGCACCGACCCCCACGACTCCGACACGGACGATGGCGGTGAATCCGACTTCTCCGACGATGATCCCCTGGACCCCTCCGACGATAAGGTCGAGCCGATCTGGGAGGTAGCTTATCCCGGCGACGGGGTGGTCTATATCAAGTACGTAGACAACCCAAACTGGTGGTACACCTACCTAAACCGCAGTGACCAGGGCCCGGACGGACCCTACGTCTTACAGAACTTCGTTGAAGGGGGGGTCTACACCGATACGAATGTGGTCAACGGCACCCCGTACTGCTATATGATGCAGGTATTCACCTATGGAGGCGCCTTTTCCGCCAACTCTGCGCCTACTTGCGTGACGCCTAAAGTTGACCCCCTGCCGCCCCACGGATACGTGTTGATCAACGGCGGTGCCCAATCGACTCTATCAACGGACGTTGAGTTGACGCTGTGGGCGTCGGACGCCGTTGATCCGCACAACGAGGAGATCGAATTGTTTCTTCCACCAGCTGACAGCGCCAGCGGCGTGACCGAGATGAAGGTCAGCAACCAACCCGACTTGGGCAGCGCTAGCTGGGAGCCCTATGCCACCTCCAAACCGTGGACCTTAGGGCAATCCTCAGGTCTGGCGACGGTCTACGTCCAGTACCGCGATGCAGCCGGCAACGAGTCTGACGTGGAGGTTGCCACCATCCACGTCGGCAGCGGGCCTGGAATAGAATCGATCTACTTACCCGTCATCAGCAGGTAAGAAAACACTAAAGCACTGCCAGTCCTTAGAGGACTGGCAGTGCTCTTGCAAAATAAATTTCCCTGATCTCAACGAAACGATCTGGAAAGTCTTCGATTCACGGCGCCGCACCGTTGTAGATTTCGATCTCGGTGCTGACGGTGTAGTCGCGCCGCAAGCGGCGGCTGAGCACACCCTGCAGGGTGTAAGTCACGGTGGTGGCTTCGGTGGCTCTTGTCGGCGCGCCCTGAGTGGGGACGTCGATCTCAAAGGGTACGTCAAATGACCGGTTAGCCTCAATGCTCCTTTTACCGATCAGCTTCTCGACCGCCACGGTATCGCTGTGTTTAACCCGCGCCCGCTTGATGTGCACGCGCTGCTGGCGGTTGATCTGGAGGCGCACTTCCCGCACCTTGACGTCCTCCTTGGGCATCACCAGCAGGGTGCCTTGAATGGTCTCCCCTTCGACCCACTCCAGGCGCGGCAAATCCAGGTGCATCTCGACTTTTTTAGGGTGGCTGGCTTCGCCGAACCTGCCGCGATGGACCTTCTCCCCAGGTGGCGGCACCACCAGGGGTACAGGAACATCTATTTTCTGGCTCTGCCTCAAGCCCGCGTCCAGTTCAACATGCAAGGACCAACCGGAGCGGATTGTGTCGCTGGTGTAGGGCGGAGCGGCACCCTTCGGGAGTTGCCATTTGTGCGAGAACGATCGCTGCGCGCCTTGGAGCAGGATTTCATCCTCCAGCAGTGTCTCCTGGTCGATGAACTCGTGAGCGGTGGTGCGCCGGGAGGTATCACCTTCCGAATCCTCCGATATGTATTCCTCCCAGAATAACAAACCGGCGCGCAGTTGGCGCACCTTGAGCTCCTTCTCCGCTTTCACGCTGATCTGGGCTTGCAGGCGGTCGCCGGGGTAATAAGAGCTCTGTGGGCGGTCGATCTTGACCTCGATGTGGGCGTTGTCGCCTTTGAGAAAGTTGAGCGGCATGGGGATCTCCTTATATCAATGTTGTTTGGTAAAAGTATGGAGTTATACTCCATAAATTTCCATTAATTTGTGGAGCATAACTCCATAAATTTTGACAAATTTATGGAGTTAAGGTATACTCCGCTTATGATCAAGCGTGCTTATGAACCAATCGACCGATACTTGAAGCAAAACAAAGTAGTGATTATCTACGGACCGCGCCAGGTTGGAAAGACCACACTTCTGCAGAGTTATCTTGCTCAAACAGACCTGGCTTATAAATATGCAATTGGAGATGATTTACCAACACAACAGTTGTTGAGTTCCCGGGACATTAGGTTGATCTCCGAGTATTTAGAGGGATACCAGCTGCTAGCGATTGACGAGGCGCAATACATCCCCAATATTGGCATGGCATTGAAACTCATCGTAGATCAAATACCAGGTATATATGTGATTGCCACTGGTTCTTCATCTTTTGAGTTGGCAGGTCAGATTGGTGAGCCACTTACTGGGCGCAAACGTACGCTTACCCTCTATCCAATATCTCAAAACGAACTCCTTTCTCTTTATAATCGATATGAACTTCGCCAGAGGCTTGGAGATTATCTGGTTTTTGGGTCATTTCCGGAAGTTATTCTAGCGGAAAAACGGCAGACCAAGTTAGAGATTGTTAGAGAGATCGTGGGATCATATCTGCTAAAAGATATTCTGGCATTTGAACGCGTTAGAAGTTCGAGAAAGCTATGGGACTTACTAAAGTTGCTTGCCTTTCAAGTGGGGAGTGAAGTGTCATTAAACGAGCTCTCCACATCCCTCAGTGTCGATGTGAAAACGATCCAGCATTACCTTGACCTCCTTGAAAAAGCATTTGTAATATTACATTTGGGTGGTTTTAGTAGAAATTTGCGCAAGGAAGTGACTCAAAAAGCGAAATATTACTTCTGGGATACTGGTCTTCGCAACGCGATCGTATCTCAGTTCAACCGCCTTGACCAGCGTGATGACATCGGTCAACTTTGGGAAAATTTTATGGTCGTTGAACGTTTGAAATGGTCAAGATATTCAGGTCAGTATGCAAATCATTACTTTTGGCGCACGTATGATCAACAAGAGATCGATCTGATCGAGGAGCGTGGATCCAATCTTGAAGGTATTGAATTCAAGTGGTCACCCAAAAAAATTTTAACCCCTCCAAGAGATTGGCTAAAAGCGTATCCAAACGCAGGATTCTCAGTGATTACTGCAGAGAATTATCAAGAATTACTCCTAACTGAGTAGACCTATACAACTAATTTTACTAGTTCTTGGACTCATACAGTCCAAGAAGAAGAATAAGATTTCTTGCTATTATTCCACTCTCTACCGGGTGATCAACGGTAAGTAGAGCGGATAGAACTTCAGCGCCCACAGCTCCCTGCCGTGTACCCCGTCGTCCGCGCTGAAGAACAAATGCTGCCCTGCCAAGGTGATGAACAATGGCTCGGATTCACCGAGACCGGGGTAGATATCGGCAACTTTATAGGTGCCCGCCTCAGTGCCGTTGCTCCTCCACAACTCGCGACCGTACACGCCGTCGTTGGCGTTGAAGTACAGCACGCCGTTTATGTTGGTAAGCTGTTCCGGTCTGGATCCATCCGGGCCGGGGTTGATGTCTCTGACCCGATGAGTATTCTCCTCCCTGCCGTCGCTGACCCACAACTCCATGCCCCCAGTGTCATCAGCAGCGGCAAAAAACAGCCTGCCATTCACATTGGTAAGACTATTGACCTCAGCGCTCTCACCGGCGTAGATCAACTTGACCCGGTAGGTGCCCGCTGCGGTGCCATCGCTGCGCCACAATTGGTAATCGTAGACCTCGTCGCTGGCGCTGAAGTAGAGCACAGCGTTCATCTCCGTCAGGTATTGTGGCTCCGAACCACTCGTCCCGCTGTAGATGTCCATGACCATCATCGTGCCGCCCGGCGTGCCGTCGCTGACCCACAACTCCTCCCCGTACTCACCGTCATCGGCGGAGAAGAAAAGCGTCCCGTTTACGCCCGTCAGGTTCTCCGGGTATGAGTGGTTCGTCCCAGAGTAGATATCGCTGACCAGGGTCGTCCCACTTTCGCTGCCATCGCTCTTCCACAGTTCACGTCCGTGAAGATCATCTTCGGCGCTGAAGAACAGGGTGCCATCGACTCCCATCAGATCCATCGGCTCCGAACTACCCGTTCCCGAGTATATATCCTTGACCATCAACGTGCCAGTTTCGGTGCCGTCGCTGACCCACAGCTCCGACCCGGCGTCCTCGTCGTAAGCGCTGAAATAGAGCATGCCGTTCATGGGGGTCAAACCACTTATATCCGAGCCGTTGGTGCCGCTGTAGATATCCTTGACCAGAAGGGTACCGCCGGGAGTTCCGTCGCTGGTCCACAGCTCATCGCCGTGGGGGTCATCACTGGCGCTGAAGAAGAGCGTCCCGCCTAGATCGGTTAGGTTTTCCGGACGAGCATCTTGATAGCCGCTGTAGATGTCTTTTACCTGAAACGTGCCGCTTAAGGTGCCGTCGCTAGCCCACAGCTCGATCCCCGTTTGCTCATCATCGGCGGCGAAGAAGAGCGTACCACCAACATTCACCAGCTCTTCAGGGAGTGATCCAGCGCCTGTCGTGTTGATATCTTTAACGCGCATGGTACCGCCTGCGGTGCCGTCGCTGACGTACAGCTCCCGCCTGCCGCTCGGGTCATAAGCGCTGAAGAAAACCCGGTTGCCGCTCACGCCTGCCAGGAAATTGGGGTTCGACCCCCCCGTCCCAGAGACGATGTCGGCGACCATCTGAGTACCGCCATCGCTGACCCATAATTCCGAGCCGCTCTCAGAAGTGTAAGCGGTCAAGTACAGGGAGTTGCCGACCGGCGTGAGCCGCGCCGCTCCCGAGGAATCCCCGCCAGGGGCGATGTCCTTGACCATCAGCGTGCCACCCGGCGTGCCGTCGCTCTTCCAAAGCTCGATGCCGTTGACCCCGTCATTGGCGCGGAAAAAGAGCGTGCCGTTGAAATCGACCAGGTAGCCCAGGTTGGAACTCGGACCGCCCGGTTTGACGATTTGCGTGCCGCCCGGCGTGCCGTCGCTCATCCAGAGATCGTAAGAGTAGCCATTATCCGCCGCCAGGAAAAAGAGCGTGCCGTTTACAGCGGTCATAAAGAATGGGTTCGACCCGCCCACACCGGGGTTAATATCTTTGACGCGCTGCGTTCCACCCGGCGTGCCGTCGCTCTTCCACAATTCAAAACCGGTAACGCCATCATCGGTGCGGAAGTAAAACGTGCTCCCAACCGCGGCGCCCCAACTGATGTTCGAGCCGGCAGTGCCAGTATAGATATCCCTGACCAGCAGCGTGCCGCCCTCGCTGCCATCGCTGACCCACAGCTCTTGACCGTGCACACCGTCATTGGCTGTGAAGAAAAGGCTGCCATTGACGTTGGTGAGTTGATAGGGGTTCGAGCCCATCGTCCCGGTGTAGATGTCCTTGACCCGCGTGGTGCCCGCTTCAGTGCCATTACTCTTCCACAGTTCGTATCCACCGCTAGGATCGCTGGCGCGGTAAAAGAGGGTGCCATTGGCGACCGTAAGAGTGGATACACCGGAGCTGTCCGGCGGGGAGGCGCCGCGCACGACAACCGTCCCGCCCTCTGTGCCGTCGCTCTTCCACAGTTCGTATCCACCGGCCCCACCTCGGGCGCGGAAAAAGAGCGTGCCGTTGAAGTCGGTCAAATACATCGGGTCGGAACCCCCTGTGGGGTTGATGTCTTTGACCATCAGGGTGTCGCCCGGTGTGCCATCGCTCTTCCACAATTCGACGCCGTTAATCCCATCATCGGCAGCAAAATAGAGTGTGCCATTGACTTCCACGAGGTACTGCGGTTCCGAGGGTTCCGTCGAGGTGTTGATATCTCGAACCAGGTAGGGCTCTGGAGGGGTGCTCCCCAACGACGCTGAAGCGATCTTCAGCGTGGTCCCAATTCCCATAGCAACCAATGAAATTAGTAAAATCAGCGCTACCCATCGAGGCCAGTTTACATTTATCCCCCCAAGCTGCTTAACCAATCCGTTCATGACAACCCTCCTTTCCTAGGAGTCTCCCAGAATCCAACCTGCGACCCGCTCCACGCCAAATGGTTCCCGGTCGGAATACAAAAGAGTATCCCACCCCTGACCTTTTCCCAGGAAAACGCTGCGCTCATGTCAAACCCCCGCAGATTTGAAGCCAGTCATAGCCTTAATTGCAACATGGAGTAAAACGATACCCTCCACACTTGGTCTACAAAAATATTATACAATCGTTTTTACTTTGAATCATTTTAATCTGAGACCTTACATAGCTGAAAGGATAGAGTGAGGCTTAGAAGGGTGGGAATGCTAGAATCCCCCCTTTCCTGGGGGGGTTTTTGAAATTCAACCAGATTGCCCCTTGACAACTACGCAAAACAGTATATAATAATGCGTACTACGTAATAAATAATACGTGAAACATAGTACCTAAGGGAATGTCTTACCATGAAAGGCTGGATCACACAACTGCGCAAGGGGCTGCTGGAATTCCTGACCCTCAACATCCTCAACCAGGGCGAATCTTACGGCTATGAAATCGTCCAGAACATGAAGTCGTTCGAGGGCATGGACATAACCGAAAGCACCGTCTACCCGATCCTAGCCCGCCTCAAGAAGGAAGGCTACACCCAAGTGCGCACGGGACCCTCCCCGGGGGGACCGCCGCGGCGCTACTTCAGCTTAACCCCCAAGGGCAAAGCCAGAGTCGCGGATATGAACCAGTATTGGAAGACGCTCAACCAATCGATCGAGCAAATACAAGAAGGAGAAATATGATGGCAGAAAAAGACGCGGCTGAAAAAATGATCAGCCAACATTTGAACCAGGTGCGCGCCCACCTGGCGCACCTACCCGCCGATGAGGTCGAGGACATCATCGACAACGTGCGCAGTCACATCGACAGCGAGATCCGTAAATTCACCTTGGGGTCCCCCCCAGAAGCCTTGGTGGAGAAAGTGCTCAGCGAGATGGATGCCCCTGAAGCGTACGCCGAATCAGCATTCCTGATGAGTGACGACGAGGAGGTACAACCGAGGGTGCCCCGCTTTCTGATTATCGCCACCATCTTACTGCCCTTTGGTGTCGTGGCGATGTGGATGTTCTTCTCGATCGCTTCCGTTTCAACATCCACTGCGCCAACAACCACTCCTGAACCGACCACGTGGCAATGGATTGCCCGCTTCACGATCTTGCCGTT
>JASFVL010000163.1:0-8371 GCA_050049875.1 Anaerolineales bacterium
ATTACCTGTTAACAAGCTGTGTTGTTAGACGCCGAATGATAAATAGAATAATGATGGCTACTATTGTGAGTAATGCCGAAAGTAGATTGGCTTCTAATTGATCTCCAGATTGCACAGCATCATAGATTGCTATTGGCAAGGTTTGGGTTTTTCCTGGAATATTTCCCGCAACCATCATTGTAGCCCCAAACTCTCCGAGAGCGCGCGCATAAGCTAATGCTACTCCAGCAAGCACACCTCGCCATGATATTGGAAGCCTGACAGTAAAGAATATTCCCAAAGAGGATCGTCCTAATGTATGCGCCACATCGATTAAGTCTTCTGAGACAGTCTCGAAGGCTGCACGGGATGATTGAACAACCAATGGTAGTGCTACGACACTAGCCGCAATGACGGCTCCTCGCCATGTGAATACTAAGTGGATATTGTGCTCGTTGAACCATGTTCCTATTGGAGAACGTGCTCCTAAAGATGTCAGTAAATAATAGCCCAATACCGTTGGAGGCAGCACCAGTGGAAGGTTAATTATTCCGTCAATCAAACCCCAAGCGCATCCATCCTTGTGGGTCAGCAAGGCTGCGAATCCTACACCGATTACAGTGGAGATGAGTGTGGCTAAAGTCGCGATTTCTAAGGAAAGTAGAAGTGCCATTGAGGATAAATAATGAGTTAAGTCGTAACGTAAAAACTTATGTATCTTCAACCCATTTAGCGGTTACATGCCTCGATGGTGAGGAAATTATCAGATAGAATTGTTTTTCCACCCGAGCTGAAAAGGTATTCAATAAATAATTGTGCCTGATCTCGTTGAGTCGTATTAGTATTGATCCCAATGATGTGTTCGATCGGGTCATAATAACTAGAATCGATAGTTGTGATTGTATAGTATGTATTTCTAAGCAGTGAACGGGGTAATATGGCCAATTTGACATCCCCAGTATCTAAATATTGATATATTTGACGGACGTTATCTCCATAGACAATTTTATCCTGAATCGATTTCCATATATTGGCTGATTGTAATAATTGTCGAGCAGCAGCCCCATAAGGGGCGATGTCGGGGTTGGCGATAGCAATTCTGTTAAGTGCGGGATTAGTTATGTCGTTTAAACTCTGGACAAGAAAACTATTTGATGGATGAGTAGCTAAAACAAGCTTGCCACATGCGAATCGTGAACGACTGCTCTCATCAATGTGACCACTGACAACCAAGTCATCTACATATGATGGATCTGCAGTGGCAAATAGATCAAACGGGGCTCCATTTGCGATCTGTTCGCTTAGTGTGCCTGTGGCTGCAAAAGACAAGGTTATTTCAATATTCGTTTGATGGGTAAATTTGTTGGCTAATTCTGAGAAAGCGTTTGATAGGCTAGCTGCAGCGGCAATTGTTAGAGTAGGTCTTGGGGTTGATCGGGTCGATGAACAGGCTGCTGTTATCAAAAAGAAACAGAAGATATATGCAAAACCAGTATGTTTATATGAATGCACTGGTTAAATCCACATCATTAATTTACTGGTAGTATCTTCGGTTTATCTATATGAGTTCTGATCGAGTGCACTTCGGTTTTTCTTTGTTATGTATGAGACCACATAAAGTTTACACAAATATGCTGTTAAAGAAACTTGTAATAGGCTTTACCAGCGCAGGCGCGACACAATGTTTGGCCATTTCTTACAATCTCACGTTCGTTGAAGACTTCCTCCCTACAGCGACCACATTCGGTTCGGATTCCTGGACGGCTAATTATTTTGTCGATAGGCGTATTTAACTCTATATCTTCAATAGATAACAGAAGTTTATCTGGCATAAATTTGTAAGCATGAAGCTGAGCGAAATAATGTCTTTTCTCATCAGTTGGTGCAAAATCCCAGGCAAGCTCTCGAACATTAATTTGAGGTGACACCCTAATAGATTTACCAGATTTCACATCAACAAAAGTTGCAGCAATTTTCCCATAGTCTACGATCTGTAATGTTCGGTGACCAGGGGCACAACCTGTTACGACTTCAAGCCCGTCAACATAACAACCATCTGTTTCGGAAATAATGAACAACCGTTTGTCGGATCGGGGAAAGTTCAAACCAAGGGATTTAGTCCCCGCAAGTGCTGTGCGAACCCCGAGTATTTGCCTTGGACAAAGGTGGGTATGACGTTTTGCAGATGCTTCTAAGAGATTATCCAAATCATACATAGGTGCGTAGAAAAATTATAGGGGTGTCTTTGCATGTTTTCGGGAAATGCAAAAACAACCCCATCGAAAAATTATGGTTTGGCCTACAATTGCTTGGGAAAATTAATTCTCAGTGGCTTGCTTATCGCCGCTTTCAGAAGTCTCTGGTTTTTCCTCTTCATCTCCTTGAAGACCCTCCTTGAAAGCGCGAATACCACTACCCATCTCACCTGCAATTTTACTTATCCGACCAACACCAAAAAGTACTAAGATGATCACCAAAATGATGATCAGTTCAGTTGGACCCAGATTCATAGAAGATACTCCTTAGATTATCGAATGCCAATAAGAATTTGTAGCACATTTTGACAAAAAAAACCACCCTTATAAACTGGAAACTGGATGTGTGCACGCAAGACTTGTCATGAAGAAGAACGTGGGACACCCAACTTAATTCCCTTTGACAACATTTGAGTGCACTCAACTGGATTGTAGCATTCAATCAGTACATCATTATTGGGAAATTAATCACAGTTCTCGCCATCATCCCGGAATTCTGTGGATAGGTGGATGATGTCAATAGAGGCTTCGTCACAGAACAACATTGCACGTTCGATGACATGGCGCAGCTCACGAATATTGCCAGGCCAATCGTGGGACATCAATGCTTTCATGGCTCTAGCTGATAAGTCGTTTATATTAAGGCCCATGTTCAAGTTATTTTCCCGGATGAAATACCCCACATATTCTGGAATGTCCTCCTTTCTTTCGCGCAAGGGGGGCATATGAAGGTCGACAACTTTTAAGCGATAGTACAAATCTTCCCGGAAGAGATTTTCTTCCATTAGCTTTATGATGTCTCGGTTAGTGGCTGCAATAATCTGGACATCAACTTTAATTTCATTGGTCCCACCAACTCGCCGGATTACATGATCCTCGAGAGCACGGAGGAGTTTGGCTTGCATGTCCACTGGCATGGAAGATATCTCGTCTAAGAAGAGAATACCTTCATCAGCGACCTCCATCAAACCATGTTTTCGTTTCTGTGCTCCAGTGAATGCGCCTGCTTCATGACCAAAGAGTTCTGATTCTAACATGGTGCTTTGTATGGCAGCACAATTTATTGGGATAAATGGTTTCTTTTCCCGCGGCCCCATCTTGTGTATTGCTCTGGCAAGCACTTCCTTTCCTGTGCCAGTCTCACCAGTTATGAGCATTGATAGAGAAGAATTCGCAGCACGCCTTGCCTGATTGAACAGGCTGTGCATAGCTTGGTTTTTACCAATAATGAATTTGACTCCTTTGTGTTGAGATTCCCTAAAGAGCGCCAGCTCTCTTCTCATTGCAACAAGTTCTTCCGCTCGCTGTACCGATTGTTCAAGACGAGTAAATTCAATTGGCTTCTGTAAAAAGTCATGCGCGCCATTCTTCATAGCACTAACCGCCATCTCAATTTCACCGTAGGCTGTAATTAAGATAATTGGGGGTCGAGTGGGTAAATTATTGGTTTCTTCAAGCAAGTCTGGACCATACCCATCAGGAAGTCGAACGTCGAGAAGGACAATATCTGGGATACCCTGTTTGAGGCTATTCCTTGCATCTTCCAAAGTTGCTGCTGGTGTTACTTCATATCCAAGGGTACTTAAAAATGAGCTAATGTTACTGCGAGCATGTTCTTCATCGTCGACGACAAGGATATTTGCTGTCATCAGATAACCTCCATTCCTACGATTTTGAATCCTTGATGGCTGCCTATACTTATGGATATGGATATTATAAACTGTATATTGAAGTTTGCTTGATTTTAAGAGTTTACGTTAATGACTCGGAGCAGGCAACCATATATGGAAAACTGTTCCCCCTGGGAATGATGTCACATTGATGTTTCCCTTATGTGCAGTTATGATCTGTTTGGTTATTGCTAGACCAAGACCTGTTCCTTCTCGATTTGTTGTGAAGAATGGTTCAAAGATACGTTCAAGGACTTCTTCGGGGATACCAGGGCCTGTATCAGAAACATCAACCTGTACACCTAATCTTCCTGATGGACTAGAATAAGGGGTTAATTTAACTGCCAGAGTTCCTCCAATCTCGTTCATAGCCTGCACAGCGTTACTGATCAGATTAGTGAATACCTGTTCCAAAGCATAATTATCCCCTAAAACCTTGGGAGTATTGGGTTCTATTTGGATTCGATGCTGAATGTTAAGTCGTGCCATCCGCGGTCGCCAACGATCAAGCAAAAGTTTTATAAGATAACTCAAATCAATGGGTGTAACATCATATTTTTTGCTTCGAGAAAATATTAAAACAGATTCCATCAAATGATTCAAGCGACGAAGATCTTGTTGGAGCCGATCAATTTGTTCCTTTATGGATTCGTCTTCCTTTAGTTCCAAAGCCATCAGTTGTAAGCCAGTACTGATGTTATTAATTGGGTTTTTAATCTCATGCGCTAAAATCGCAGTAACTTCTCCAAGCAGCGCTCTCTGTTCTAGTTGCTGAGTGTGCAAGCGAATTTGTTCATGTTCGCTGAGGTCCCGAAGTAAGACAAGTAGAGCGATAACATCTTCCCCACGAGAGATTGGTAATGTTTGTACTCTTGCGGGAAAGGTGCTACCGTCTCTACGATGCAAGTTAATATTTCCAAGATTATGAGTGGCTATCCCTCGCAAAGCACTTTGTAGTGCTGGAGATATGCTATCCGAGCCGATTAAAACATTGTATATTGTTTGCCCTTCAATCTCCGGTGTGGCATATCCCAATATTAGCTCAGCAATCGGATTCATATCAATAATTGTGAGTTTAGGAGTCAGCAAAATAACTCCGTCTTGGACAGACTCGATGACTTTGCTACCGATCGTTAGTTTGTTTTCGTTCTTTTTTAGCGCTTTTTTTAAATTAATAATCATGATATCTTTTTGGATAAACCCTGATATTGTTGACGCTAGTATCTCTGCATAGCGTAAAATTTCTTTGGGCGCCTCATTGTTTTTGTTCCCTAAAACAATTAAGCCTGTCATTGCACCAGTTTCCCCTAGAGGAGCGGATGCAAGATAATTAAATTCATTAGAATAAGCGCAACGATGGAGTTCAGAAATAATGTCCTGACGGCTATAAACCCATAGATATGGTTTGTTTAGCTGAATTAAATCATTTAGAGGTATCTCAAATGGAAAAGTTCGAGAATCTCCCCAATGAGCTATTAATCTTAATTTGGGTTGATTATCGGCTCCGCCATATATTGCAAGTTCACTGGCAGCTGTCAAGTCGTTTCCAGCTTCCAAAGCTAAATTTAACGCGGACCTGAGGTCAGAGAGCTGATTGGTATATGAGAGCTTTTTTATTGCCTTTATGAGTTCTCTTTGTCCAGCAATGATCTTTTGATCTCTTTTACGCGTGGCCAGCGGTTCAATAATACATAATAACCATGTTCCATTATCATCCAAAGAATATTGAGTAAGTTCAACAGGTATTTTTTGTTTATTTCGAGAGATAACTACAAACTGTTCGTCTTCTTCTAGGGTCACATTTCTTTGAGACTTAAAATATTCTTCCACAGAGTGTATGTTGGGAAATAAATCTAATACTGATAAACTCATTAGCTCATCGCGAGTGAATGCGGTAAGCTCTGTTACATGCGTATTAGCGGCTATTATTTTTTTCTCAAAAGTATCAAAAATTAGGGCAGGTTTCTCAATAAAGTCCAAGAGATACCGACCTTGATCAATACCAAAATTAGTCTGGTTGAAAATTTGAAGAGTGGGACGGAAGAAGGATTTAACCATACGTTCTCGAGTTATCGATCGGATTTCCTTCGCAGGTGGGATGGGAGAATGCCTTCCATCGAACGATACTTTGCTACTGTTCTGCGTGCAACTTTATAACCTGAAGCGAGAAGTTTCTTGGCGAGCTGAGAATCAGTTTGTGGATCAGATTCCATTTCAATCAATTTGCGTAAGGTGGTTCGTATAGGTAAACTGCGATCAAAAAACTTGTCCATAGGTATGATGCGCCCATTTGGGAGTTGAACAGATTTGTCTGATACTGCTCGTGATACGGTGGATTCATGCACCCCTAGATCTTTCGCCAACGCAGCACGGGTCTGAGGTTTAAGGTGTTCATCACCGTACAAAATAAAATCACGTTGTCTTTTTGATAGTTGAAACATCAACCGATGCATTGTGTTGTTACGCTGTTGAAGACACTTTATTAGTAGGGAAGCTTTTTCAAGGTCCTTTTTCCACTGTTCAATTTTTTCTTTAGGAGCATTACGGATGCTATCTTTGAAAAGTGGGTTAACGATTAGAGACCCATAAATAGGCATCACGATTTCCACGACTAAAGGGTTATTGTTTTGATTGTTCAAAAGTTTGATAATAACATCGGGTTGGTAGTATCTATTCGACTGGTCTTTAGAACCTTGGCGGATGGTGCCCCAATGAGTTCTTGCTGGGTATGGGTTCAAATTATCGCATATAAACCTGGCAATTTCTTGAATTTGATAACGCGTTGTACCCAGATTTTTAGCTAGTTGGGAGTACTGATGCCGGCTGAGGAAACCTTTACCTTCCCGTATAACACGCTCTGTTAGTGGGTGTACTTGTTGATGCTCGGACAATGATTCTAATTGTATCAATAATGCTTCCTCAGGACTTGAACTAGCAACACCCACCGGCTCAGACGTTTGGATAAGTTTTAGTACAGAATTAACACGTTCTTGTGACGTGTGAAAGAAGCGACAAATCTCGCCGGGATCGACTGTTAGCAATCCATCATCATCTAAGCTAGAGAGAATGTGAGCCGCAATAGGTCGATCTTCCGTTTTTAATTCAGGTGCAATTTGCTTGAATACATAGGTTGGTAGATCCTCTATAGCCGGAGTGTAATTGTCAAGCGGAATGTGCTCTTCGCGAGATGAATTCCCGTTCTTGGGATAAAAGTCTTCCCGAGGCGATATGAAGACAATGGGTAAATCGGGATCTGGTTGTGACGGTCGTGTGCAGACGGGACAGGATCCAGAGTTTAATAATGTTCGCCGACAGGATGGGCATTGACGTTCTTCGATCAACTCTAGAGCTGGATTTGTCGATAATTCAAGGTTGATTTTCTGACGAAGCTCGGTTGTTGTCATCGCCAGCAACGTCATGGTTTGCGCTAAATGGGCGGTTGTAATTGGACGAAGATCTTGATGTTGGATGAGCATCGTGAAGCCTCCCTGATAAGTATAAACGTATT
Organism: Anaerolineales bacterium; assembly: GCA_050049875.1. GTDB lineage: Bacteria > Chloroflexota > Anaerolineae > Anaerolineales > UBA11858 > JASFVL01. The sequence continues at coordinate 7,413 of JASFVL010000163.1, forward strand.
CCCTTCTTGTTGCAAGTTCTGTGCCAAACAGTTTCAAGCGGTCATTTATTGGTGCGGAAGATTAATTACAAGCTGGTAAAATAACGGGCGTAAGATTTTAGTATCGAGAAATTATTGATCTCTTGAAAGTGTTCATAACTATGGATAGGTTAAATGTTATTGGTGGTGGATTAGCTGGGAGTGAAGCCGCTTGGCAAGCTGCAGAGCGGGGTGTGCGCGTCCGACTTTACGAAATGCGTCCAGCTGTTATGACGGGAGCTCACGTGACTTCAGATTTGGCAGAGTTAGTGTGCTCAAATTCTCTTGGGTCGGACTTATATGATCGCGCCTCAGGAGTATTAAAGAATGAACTCCGCAAGATGAACTCCCTATTGATTCGTTGCGCTGAGAAGACATCTGTACCCGCTGGAGGAGCACTTGCTGTATCAAGAGAAGATTTTGCTAAACGAGTCACAGACGCAATCGATGCACACCCGAGAATTGATATTATTCGTCAGGAAGTTGTATCCATTCCAACAGATCCTACAATTCTAGCATCTGGTCCTCTAACTTCGGAACGATTATCAAACGCTTTATTGAATCTAACTGGACAAGATCATCTATATTTTTTTGATGCCATTGCTCCCATTGTTACCCGGGAATCGATAGATATGGATCGTGCATATTTTGGTTCTCGATACGATAGGGGCGAACTTGAGGATGGAGATTATATAAATTGTCCTCTGTCAGAAGATGAGTACCACAGGCTTGTGGATGCTCTGCTGACTGCTGAACGTATCGATCTTAAGAGTTACGAGGTGATTTTAGAATCAGGTGTGAGAGCGGGGGCGCATAAATTTTTTGAGGGCTGCCTACCAGTAGAAGTATTGGCGAGTCGAGGTCGCGAATCCTTGGCTTTTGGTCCAATGAGACCGATTGGTTTGAGCAACCCTCACACAGGTCGTCGTCCCTATGCTGTC
>JASFVL010000008.1:0-31450 GCA_050049875.1 Anaerolineales bacterium
GGTTTTAGCCTCGGGCACCCTTCCCGGGGTGTGAGAGGGCTATCTGGAATCAAAAAAGTCATCCGTTGATGGGATGACCTCTTTGATGGCGATGCCCCCACGGGGAATCGAACCCCGGTTTTAGCCTTGAGAGGGCTACGTCCTAGGCCGCTAGACGATGGGGGCTGCTCAAGCGGGGAAATTTTATCACGCCCCAGTACCTACGTCAACAATTACGATATTGGGGTGAGTGCAAAATGGTACCCTGGCCGAAAAAAAGGTCTGATACAATAGCCGCCATGTTGAAATCAAGATGGGTGCGATTGATCCTCTTTATTGTGGGTTTAACCCTGCTCGCCGTGGCGCTCTACCAAGTCCCGGCGATCAATAACCGCCTGTACTGGCGTCTGGACATCGCCTTAACCTACCTGCGCGGAGTCATCCAGCCGGCTGGAGCCGTCCCCACCCCCAACCCCCAAGCCAATGCCAACCTCGCTTCCGATGCCCAATCAACACGGCTTGCATTTCCCCAACCTTCGCTGACCGCCTCCCCCCTGTCCATCGAAACGCAGACTCCCACCCCCTCTTCCCCCACCCCCGTTCCCTTCTCCCCAACGCCTTCACCTTCACCCACACCGCTCCCCGTGCGCGCCAGCCTACCGGCGCCGGCTTGGGAGAAACAGGATTGGAACAACTGCGGCCCGGCCGCGCTAGCCATGTACCTGCGCTTCTACGGCTGGGAGGGCGACCAGTTCACCATCTCCGACCTGCTCAAACCCGTGCGCGAGGATCGCAACGTCAACGTGGAGGAATTGGCTTATTACGCCCGCACGCGCGCCGGCTGGCTCCAAACCCAGTACCGCGTGGGCGGCGACCTGCAGCTGCTCAAAACCTTCATCGCCGCGGGGATCCCCGTGATGATCGAATCCAGCTTCTACTTCGACGCACCCTACTGGCCCAATGACGACCTATGGGCAGCCCACTATCTGCTGGTGACCGCCTATGACGACGCCGAAGGCACCTTCAACGTGCAGGACACCTTCCGCCACCCCGACCGCAAGATGGACTACGACACACTGGACGAATACTGGCGCACCTTCAACCGGATGTACATGCTCATCTACCTTCCTGAGCAGGAGGCGACCGTCCAAAGCATCCTCGGAGCGCAGTGGGACGTAGACGCCAACCGCCAGAGCGCCTTAGAGATCGCCCAGGCCGAGATCGAAAGCAACCCACAGGATGCCTTCGCCTGGTTCAACCTGGGCACCAACCTGGTCTACTTCGAGCGCTACAACGACGCCGCCGAAGCCTACGACGAGACCCGTGAGTTGGGCCTACCCCAGCGCATGCTGCGTTACCAGTTCGGCCCATTCCTAGCCTATTTCCACGCCGGTCGCACCGAGGAATTACTCACCCTGACCAAATACGCCCTGCAGCGCACCCCTAACTCTGAGGAAGCCCTGCTGTGGCGCGGCTGGGGGCGCTACCGTCAGGGGGACAGCGCCGGCGCCATCGCCGACTTTCGCGCCGCCCTGGAATCCAACCCCAATTCTCTGGACGCCCAGTACGCTCTGGATTACGTCACCGAGAACCCCTAAATCCCCTCGCTTCCACCACTTTGATCCCTGGTGCTTGAAGTTTTAGGTCATTCGCGGGGAGAAAGACCTCGAATCCCCTTCACCGACCCACCAACATAACTCCTGAAACACCAACTAGGGTACAATTCACAAAGCGGTCAAACAAAGCCGCTTCTATCTTTTCAATAAACACGGAAAGGGAGATACTAGCAATGCAATACACCAATCTGGGCCGCACTGGGCTGAAAGTTAGCCGCTTCTGTCTGGGGACGATGAATTTCGGCCCCCAAACTAGCGAAGAGGACAGCTTCGCCATCATGGACCAATCCCTGGAACTGGGCATCAACTTCTTCGACACCGCTAACGTCTACGGTTGGAAGCTGGGCCAAGGGGTCACCGAAAGGATCATCGGTCGCTGGCTGGCGCAGGGCGGGGAGCGCCGGGAGAAGATTGTGCTGGCGACGAAAGTGTACGGGCGCATGGGCGAGGGGCCTAACGATCGCCGTCTGTCCGCCTACCACATCAAAAGAGCCTGCGAGGACAGCCTGCGCCGCTTGCAAACCGATCACATCGACCTGTACCAGATGCACCACGTCGACCGCGAGACCCCTTGGGAGGAAATTTGGCAGGCCATGGAGCAGTTGGTGCGGGAAGGTAAAGTGCTCTATGTCGGCAGCAGCAACTTCGCCGGCTGGCACATCGCCCAGGCTCAGGGGGAGGCCAAGGCGCGCAACTTCATGGGACTGGTCTCCGAGCAGAGTTTGTACAATCTAAACGCGCGCGCGATCGAAATGGAGCTCATCCCCGCTTGCCGGGAGTTCGGTTTGGGTTTGATCCCTTGGAGCCCATTGGCGGGCGGCTTGCTGGGGGGTGTATTGAAGAAAATCGAAGAGGGGCGCCGGGCTTCCGAACGGATTCAGGAAGCCATCGAAGAAAATCACCCCAAATTGGAAGCCTACGAAGCCTTCTGCGGCGAGCTGGGCGAAGAGCCCGCCGATATCGCCCTGGCATGGCTGCTGAAAAACCCCGACGTGACCGCGCCCATCATCGGACCGCGCACCATGGAGCAGCTAGAGGGCAGCTTGAGAGTTTTGGAGATCGATCTCTCCACAGAACAGCTGGAGAAACTCGACGAGATTTTCCCCGGCCCCGGTGGGGAAGCACCCGAAGCCTACGCATGGTAAATAACGCTTAGGATAAACACAAGGCAGGGCACCTTCTATGGAAAAACGACAATTTGGACGAAGCGGACATTTGAGCAGCATAGCCATTTTCGGTGCGGCTGCCATTGGGGGTGTCTCGCAGCGTGAAGCCGACACCGCTATGGAGCAGATTATCGCCGCAGGGGTCAATCACATCGACGTCGCCCCCACCTACGGTGAAGCGGAAGTGCGTCTAGCACCCTGGATGGAACGGGAGAGAGAGCGCTTCTTCCTGGGTTGCAAAACCACCCAGCGGGGTAAAAGTGGGGCCGCGGACGAACTACGCCGCTCTCTAGAGCGTCTAAAAACCACTTCCTTCGACCTCTACCAGATCCATGCGATCACCAAGATGGATGAGTTGGATCAAGCCACCAAAACTGGTGGCGCCCTGGAAGCGATCATTGCAGCCCAAGGCGAAGGGCTGACTCGCTACATCGGCATCACCGGCCACGGAATTGAAATCCCCGCTGTTTTCCTGGAAGCCTTGCAGCGTTTCGACTTCGACAGCGTGCTGTTCCCCATCAACTTCGTGCTCTACGCCAACCCTGAATACCGCCGGGACGCTGAAGAACTGCTCCAAGTATGCCGGGAGCGCGATGTGGGCACGATGATCATCAAATCGGTGACCCGAGGTCCCTGGGGTGAGCAGCCCAAAAACTATGACACCTGGTACCGGCCTTTCGACGATCCGCAACGCATTCAATCTGCCGTCAACTTCGTCCTCTCCCAGAACATAACAGGATTGTGCACTGCCGGAGACACCCGCATCCTACCCATGGTGCTGGAGGCTTGCGATAATTTCATCCCGCTGGATCAAACCGAACAAGCTGCTCTGGTCGCCAGCGCCTCGCAATACCAGCCCTTGTTCGCATAAGCGCGCTCCAAGGGAGACGCTAATAATTAGGGAACAAGCTCCGCGCGGTGGCCACCAGACCTGAATCTACACGCTTTGGTACCCAACTGAGGCACTTCTGCAAATAGAAAATAGAAAGGAAACTCCATGTCATATCGCAATCTGGGACGCACAGGGGTTAAAGTATCCCCACTTTGTCTGGGGACGATGAACTTCGGCGGTGCCACGCCCGAAAGCGAATCGATCCGCATCATACACAAAGCGCTGGACGCTGGGATAAACTTCATCGACACCGCTAACATGTACGTCAGCGGCGAGAGTGAAAAAGTGGTCAGCAAAGCCTTAGCGGACGGTCGCCGTGACAAAGTCATCCTAGCAACCAAATTCCATTTCCCCCAATCCGATGACCCCAACGACCGGGGCAACTCACGGCGTCACATCATGCGGGCGGTCGAAGATTCCTTGCGCCGTCTGGGCACCGATTGGATCGACCTCTACCAGGTTCACCGCCCGGTTTTCGACGTCCCCCAGGACGAAACCCTGCGCGCCCTTGATGATCTGATTCACCAGGGCAAAGTGCGCTATATCGGTTCCTCCACCTTCCCGGCCTGGAAGGTGATGGAGGCTCTGGCGATCAGCGAGCGACATGGTCTGGCCCGCTTCGTCAGCGAGCAGCCCCCCTACAATCTGCTCGACCGCCGCATTGAGAATGAACTGGTCCCCTTAGCGCAGCGTTACCAACTCGCGCTGATCCCCTGGTCACCGATCGCCATGGGCATGCTAGCAGGGCGTTATCCCAACGCCCAGGAATTCCCACAAGGCTCGCGCGCCGCCCGGGTCGGATCCATCTACGCCGAACGGGTAACCGAACGCGGCGTTAACACCGGCAACCGCATCATCCCCATCGCTCAAGACCACGAAATGACCCCCGCTCAAATGGCGCTCCTGTGGGTCAAAGATCAGCCCGCTGTGACCGCCCCGATTATCGGTCCCCGCACCGAAGCCCACCTGGACGAGGCTCTTCCCATCCTGGAGATGCAGCTCAGTCCAGAATTAGGCGCACAACTCGACAAAATCGTGCCCCCAGGAAGCGCTGCTGCCAACTTCCACAACACCAGCGGGTGGATGAAGATGCAATTGTAACCAAGGGGGTAATTCCATCAAGAATCAACTTTATTGACTCTCACCCCTCTTTCTGGTAAAATCCGCCCGCTCGGAGCGTGGTACCCTTCGCCCGAGCCCTGCAATGTGCAGAATCCAAAAGACGTTGTGGTGCTCCATCTTCTACAGCCCCACAATGGCTAAGCTTAGAAAGGGCTTGAGAAAACCATGAAAGTGTTATTACTAGAAGACGTATATAAGTTAGGCCGCGCCGGCGAGGTCAAGAAAGTCGCCCCCGGCTATGGTCGCAATTTCCTGATTCCCCAGGGGCTGGCGGTCTTGGCGACCCCTGGTGCGATGAAACAGGCCGAACGCATCAAAACCGATGCGGATGCCAAGCGCGCTGTGCTCAATAAAGAGATGAATGTCATCGCCGAGCGGCTGCAGGATGTCACCCTGACCTTCCCCGCCAGAGCCAGTGAGACCGGTAGGCTGTACGGCTCGATCAATACCCGCATGATGGCTGAAGCTGTCAGCGAGGAAGCCGGCATTGAGATCAGCCACCGCCAGGTCGAATCCCAACCATTGCGCATGATCGGCGAACATAGCGTCGAAATTCGGCTCACAGTGGATCAGATTCCCAAAATCCGTGCCATCGTTTACCGCGAGGGTGAGACTCCCGCCTTGGCACTTGAAGAGGAAGCAGCCCGCGAAGCGGAAGCCGCACCCAGCGAGCCCTTCGAAGCGGTGGAAGCAGTCGAAGCGAGTGCAGAGGTAAGTGAGTACGATATGGATGCAGTAGCAGAGCCTGCCGAAGCTGTCGAAGCGAGCACAACCGAAAGCGAGGCCGAAGCGGAAGCCGAATCCGCATCCGAGGAGCCCGCTGAAGTGGAAGCGCTTGGTGTTAGTGCAACCATTAGCGAGGCTGAAGAGGAAGCGGAAACTGAAATCAGCGAGCCTGCCGAAGCTGTCGAAGCGAGCACAACCGAAAGCGAGGCCGATGCGGAAGCCGCACCTAGTGAGCCTGTCGACGAGGCTGAGGTGAGCGAAGAGGAAAGTGAGGAAGAGGCAAAAGCGGAAGCCGAAGTAGAACTGGACCTTGAATCTGAGGCTGAAGAATCGGAAGAAACTCCACCGGAAGCGGTTGAGGAATAGCCATTCCCATATGCTGTAATAAACCAGCCACCGGCCTGTGTTTAACGGGCCGGTGTTTTGTATCACCCGCTGGAATCGAGCTCATGGAATCCTCCCACGACTTCTCCCCCCCGCATACCATGTTTTGCACACACTTTGAGGGATCCTTTTGAGCGAATTCGTCATCACTCAAGAGTATAATTGTCTCTGATGTATAAAAGTGTAGGCCAGAAACTTCGCCACACACGCGAAGACCAGGAATATACTCTGGAAGAAGTCGCAGAGGAGACTCACATCCGTTTGCATTATTTGCAGGCTATGGAGGTCGGGGATTTCGACGCGCTCCCCTCCCCAGTGCAGAAGCGAGGTTTCCTGCGGGCGTACGCCGGTTTCCTCGGTTTGGATTCAAAACCGCTGCTGGAAGCCTTGGAGCGTGGACCCGAGCCGGTTTTTTCCCCCATCGCAGAAGAGACCCCTGTAGCTCAGGAGCCACCCCCGGTTCCGAGGGAGAGTGAAATCACTCTGGGTGAACCCGAAGCCAAGTTTGAAGAAATAGGCCGCCGGCTGCGCGCCCAAAGGGAAATTTTGGGGCTTTCACACGAAGACGTCGAGCGCCACACCCACTTGCGCAGCCATTATCTCCAGGCTCTGGAAACAGGCAATATGAAGGGCTTACCTTCGCCCGTACAAGGGCGCGGCATGCTCAACAATTACGCCAAATTCCTGGGTTTAGATCCAGAACCGCTGCTGCTGCTCTTCGCAGACGGGCTGCAATCCCGTCTGGCAGCGATCCATCCAGAACGCTTCGAAACCCGTCCACAACAGCGCAGAGTACGCAAACCAGCCGGTCCGCTACGGCGCCTCTTCTCACGGGATGTGCTTTTAGGGAGCCTCTTGGTTATCTCTCTGGTCACTTTCTCGGTCTGGGGCGTCCTGCAGATCCTCTCCTTGCGTTCAGCTCAGGGTCCAGCTCCGACACCGCCTTCCATTGCCGAAGTGCTCTTATCCTCACCTACCGCCACGGAAGCCCCCACGCTCACACCCACCCCAAACGATGCGGAAGCACCCATCTCTGTAGCTGAGCAGCCGCTGCTCGAGGAGGCTACACAGATCAACCTTACACCAGAAGGGCAGGGACCCATCCAAGTACAGATCATCGTGCGCCAGCGCGCTTGGGTGCGGGTGACTATAGATGGTGAGATCGCCTTTGAAGGGCGCGTTCTCCCTGGATCTGCCTACGCTTATGCCGGCGAAGAGCAGATTGAGATTCTGACAGGTAACGGTGCTGGTCTGCAGGTGATCTTCAATCAGCAGGATTTGGGTGCGCTCGGGTTGCTCGGTCAGGTCGTCCAGCGCAGCTTCACCGAGGAGGGCGTGCTGACCCCAACACCATCCATCACCCCCACGCCGTTCGACACCCCGAGTTTTTCGCCCACACCAACGGCAGGACCTTAAAATAAGTCTTCACGGGCAGGTACTACGTAGTTGGGGAGATATGGGACTAGCCCACCCCTATCCTCGCCCTTTATATGCTAAGTTTTTATAGGTATGCCATTATGGACAAAAACACATTTCACCTCATCTCACTCGGCTGCGCTAAAAATACCGTTGACTCCGATTCCATGGCGCAGTTACTGCTGAGATCAGGTTACCACCCCATGGATAACCCGGACCAAGCGGGGGTATTGATCGTCAACACGTGTGGTTTCATCGGCCCCGCCAAAGAGGAATCTTTAAAGGTGCTGCGGGAGCTAGCCTCCCAAAAAAGGGACGGACAAGTGCTGATCGCTGCTGGTTGTCTCACCCAGCGCTACGGCGCTGAAGTCGCCCGGCAAGTTCCCGGTATCGATGGAGTGCTTGGCACCCGCCGCTGGATGGATATTCTGGATGTTGTTCAAGGTCTTCGCCAGGGCAAGCACCCAGAACCACTCTACCACCTCCCGGATGTACCTACGGTGGGGCAGGACGAGGGGGGAACACTGCGAGTCAGCGTGCAAGGGGCCAGCGCTTACATAAAGATCGCTGATGGCTGCCGCCGTCCTTGCGCCTTTTGCGCCATTCCGCTCATCAAAGGGACCGCGGTCAGCCGACCGATGGAAGCGATCGTACAGGAATCCCGCGCCCTGCGGGATATGGGCGTGCGAGAGATCATTCTCATCGCTCAAGATACCACCGATTACGGTCACGACCTAGGATTGAAGAACGGTCTAGCCCAGCTTTTGGAGGCCATGATCGCCGCTGTCCCAGATATGGACTGGATACGAGTGATGTACGCCTACCCTGGCTACGTCACAGATCGTTTGGTTGAGGTGATGGCCTCAAACCATCAAATTGTGCCCTATTTGGATATGCCCCTTCAGCACGCCCACCCCAAAACCCTGCGCCGCATGCGCCGCCCAGCCAACATGGACTGGGTTTACAATACCCTGGAGAAGATGCGCACTGCCATGCCAGATTTAGCTCTGCGCACCACTTTTATTGTCGGGTATCCCGGCGAAAGCGACGAAGAATATCAAACCCTGCTCGATTTTGTGAGTGAGATCCGCTTCGATCGGGTGGGGACGTTTCAGTTTTCCTACGAGCCGGGTACAGCCAGCGAGCCCCTTGGCGATCCCATCCCACCAGAAGTGAAAGTCGAACGCTGGGAGAGACTGATGGAACTGCAGCAAGGTATATCTTTGGAGAGGAACCAAGCGCAGGTGGGCAAAACGCTGGACGTGCTGATCGAAGGCCATGGTGATGGCATCTCTCTTGGTCGCTGCTACCGCGATGCGCCCGAAATTGACGGTCTGGTCATCGTGGAGGGTGAATTACCAGTCGGCGAGATGGTGCCCGTACAAATCGCTGGCGCTATGGTTTACGACCTGAGTGGGGTTGTAGCAGGCAAATCCGTCCAGCCCATTAAGCTTGACGGGCTGCCCAACAATCTCCCAGAATGAATCCCGAACCATGAAGTGTGTAGAAAGAACCAATATATAAGAAACAAGTATCGAGTTTTACTGCCCGGTCCACGTTATGAAGAGCGCAATTATGCCCAACCTCAACACCCCCGAGATCCAATTCGCAATCCAGGCTGTGCGTCAAGCATCCCTGTTGGTCAAGCATGTGCAGGCGGAGATGGTCACCCCGGCCCTAACCAAAGATGACCGCTCCCCAGTCACCGTAGCGGACTTCGCCTCCCAAGCCTTGATCAGCCACTTTTTGCTCGAATCTTTTCCCAATGACCCGCTGGTCGGTGAGGAGCACGCCAGCGCGCTACGCACCCCCGAAAAACGCGACAGCCTCGAACGGGTTACTCAGTTCGTGAGCCGGTTTGCGCCTCAAGCAACAACAGAATCAGTATTGTTATGGATTGATCGAGGTGCTGCCGAACCCGCCCGCCGATTCTGGACCTTGGACCCTATCGACGGCACCAAGGGTTTTTTGCGCGGCGACCAATACGCAGTGGCGCTGGCGCTGATCGTCGAAGGAGAGGTCCAAGTCGGCGTGCTGGGATGCCCAAACCTGAAGTCAGGATACGAACCGGATTTCGAAGGACCCGGATCGCTGATTGTCGCTGCGCGCCACCGAGGCGCGTGGGTGACTTCCTTGCAAAGGGCATCTGACTTTTCTAAGCTACATGTCTCCCAGCAGGATGATCCCCAAAGGGCAAGACTGCTGCGTTCCTATGAATCGGGCCATACAAACATCAGCCAAATCGACCGCTTCGCTCGAGCCTTGGGCGCTCAAGCTGAACCGGTTCGCATGGATAGCCAGGCTAAATACGCCTTGATGGCTGCCAGCCGGGGCGAAATCTACCTGCGTTTGCTCTCCCCCCAGAGACCGGACTACCGCGAAAAGATTTGGGACCAAGCTGCCGGCTCTTTGGTCACAGAGGAAGCCGGTGGCAGGGTCACAGACCTGATAGGCAAACCACTTGATTTCAGCGCCGGGCGTACCTTGGCCCACAACCGGGGAATCTGCGCCTCCAACGGGCATCTGCATTCAGCCGCTCTCAAAGCCCTACGCGCCATCCAAGCCTAATTCGCCATTCGCCATTTGCCATTTGTCACTCGCCATTCGCCATTCGTCACTCGCCATTCGCCATTCGTCACTCGCCATTTGCCATTCGTCACTCGCCACTCACCATGACCCGCGCCGACCGCATCGCCCTGCTGCTCAGCCTGTTTGCCGTTGGAATCTCCATTCTAGTCAGCGCCCGAATCTTCGAGCGCATGCCCCATCTGGAGGATGAGTTCGCCTATGTATGGCAGGCGGAGGTCATCGCAGAAGGTCACCTGACCATCCCCTCTCCACCGCACCCAAAGAGCTTTCTTGTCCCTTTTGTCGTCGACGAGAACGGGCGCCGATTCGGTAAGTACCCGTTAGGCTGGCCCGTCGTGCTGTCCTTTGGTGTGCAATTGGGGATGCGGCATTTGGTGAATTCACTGCTTGCCGGCCTGGCTGTGTGGCTGACCTACCGCTTGGGCAAAAAAGCCCTGGGAGAAACAGTGGGGCTGCTGGCGGCCCTCCTGACCCTGAGCTCCCCTTTCTTTCTGATGAATTCTGGCTCTCTGCTCTCCCATCCTTGGGGTTTGTTCTTGAGCGCAGCCTTCGTCGTCGCCTGGCTAGACTCGACCAGCGAGAGGGATTCGCCTCCCAAGTGGCTGACAACTCTGACCGCCGGCCTCACCCTGGGGGTATTGGCTCTGAGCCGCCCGTTTACCATGTTGGGCATCGCTCTCCCTTTCAGTATTCACGGTCTTGTCTTGCTTGTGCGCGCTGACCGCTCCATCCGGCGCCGCGTTTTGTACATCGGGGTTATCGCCCTGGTGATCAGCAGCATCCATTTTTTGTGGCAGTACGCTCTCACGGGCGACGCACTCTTAAATCCCTACACCTTATGGTGGGATTACGACAAAGTCGGCTTCGGGCCGGGTCACGGTGTCACGGAGGTGGGTCACAACCTTAGTCTGGCGCGCATTAACACCAAATTCAGCCTGCAAGTGGGCTACAGCGACTTATTCGGATGGGGAAGAATGTCTTGGTTATTCCTGCCTTTTGGAATCTGGGCTGTCCGCAGGAAACCGCGCTTGTGGGCACCCATGAGTGTATTTCCCATCTTGGTCGTGCTCTATCTCGCATACTGGGTCGGGAGTTGGCTGTTCGGACCGCGTTATTATTACGAAGGCTTGTATAGTATCACGCTCCTAAGCGGCGCCGGGATCGCCTGGCTGGCCGGCTGGCCCTTGGAACCAGACGAGGAATGGCCACGCTTCATCGGTTGGCGCAAAGCTCGACCGCTAGCGGTAACTGCGCTGCTGGCGTTGTTGATCAGCGCGAATCTGATCTTTTACACGCCGCAGCGCCTGAAGATGATGCACGGGTTGTATACAATCCATCGCGGACGCCTGGAGCCATTTCTGACGGATAAGGCTCAGGAACTTACCCCCGCACTGATCATTGTGGATGCCCCCCGCTGGATGCCCTATGGCGCGTTACTGGAACTATCGGATCCTTTCTTGGAGTCCCCTTTCACCTTTGCCTTCAGCCGCGGGGCGAAGGCCGACTCCCAATTAGCAGCGTCTTTCCCTGATCGAAACGTCTTCTACTATTATCCTGACGAGCCGACGTTGTTTTACACCGCTCCCCGCCCACCTTAACCCTAACAATGGGTAAGTTACGAGTTTGGGAGCTAAGTTGGGGGATAAGCAGGAGTCTTTTAAGATGCACGGGCCAGGGCGGTAAGCGCTAACACAAGAACACCTAGAATCAGGTTCAGCCGCAGCAAAAGGGATTCTCGACGCCGAAGACCAACCTCATCGAACGGCTCGCCTCCCCGCGCCCGCCGCAAAGCCGCTCTCCGTAAGGCTGGGGTCAGCCCCCAAGTGAGATACGCGCTCACCACAACCATCAAACCGAAGGTTAAGTGCTTCACTAAAATAGCAGCCGCCCAGCGGTTATTGACCGCCAGGAATCCCTGGTAGTTCGGGTTGGCGCTCATTTGTACAAGACCGCTGCCCACCAGAACGACCATACTGAACCAACCCAAAGGATCAAGCCGGCGCTGAATCGTTTCCAATAACTCAGCATAAGCCTGGTCATCGAGAGCGCGCCGCCCGGCGGGAAGCACAAAGAAAGCCAAAGCTGTTAACCCCCCAATCCACACAACAGTGGCAAGCATGTGCGCCCAATAAGCCAAAGTTAATGCCCAAGTAGGGGTCGTCATAGCGCGGGGGATAGATAGAGCGAGTCTATTTCGGTCCCTTCCTAGAGAAGGATCAGCCTTGAGGCGTTGGAGACGGTCCCTCGGTTGGGGATTCTTCGCTGGGCGTGGGAGAAGCTTCCGGCGTCGGGGTTTCTTCACTGGGTGTCGGAGAAGGCTGTGACGGTGGACTCCCCTCAGTAGGTGTGGGTGTCGCTTGAGGCGTCGGCTCCTCTCCACCTTCTGGTGTCGCCGTCGGCGCGGGAGGTTGTGTCCTCTCCGGTCGAGGCGGTTTGCACTTATCGGCAGCGAACTTCCTGGCCTCCTCAAGGGATGGATCAGCGCCGAGGTCTAAGGCGGTCTGATATTGTTTCTCCGCGTTACACCATTCTTTCTGATCCTCCAACCACTCAGCGAAGTTAATCACTGCTTCCAGGTAACGCTGTGCCGCCGTCCACCCACTACCATCGTGCAGATTTGGAGTCAAAGGTGCCACTTGCCCAAAATAGTAAACCGCTTGTTCCCAATCCACATCCCAAAAGCTGGCCCCGGTGATATAGTAGCGCGCCCACGTACGCCAACTATCGGCTTCGGTGTCCAAAGGACCAAAGCCCTCTGCCAGGGTCAGATCGTAGATGCCCTCTTCCAACTCTCCCAAACCGATTTTTTGCACACCCCGATTGCGCAGGGCAAGATAGAACATGCCATCCACCTGGACTGCTTCGTACTCCGGATTCTTTTTGCGCAGCGTTTCAAGGGTTTCAATGGCACTGGACCACTCTTCACCAGTAATATATTCTTCCGCTTGAGCGAAGAGTTCAGCCTCGTCGCGCAGATCTGGTGTGGGGGTGATGGGGACTGGGGTCACTGTGGGTTTTGGCGTTGGGGTAGCAGTGGCGTTGAGCGCCAGCAACACTTCGGCTAATTTCTCGGTGACTCCCGGATAGTTGGGATTGAGTCCAATCACATATTCAAATCGCTGGCGCGCTACCTCATAGCGCTCAGCCTCCAAATCTTGAACGCCCAGTGCAAACTGCTCGTCGAGGGCCTGAGCGACCTGCGTAGCCTCAAGTTGGGTGCGCTGACGGATACCGCTTTGATAGCCCAAGTACGCGCTCAAAGCCGTGATTCCAATCAATACCGCAACCATAAGCAGAAGCCATCTTAGCCAAGAGGGACGCTTGCGCTCGGGAGACGTCTCCACCTCTGTTGGCAGGGAGGCATCATCAGGTGCTAAAGAGTCCTCATTTTCAGAACCGATTTCCATCGGGCGGGTTTCATCCATATTTTCATCTTCCATGCGCCAAATTGTACTGTGTAAACCCGAAAGCGTAAAGCGAATATTTAATCCAGTGTGCACGCAAGACTTGTCAGGAAGAAGAACGTGGGGTGTGTTTTGCTCGCCCACTGTCGAATATGGAATATGCCATACAGGTCGCCTTCGAGTATAATTTCTCCATGACCGAGTTCAATTTCTACCACCCGATTGAAGTCCGTTACGGGGATCTCGATCCTCAGGGTCACGTAAACAACGCCAGTTATCTGACCTTCATGGAGCAGGCGCGTATCTCCTATCTGCGCCAATTGGGCTTGTGGGTCAGCGAGTCTTTTTTGGACGTCGGAGTGGTCATGGCCGAAGCGAGCGTCAGCTTTAAAGTACCGATCCATTGGGGCCAACAACTGCTGATCGGAGTACGCACTTCTCGCCTTGGAAATAAAAGCATGCAGCTCAACCAGACCTTTGAAGACGCTCAGAGTCGCCAGGAATTGGCTAAGGGATCGGTTGTGCTGGTAGCTTATGATTATCACAGCGAGCGCACAATCCCCATCCCGGAAAATTGGCGGGAGATCATCACCACCTTCGAAAACCTGCCTATAGAAACCAAATGATCCCTTTATCCCCTGCATCTCTTTCAGTTCCTTTATCTTCTTCCCCTACTCTCTAATGGAACCACCTATGTCCAACCTCCCCCTTATTGACAGCCAATACTTGCTCACCTTTCTTACCAATCTCCTCCACATCCCCAGCCCAACGGGATTCGTCCACAAAGCCATCGCTTATATCGAGGAGGAACTGGAACTTTTTCCTTCCCTGAAGCTAGAGCGGACCCGAAAAGGAGCCTTAACCGCTACCTGGACCGTCGAAGGCTCTAACTCTGTACGCGGGCTGACAGCTCACGTCGACACACTGGGTGCGATGGTAAAAGAGATCAAATCCAATGGACGCCTTAAACTGACCAAAATTGGCGGTTTCCCGTGGAACACCGTGGAGGGCGAGGGCTGCACGATTTTCTCCAGCAATGGGGCCAAACTGCGAGGCGCCATCCTGCTGACGAAAGCCTCGGTGCACGTTCACGGAAAGGAGGTCGGCGAGAGCAAGCGAGAGGATGACACCATCGAAGTACGGATCGACGAACGCACCACATCTGCGGACAATACTCGCGCCCTGGGGATCGAAGTCGGCGATTTTGTGGCCATCGACCCGCGAGTTGAAGTGAACAATGGATTCGTTCGCTCCCGCCACCTGGACGACAAAGCCTGTGTAGCATGTCTGGTCGCTGCGGTCAAGGCGATGCACGACGTCAATATGAAACCGACCCAGACCACAACGCTGCACTTCAGCAACTACGAAGAGGTCGGTCACGGAGCAGCGTCAGGATTCCCCGCCAACTTAGCCGAGTTGCTCACCGTGGATATGGCCGCGGTCGGCAAAGGTCAGACTTCCGATGAGTTCCACGCCACCCTGTGCGTCAAGGACTCGGGCGGTCCCTATCATCACGATTTCAACCAACATCTCCGCCAATTAGCCAAGGAACATAAAATCCCCCACAAAGTGGACATCTACCCCTATTACGGTTCTGATGGGGAGGCCCATTGGCGCGCCGGAGGTGATGTTGCTGTAGCTCTCATCGGTCCTGGCGTGGACGCCTCCCACAATTACGAGCGCACTCACATGGATGCTTTAGTGGCGACAACCCAGTGGATCACGGCATATTTACTCAGTTAACCTTGCGCCAAGGAGATTAACCCATTCATGCACTTCGATACCACCCTTCAGCCCACTTCCCTTAATCGCGTTCCTGAGATCGCCCGAACCGCTGAGCGCATCGGTTTCGATGCTATCTGGACCACCGAGACCCAGCACGATCCCTTCTTACCCTGCCCGTTGATCGCCGAACACACCCAACGCCTGCACTTCGGCACCGCCATCGCGGTGAGCTTCGCCCGCAGCCCAGCAAACCTAGCTTACAATGCGTGGGACCTAGCCCAGGCTTCGCAGGGGCGTTTCATCCTTGGATTGGGAACCCAGGTGAAAGCTCACATCGAGCGGCGCTTTGGGATGCCTTGGCCGGACTCGGCGGTGGGGAAACTCCGTGAGCAAATCGCTGCCATTCGAGCCTTTTGGAACGCCTGGCAAAGCGGCGAAAAACTCAACTTCCGCGAAAAATACTACAAGCTGACCTTGATGTCCCCTTTCTTCAACCCCGGTCCAATCCAACACCCTAATATCCCCATATACATCGCCGGTGTCAACACCGGACTGGCGCGCCTGGCTGGCGAGACAGCGGACGGATTCATCGCCCATCCATTCCACAGCCCACGGTATTTGCGTGAAGTAATGCTGCCCGCTATCCAAAAGGGTGCCGCAAAAAGCGGGCGAAACCACTCCGACATCAAAATGATGATCACCGCCTTCATCGCTACCACGCCCGAGGAGCGCCAATATGTCCGCCATCAAATCGGTTTCTACGCCTCAACACCCACATATCGGCGCGTGATGGCCCTTCACGGTTGGGAGGAAGTAGCACAAAAACTCTCCGGGTTGGCTCGCCGCGGCCAATGGGGAGAACTGTCCGCACAGATCAGCGATGAGATACTCGGCACTTTCGCGCTCCTCGGGGACCCGGCGGACCTCCCCGACCTCCTCGTGGAGCGCTACCACGATCTGGCTGACCGATTGGGGCTTTACCTACCCTTCATCCCCGGGGAGCGGGACGATTTTTGGAAAACGGTGATCAAACAGGTCGCCAAATCGAAATAAGCCCTCAGATTTGGGGAGCTTAGACCTATCCCCTTCAACTGGGATAGTCTTAACTCAATATAGAAAGAAGATGGACAAAAAGGATCTTCACGCTGAAGAGCGCGAACGCATGGTCGCAGAACAAATCGCTTGGCGGGATGTCAACGACGAACGCGTGCTCGAAGCCATGCGCAGCGTGCCCCGCCACCGCTTTGTACCTCCGGAATTCCAGCACCTAGCTTACAGTGATGGTCCGCTGCGGATTGGCGAAGGTCAGACAATTTCCCAACCATATATTGTGGCATTGATGACCGAACTGCTGGAACTGAGTGGAGATGAAAATGTTCTTGAAGTGGGGACCGGATCGGGTTATCAAGCCGCCATTCTCTCCAGGTTGGCGGATGAAATCCACACCATCGAACGTCACGAATCCTTAGCTAAAAGTGCTAGACGAATCTTGGCTGAGCTTGGTTACGACAATATCAAGATCCATATCAGGGATGGATCGATGGGCTATCCAGAACAGGCACCCTATCACGGCATCATCGTCACCGCCTCAGCACCACAGGTGCCTCAGCCGCTGCTCGACCAGTTGGCGGATAAAGGTCGCTTGGTGCTCCCTGTAGGGGGTCGCGCTAGCCAAGTCTTACAGCGTTGGCGGCGTCAAGGCGACAAATTTACTCACGAGAGCCTTGCCCCCGTTGCATTTGTGCCCTTATTGGGAAAACATGGATGGCAGGAGGATAAGGGGGAGCGGTTCGGTTGGTGGTAAACTCATTAACCAGTAAATGGGTGGGGCTTTAACCCACCCATTTAATATTTACACCCTCGCGCTTAAGACCAGTTCAAGGTGACAAACACCATGGGACGCCGTTTGGTCTCGTTATATAAGAAAGAGCGTACCGTCTGGACGACCTCGTTGTGAATATCCCCATTGGCCCGGCTCACCGTCCGGCTGACCCTCTCGGCAGTAGCATCCATCAGATCCGCGGAATCGTGCTTGTAGATGAAGCCCCGCGTGATGATCTCCGGGTCATCCCGCAGGCGACCATCTGGATCCATATTTAAGCTGATCAACACAATCCCATCGCGCGCTAGTGCCTCACGTTCCCGCACCACGCTGGGGCCAATCTCGCCCACCCTAGAACCATCCACAAATACGTAGCCGCCAGGAATGCGCTCACCAATCTCCATACTATCTTCGGATAACTCGACAATCTGTCCATTTTCTATCACGGCGATATTTTCCTTCAGGACACCGACCTCCTGAGCAAGGAGAGCGTGTTGGTGAAGGTGCCGCAGTTCTCCGTGGATAGGGATGAAGTACTTCGGTTTAACTAAATTGATCATCAACTTCATCTCTTCCTGTTTGGCGTGACCTGAAACGTGTACCGGTGCAAGAGGCTCGTAGATCACGTTAGCGCCGCGCCGGAAAAGACGGTTGATGGTGCGATGAATGATCTCCTCATTACCCGGTATGGGGTGGGAGGAGAGCACTACAGTGTCATCTGACTTAATGTCAAAACGCCGGTTGGTACCCCTTGAAAGCCGACCCATAATGGATGAAGGCTCCCCTTGAGAGCCGGTGCACATCAGCACGACCTCTTTCGAGTCCAAGTTGAGCGCTTCATCCAAGTTCACCAAAATATGATCAGGAACATCAAGATATCCCAACTTGCGCGCTATTTTGGCGTTTTCGGTCATGCTCATACCTACAAACGCCAGCTTTCTGCCATGCCTTTCGGTCGCGTTGGCAACCTGCTGCATCCGGGAGATCAACGAGGCAAAAGAGGCCACAATAATGCGTCCCGGGGCAGTGCTGAACACTTGATCGAAAGCCGGGTCAATTACCTGCTCAGAAGGCGTCCATCCCGGTTTGTCCGAGTTAGTGGAATCCGCCAGCAGGGCGAGCACACCGCGCCCGGATAACTCCGCAAGTTTAGCGAAATCGGTCGGCCAGTTATCCACAGGGGAGGGGTCGAACTTATAATCCCCTGAATGGACCACCAAACCTATAGGGGAGGTGATCCCCAAACCCACTGCGTCTGGGACAGAATGGCAAACGTGGAAAAACTCCACCTGGAACGGCCCGATATTGACCGTTTCTCCGGCTTGCACGGTGCGCAGGTCAACCTTGCTGAGCATTCCGCCTCGGGCTAACTTTGCCTCCAGAAGTCCCCGGGTCAGTTTCGTGGCATAGATAGGGGCGTTAATCTCCTCCAACACGTGCCGGATAGCCCCGGTATGGTCCTCATGACCGTGGGTGACGATGATGCCGCGCACAATGTGGCTGCGCTCGCGCAAATAATCGAAATCAGGGATAATGTAGTCAATCCCCAGCATGTCATTCTCGGGAAACATGATACCGGTATCGACAATAAGAATATTGTCGCCGTATTCGTAGATCATCATGTTTTTCCCAACTTCTCCCAACCCCCCCATCGGGATAATACGTAAATTTTTACTACTCATTGTTTTTTATCCTATTACTGCAAGCTTCCGCCTAAGGAAGGTTACAATTTTTCACTAAAAACCTCCCAACTGGGAGGGTTGATATCCAATCCAAAAATGTATGTATAAATAAATCCACAAAGTATAAACGCCCCGAGGACTATAAACCGACCGGGGCTTGCTATCACTTCCAAAATCCAAATTATGGAGAATAAGGAGGTTGAGTTCAGATCCTCTTACTTCCAACGAACGATCCGCCAAGTAGATCAGCGAGCTGGCCAGCGTACCCGCCGGATTCCAGCGGTTTTGAATGCAGAATTTTAGCACGCAGAAAGGGAATTGTCAAAGTCACGCAAAGAATTCGGGAGTTCGGTGGAGCTCACCAGTCGCCCCTTTATCACACTCCACAAACGTGGTCAGGCCCAGGGTGCAATCCCTGGGCCTGATTTCGATAGATTTGTACAGACCTTGACCTATCCGGTCTGGAATTTTAATACTCCGGCATCGGTGGGCCCGCTGGGGGCTTCTCTTCCTCAGGAATGTCGGTGATCAACGCCTCAGTGGTCAGGATCATCGCTGCGATAGAAGCAGCGTTCTCCAGAGCGCCGCGGGTCACTTTGGCGGGATCGATCACACCGTCATCCACCATGTCCAAGTAATCCTCTTTGAGTACATCGAATCCGATGCGCAGGTTACCCTTCTCTATATGGGCTCGGCGGACGTTCTCTAGAATGACAGAGCCATCCTTACCAGCGTTGGCTGAGATCTTGCGCAGTGGGACTTCCAAGGCCTTACGAACGATGTTGACACCGATCTGAGCGTCTTCAAAGTCAACTTTTAATTCGTCCAGAGCTGTCATTGCGTTGATCAACGCCACCCCACCACCCGGAACGATGCCATCTTCCACAGCTGCGCGGGTTGCGGAGAGCGCATCCTCAACACGATGCTTCTTCTCTTTGAGCTCGGTTTCGGTGGCTGCGCCCACACGGATGATGGCAACACCTCCGGAGAGTTTGGCCAGACGCTCTTGCAATTTTTCACGGTCGTAATCGCTGGTGCTCTTATCGATTTCGACTCGAATTTGCTCGATGCGGCCTTTGATCTGTTTGGACTCGCCCTTGCCACCCACAATCGTGGTGTCGTCTTTGGTGGAGACGACCTTCTCAGCCTGACCGAGGTCAGCCATGGTCACGCTGTCCAGCTTGCGACCGGTCTCCTCGGAGATCACTGTGGCGCCTGTTAAGATGGCGATGTCCTGCAGCATTGCCTTGCGGCGATCGCCGAATCCGGGAGCCTTGATTGCTAACACGTTGAGCATACCCCGCAGTTTGTTCAACACCAGGGTTGCCAAAGCTTCACCATCGATGTCCTCGGCGATAATCACCAATTCTCGTTTGCCAACCTGCACCAATTTCTCCAGTAAGGGGACGATGTCCTGTGCAGCGGAGATTTTCTTGTCGTGAATTAAGAGATACGGTTCTTCAATGTCGGCTTCCATCGCTTCGGGGTCGGTGATGAAATAGGGCGAGATGTAGCCGCGATCAAATTGCATACCTTCAACATATTCGGTCTCAAAAGCCAGACCTTTGGATTCCTCAACCGTGATCACGCCGTCTTTACCGACCTTGTCCATCACGTCTGCGATCAACTCACCAATCGAGCGGTCTTGTGCGGAGATCGATGCGACGTTGGCGATGTCCTCTTTGGTGGTCACGTCGATCGCCTGTTCGCTGATCGTATCCGCCACAGCCTCGGAAGCTGCTAAGATACCGAGTTTTAACAACATGGGGTTGGCACCGGCGGCGAGGTTCTTCATGCCGTCGGTAACAATGGAATGCGCCAGTACAGTGGAAGTTGTGGTGCCGTCACCAGCGATATCATTTGTCTTGGTGGCGGCCTCTTTGAGTAATTGCGCACCCATGTTCTCAAAGGGGTCTTCCAACTCAATCTCTTTCGCCACGGTCACGCCATCATGGGTGATCGTTGGGCTGCCAAATTTTCGATCCAGCGCCACGTTACGTCCTTTTGGACCTAAAGTGGTGACAACGGCATTGGCCAAAACGTCCATGCCTTTCTGTAGGCGGCGTCGCGCCTCTTCTGAAAAAACTAATTGCTTAGCTGCCATAGAACATTACTCCTTAAAATTCGATAAATTAATTTTGCAAACCGGACGAGCGATCCTAAAATGGTTCGCCGTTCAGCTTGCCTCTACAATTGCCAACAAATCACTTTCCCGCATGATGAGAAGTTTTTTACCCTCCACTTTGACCTCCGTACCCCCATATTTAGCGAACAATACTGTATCGCCCACGGAAACGCCAACCGGAATATTCTCTCCTGCATCATTGCGATCACCAGGGCCAACAGCCAGAACGGTACCCCGTTGGGGTTTTTCCTTCGCCGTTTCAGGAAGCACGATGCCTCCAGCGGTGATCTCTTCCTCTTCAATCGGTTCAACAACAACTCGATTGCCTAGGGGTTTAAGGGATGAAGCCATATTTTCCTCCTACCTGATGGTATATGATAAGGTTTGATTAGCGTACATGCAGACTGTTTAGCACTCTCGGCGCAAGAGTGCTAAACAGCATGGCTAATGATAACTGGGTTTTACAGGAAAGTCAAGGGAAAATTGTTGCGATCTTACATGATTCTAATACGATTCTGATATTCGCCTCATGGCGCCTGGTCTGCCTCTGACTCCGGAGTCTCATCAACCAGCCGACAAATAGCCTCATTTTCGCTCACAATCCCCATCAGCACCGGGTCAGCAGCATATTCCTCCCGCACCCTTTCCAGGACATCCAGTGCTTCGGAACAGTAATTGGCAGTAGGACGGCTCAGCGCGGCCAAAACCGACCCGTAGCGAGCGTAATAGTAAGCTACTTCCACATTGGTCAGAGGCAGACTTTGAACGTCCGCCTCCCCCACCTCGTTTTCATCCGCTGTGCACCCTTGGACT
This sequence comes from Anaerolineales bacterium, assembly GCA_050049875.1. Lineage (GTDB taxonomy): Bacteria > Chloroflexota > Anaerolineae > Anaerolineales > UBA11858 > JASFVL01. Next base: position 21,462 of record JASFVL010000008.1, read on the forward strand.
GCACATTTCAGCACCGGCAGTGCGCTCTCGTAGTTGCGCGCCCGAGTGTAAATATCCCCCAACTGCCCATAGGTGTTCGCGTTCGTTGGGTCAAAACTGAGCGCCTTCTCGGCGTTGAGCGCCGCAGCGAAGAACTCACCCATTCGAGCGTAAGTTTTGGCGATAGCAATGTAAGGCAGCGGGTCTTGCACTCCATTGGAGTTGTTGATGGTGATCGCCCGCTCAAAGTACTCCAAGGCAAGTTCGAATTGCTGCAGTTCGCGGTAAATCACCCCAATGCGGATGTACAAAAACGTCAAGTTGGGGTTAATTCTGACCGCAGCGTTATACTCTTCGATAGCCACCCGGTATTGGCCGAACGTCTCTAATACGGTAGCGTAGACACGGTGGGTGTCCATCACCTCAGGAGCGAGCTCAACGGCTTGTTTCGCGTATTGCTCTGCTTGGGACCACTTCTGCTGGTCAAGCAGCACCTCAGCGTAAAAAGCCAAAGCCAAGTAGTTGCTGGGGTCCAAGTTGTAAGCGAAACCGGCTACTTGTTCGGCCTCCACCAGCCATGCCCTCCGCTGAGTATCATCCAGGGCGACGGAGGCGCTCCAATCCAACACCAATGCGCGCATTGCCTGGACGGTGCTGTCGTCTGGGTTCAGTTCCACAGCTTGGTCAGCCGCTTGACGCGCTTCCTCCATTCGAGCGATGCGTTCTCCTTGGGAGGAGAGTAAACTGGAGGAATAAGTCAGTATGCGGGCTAGTTCAGCCCAGGCGTGAGCGTTGTCAGGGTCCATTTCCAACGCTTGGCGATATGCGTCAATGGCATCGGTGCTGGCGGTATCATCCACCCTGCCGGCTTCGAAATGGGCTTGCGCCTCCATCAAATAGGAATCAGCCGTGCGCGTAGCGGTCGGCGTGGGCAAAAACAGCGGCTTGATGCGACCACCTTCACCGGAATCTATCTGGCTGACCACCCAAATACCAAAGGCGATCAACGCCACCCAAAGCAACAATCGGTAGGGGTTGAAATTTGATCTCGAACGTCCAAAGCTGGGACGTTTTCCGGTAAGATCTTGGTCCATTTTCGTCACGGGGTGGGCGTTGGCGTGTTCTCAGGCGTGGTGGTTTCCAGACTTTCTTGGCAAATGCGCAGTCCCTCGGTTGCGTTGAAGACCGCGATCTCGTCCTCAGGAACCACACTGAGCATCGCTTGGAATATCGGTACGGCTTCTGCGCAGCGGTTCTGCCGCGCCAAAGTCAGTCCATACGTAGAATAAAGTTCAATTACTTGGATTTCGTAAGACAGTGGCAGCCCCTCGACAATCGTTCCCCCGTCAATCGTACCCCCGCGTACAGCTAAAGCCAGACGCTCTATAGCTTTCTCAGGCTCTCCGTTTTTTGCATACATGACACCTAAATTACCCTGCAAAGCCGCATCCGAGGGCTCATCCTTGACTGCTTGTTCGGCGTACTGCACTGCCCGGCTGTATTCTCCCACCGCAAAGTAGACCCGCGAAGCTTCGTAGTCCGGCGTAGGGTCCGAGGGGTTTAGCGCGTTGGCTTGGTTGAAGGCTTCAACTGCCTGGTCATATTCATCCATCGCATAATAGCTGTAAGCCAAGCGAAGGTAGAGGTTGGAGATTTTATCGTTAATATTCAATGCGGCGCGATATTCTTGAACGGCTTCTTGGTAATTCCCCGTCCAATACAGCACATAGCCCCGAGCGCGGTGGGTTTCCAGCAAATCAGGTCCCAAGTCCCGAGCCAAACGGGATTCCTCAATGGCCGTGTCGATATCTCCAAACTCGCCCTTGTGAATCAGTATCTCCGAGTAGATGGCGTGGGCAATCGCGTTGTTGGGATCCAACTCCAAAGCCTTTTTTACAGCCGCTTCGGCAGCCAAATAATCCCTTAAAAAATCTAGAGCCCAAGCGCGCATTGTGTGAGCTCTGGGGTTGTCCGGATTCCGCAGCAGGGCTAATTCCGAATTTTCAAGTGCTTCCTCATACCGTCCCGCCAGAATCTGTATCCTGGCCAACTCAACATAATTAGAAGGATTGCTTGGATCGGAAAGGATCGCATCTTCATAGGATTCAATTGCCTGATTGAGTTTACCTTCCTGGAACAGGGCTTGCGCCTCATTGACAAAGGATTCGGGGCTGCGGGTGGGCGTCAGTGTGGGCACAAACAGCGGTGGGGTAACGGGTACCACGACTTGATTGATATAAACAGCAGCCCCGATCAGCACTATTAAGAAAATAATACGCCACGGATTTGAAGGCCGCCGGCGTTTTTTGCGCATATTCCATTTGCTGCCTCGCAGATACATAGTTTCATATTACCACCCTATCAAAACGGGCGTCAAGACGACCAGGTGCAGCGCTCCCCATCCCCGGCGATCTTACCAGTTGAACTGTTCAATATCCAAAACTTTTGGGCGCACATAACAACCTATGAAATTCCTTGATTAACCTCCCGCTTAGGGCTAAAATCAAGCATGCGTTTCGACGTCTTCACACTTTTCCCAGAAGTCTTGCAACCTTACCTGCAAACCAGTATTTTGCAGCGCGCCCAAGAGCGCGGCTTGGTGGAAATTGGCTTACACAACATCCGCGATTGGACCACTGACCGCCATCACGTCACCGACGACGAGCCCTATGGAGGTGGAGGCGGCATGGTGATGAAACCCGAGCCCATCTTCGCTGCGGTGGAGGGCGTTTTGGGTGCCCCACCCATATGCCCTGTTATCCTGCTCACACCTCAGGGTCGCCACTTCACTCAATCCGTCGCCCAGGAACTTGCAGAGCAACCCCACCTTGCCCTGATTTCTGGACGCTACGAAGGAGTAGATGAGCGTGTCCGCCAGTATCTAGTGAGTGATGAGATTTCCATCGGTGACTATGTCCTCACCGGCGGGGAACTCCCCGCCCTGGTGCTGATCGACGCGCTCACCCGCCTATTACCGGGCGCCTTGGGAGATCCCCTGGCGACCTCCAAAGACTCGCATGCTTCCGGATTACTGGAACACCCGCACTACACCCGCCCAGCGGAGTTCCGCGGTTGGCAGGTCCCTGAAGTGCTGCGCTCCGGGGATCACGCCCACATCGCCCTCTGGCGGCGCCAGGAAGCGCTGCGCCGCACCTGGCGGCGCAGACCGGATTTGCTGGAAAATGCCCCCCTTTCCCAGGAGGATCGCGATTTCTTATCGAGTTTAATATCGGATGATCAAACCTAATCGTACAGAAGTTACCCTGTTGGGGAGGTATGGGGGATTGGGTGGGCGTTGCCCACCCATCCCCCCCACCCTTACCCTTGAACTGCGTAAATCCTATCGTGAATTATCAAAAGCTGTCAGGTGACAAAATTCCCACTTCGAACTTCAGATTCCCCACTAGGACTCACACAATATGGCAAACCGCTTCCCCTACGGCAAGACCTTCATCGTCGGCTTCGGCTTCTTGAGCATCAGCATCTTGTGGCCGATATTCAACTCCTTCATCCCCATCTTCCTGCAAGCCGGCAACCCTGAATTCGAACGCCAGCTTCTGGAAGCGGGGCGCGAGCTTCCCAAAGTTTCCGGTTTTGGGCTGACCCCCAGCTTGGCCTTCTTTGTGATGACCTGGGACAACATCATCAACGTCTTTGTCCAACCCTGGGCGGGTGCCAAGAGCGACAAAACCTGGAATCGCTTTGGGCGGCGCAAACCTTGGATCTTGGTTGGTTTGCCTATCGCCACTTTGGCTTTTATCTTCATCCCCTTGGCGAACACCGTGCTAGCCATCATGGTTTTCATCCTGATTACCAACTTCGGAATGGCTCTATTCCGTTCCCCAACCGTGTCTTGGCTGGGTGACTTGTTCCCATCAGAGCACCGCAGCAAAGCCAACGGCATCATTAATTTGATGGGCGGTGTCGGCGCGGCTTTGGCGCTCTTTGGCGGGGGGATGCTCTTCGACCGCTTCGGGCGCGCAGCCCCTTTCTTCGCTGGCGCGCTGGCGATGATCGTCATGGCCAGCATAGCCTTGCGCTTCGTCCAAGAGCCAGAGAAGATCGAAAGTGAATCAACCCAAGAGGACAGCCGCGTATTGGATTACTTTCGCGCCATCTGGGGAGCTGAAGACCGCAGTGGGTTCTTCGTATTGCTAGCCATTCTGTTGTGGTTTATGGCATATGAGGCACTCAACACCGGCCTGTCCTCCTTTGCAGTCTTCAGCCTGGGTCTAACCCCCGGGCAAGCGTCGCTATACACCACCTTATTCGCCGCCTCTTTCATTCTCTTCGCCCTGCCCAGCGGGTTGATCGCCACCCGCATCGGACGCCGCAAAACCATCTACTGGGGATTGATCGGGCTAATCGTTCTCTTCGCTGGTGGGTTTCTGTTCATCCAGGGTACAACCATCTTCGCCGTCGTCCTGGTTTTGGGTGGCGTGTGTTGGGCTCTGGTCAACGTCAACAGCCTGCCCCTGGTTTACGACCACGGCGACGAGAGTAAAATTGGCGCTTACACCGGTCTGTATTACTTCTCCTCCCAATCGGCAGCCATCCTGGGACCCGTGCTCAGCGGCGCCATCGTGGATGCTTTAGGTGACCAATATCGCTGGCTGTGGCTGTTCAGCGCGCTCTTCATGACATTGGCGTGGTTGGCGATCCTGCGCGTGCGCGAGAAAGACCAGGCAGTATAGCAGTTCCACCATAATATCGATTCCGGGGTGCAGCTGAAACGCGAATGAAATCCTTCCCTCTAAAACGGTGAACTATAAGATCAAAGCGCTCGTTATACGAATCGATCACGACTTTTTAGTGGTCAACAAACCCGCGGGACTGCTGACGCTGCCCGATGGCTACGATCCTCAATTACCTCACCTAAGGAGCGTCTTAGAACCTCATTTCGGCCGTCTGTGGACTGTCCACCGCCTGGACCGTGAGACCAGCGGGGTGATCCTCTTTGCACGCAATCCAGAAGCACACCGCGCACTCAACACCCAGTTCGAACGCCATCAGATCGTTAAGGTCTATCACGCACTGATTGCGGGAAACCCTCCTTGGGATGAACAAATCATCAATCTTCCGTTGCGATCCAATGTGGGCCATCGCCACCGCAGCGTGGTGGACCACAAGCGGGGAAAACCATCCATCACCCACCTGCGAGTGTTGGAACGCTGGCGAGGGTACGCCCTGATCGAAGCGACCCCGAAAACTGGGCGCACCCACCAAATCCGCTCCCACCTGGCCAGCCTGAACCTGCCGATCTTGGTCGACCCCTTATACGGCGATGGGCAGCCGCTCCTGCTTTCAGCGTTCAAGGGAAACTACCGAAAAGGGAAACGCCCCGAACGTCCCTTGCTGAGCCGGCTTGGGCTGCACGCTCGCAGTCTGAGCTTCCAAAACCCCGCCAACTCGGAATTGGTAACCGTCTATGCGCCCCACCCAAAAGATTTCGCCTCAACCCTTCGGCAGCTTCAAAAACACGGCCGATAAACCCGTCTATATTAGATTCTTATAAGAAAGAGCCCCTCACCCAGCCCTTTTCTTGACGTTATCCTACCAGCGTGGTATCATCAGAATCGGCCTCTTTAGCACTCTCACATCGAGAGTGCTAAAAGTTGTTGGTGAGTCCACTTCTTTTGGGTAAATTCATGGCGCAGCAAAGGTTAACTTCACCCAGAAAACATGAGCAGACTATCTGAACGGCAAAAAATAATCTTAGCCCTGGTCATCCGGGAATACGTGGACCAGGTCAAGCCGGTCGGTTCTGTGAGCCTGGTGAAAAAATACAACCTGGACTTCAGTTCAGCCACCGTGCGCAATGAGATGGCAGCGTTAACCGATGCCGGCTACCTGCGCCAGCCATACACTTCTGCTGGCCGAATCCCAACCGAGGAAGGCTACCGCTACTTCGTCAGCCAGTTGATGGGGCGTACAAACTTACCCATGCACGTTCAACGCACCATTCAACACCAGTTTTATCAAGCGCGCAACGATGTAGACGAATGGATGCGTCTTGCAGCCACGGTCTTGGCTCACCAATCTCAGGGAGCCTCTCTCGTCACCTCCCTGCACCCCGAGCACGCCCGATTGAAGCATCTGGAACTGATCGCTACTCGCGGTCGCCAGGTACTCATGGTGCTGGTCCTGGAAGGCGGCGAGGTCCGACAGCAGATGTTGGTGCTGGCCGAGCCGGTCCCCCAAGAGCGTTTAAGCGTGGCTGCTGGATGGATCAACGAGTTGGCTCAAGGAGAAGAAGCCTCTAACATCGCCTCCTTGGCTGGTCAGCGTGAGAACCCGTTGGAGCAAGACATTCTCACCCTCACTTTGGAGGAGATGAAGCGCTCGGACGACCTTCTAGCCGGAGAAATCTACCGCGAGGGCATCACCAACGTGCTGGCTGAACCCGAGTTCGCCGAACCCGGAGCAGCTCGCAGGGCGCTGCGCTTCTTTGAAGAGCGCTCATTGCTGGAAGATTTGCTTGCCCGAACCGTTTTGGCACCGGATACCAGCGGTGTGCATGTGTTGATTGGCGGCGAAGGTCAATGGGAGGAACTGCGTGAGTGCTCGGTCGTGCTAGCACGCTATGGTGTTCCCGGTATTGCTTCCGGCGCCCTGGGGGTGCTAGGTCCCACCCGAATGCCCTACGCCCACACGATCTCAACCGTGCAGTTCGTCGCTGGCTTGTTAAGCGATTTGGTCGTGGAAACACTGTCTGAGGAGTAAAAAAGTCGAAGCAACCCTCAAATCAAGAGAAATCCCTATGAGGAGTGATTGAAGATAATCATGGCAGAGAAAAAAATCAAGATCGAAAAAATCGGAGAAGAAGAGAAATCGGACCAGCATCCTGACACGCAGAATATCACTGCTGAAGAAGAGGCGGAGATTGAAATCTTAAACGAGCAGGAAGAAGCCGTCGAGGAATTGGCGGATGTCCCGGAGGTGGAATTGTCCCCCGAAGAAATCGTCGCCCTGCAGGAATCCTTGGCGCAGAGCGAAGCCAAGGCCGCCGAATACTTGGATGGTTGGCAGCGAGCCAGAGCCGAGTTCGTTAACTATAAAAAACGTATGGAGCGCGATCGCCAGCAGATTTACCAAGAAGCTTCAGCCAGAGTCATTAAACGCTATCTTGAAATCCTGGACGACCTGGAGCGCGCCCTGAACGACCGACCCCAAGAAGGGCAAGGTGCCACTTGGGCGGAAGGTATTCAATTAATCTATCAAAAGATGCAATCATTTTTAGATGCCGAGGGCGTGAAACCCATACAAACCCAAGGGGAACTCTTCGACCCAAACCTGCACGAAGCTATCGCCCAAACGGAAAGCGATGATCATGAAAGCGGTGAGATCATCGAAGTCATGCAGCGCGGTTATTTGATCGGCGATCGGGTCTTGCGCCCAGCGATCGTGCGCGTCGCTGCATAATTATGAAACCAATCCACCGGGGAAGACAAATTTTGGAGGAATATGAAGCATGGCAAAAATAATCGGTATTGACCTGGGGACCACCAACTCCGCAGTGGCGGTGATGGAGGCTGGGGAGCCGACCATCATCCCATCCGCAGAAGGTGAACGCTTATACCCTTCCGTCGTCGCAGTGAACAAGAACAACGAACGGCTGATCGGGCGCGTTGCCCGTAACCAGGCCGTGATCAACCCACAAAACACAATCTTCTCGATCAAGCGCTTCATGGGGCGCAAATATGATGACCCAGAGGTGCAACGTGCGTTGGACCTGGTGCCTTATGATGTCGCAAAAGCCCCCAACGGTGACGTGCGCGTGGTCTTGGGTGAAAAGGAATACTCACCCCCAGAGATATCAGCGATGATCCTTTCCAAGGTAAAAGCTGATGCAGAAGCCTACCTGGGCGAACCGGTGACTCAGGCCGTGATTACTGTGCCGGCATATTTCAACGACGCTCAGCGCAACGCCACCAAAGACGCCGGCAAAATTGCTGGTCTCGAGGTGCTGCGCATCATCAACGAACCGACCGCCTCCTCCTTGGCCTATGGCTTGGATCGCAAGCAGAACGAAGTCATCGCCGTGTACGACTTGGGCGGCGGCACCTTTGATATCTCCATATTAGATGTGGGTGAGGGTGTCTTCCAGGTGCGCTCCACCAGCGGCGACACGTTCCTGGGAGGCGATGACTTCGACCAGCGCGTGATTGACTATCTGGCGGATGAGTTTAAAAAGGACCAAGGCATCGACCTGCGCAAGGACCGCCAGGCGCTCCAACGCCTCAAGGAAGCTGCAGAAAAGTCCAAAATCGAGCTCTCCAGCATGATGCAGACCGAGATAAATCTACCCTATATCACCGCCGACGCCTCCGGTCCGAAACACTTGGTCATTACCCTGACGCGTGCCAAACTGGAACAGTTGACTGGCGACCTGGTCGAACGTTCTATAGGTCCGGTCAAACAGGCTTTGGACGATGCCGGATTGAAGCCTTCCGAGATCGACGAAGTGGTGCTGGTTGGCGGCATGACCCGCATGCCCGCCGTTCAGGAGGCTGTGCGTAAATACTTCGGCAAGGAACCCCACAAAGGCGTCAACCCCGATGAGGTCGTCGCCGTGGGCGCGGCCATTCAAGCCGGCGTGCTAGGCGGTGAGGTCAAAGACATCCTCCTGTTGGACGTCACCCCGCTGACCCTCTCGGTAGAAACACTCGGCGCTGTTGCCACTCCGTTGATCGAACGCAACACCACCATCCCCGCCCGCAAGAGCCAGATTTTCTCTACCGCTAGCGACAACCAAAATCAGGTCGAAATCCACGTCTTGCAAGGCGAACGCCCCATGGCTGCAAACAATAAATCCTTGGGTCGCTTCATCCTGGATGGTATCCCCCCCGCTCCTCGCGGTGTGCCTCAAATCGAGGTTACCTTCGATATTGACGCCAATGGTATCCTAAAGGTCACTGCCCAGGATAAAGCCACCGGTCGCAGCCAGAACATCACCATCACCGCTTCCTCCGGCTTGGACGAGTCCGAGGTCGAGCGCATGCGCAAGGAGGCTGAGGCTCACGCCGACGAGGACCTGCGCCGTAAGGAACGGGTCGAAGCTCACAACAACGCCGACAACACCGCTTACGCCGCCGAGAAGGCGCTGTCCGATTTGGGTGACAAAGTCCCCGATGACGTCAAGACTCGAGTGGAAGAGAAGGTTGCTGAGGTACGCAAAGTGCTGGAAGACGAGGAAGCCGACACGGAAACCCTCAAACGCGTGACCGAGGAGCTTTCCAAAGAGGTGCAGCAAATCGGCGCCGCCGCTTACCAGCAGCCGGAAGGACCGGCAGCCGGCGCTGGCCCCTCCGAACCAGAAGAACCTTCCGACGAAGAAAAAGGTCCAGACGATGAGGACGTGGTCGAAGGTGAATTCAGAAACGCATAGAAGAACTAAGTTTACCCCTTTGCCTTGACTGGTACAAAGGGTAAACGCCCTTTATCTGTATGGCTCAACGTGACTACTACGAAATCCTAGGTATCCCCCGCGGGGCGCCGGACAGCGAGATAAAATCCGCATTCCGGCGTTTGGCGCGCCAATATCACCCCGACGTCAGCCAAGATCCGAACGCCGAGGAACGCTTCAAGGAGATCAATGAAGCTTATGCTGTGCTCTCGGACGCCGAGAAGCGCGCCGCTTACGACCGCTTCGGCCACGCTGGCGTGCAAGGTGCGGGTGGAGTCCCGGATTGGACGACTATGGATTTCAGCGATATCTTCGAGGACCTATTCGGCTTCGGCGGGTTCGGTTTTGGCCGCTCATCCCGGCGGGCGCGCAATGCGCCCCGGCGCGGCGCCGACCTGCAGTACAAGGTCAACCTCGATTTCAAGGAAGCCATCTTCGGGGTCGAGAAGGAGATCGAAATCACCCGTGACGAAACTTGCGAAACCTGCAAAGGAAGCGGAGCCGAACCGGGCACCTCACCCACGCGCTGTTCGACCTGCGGCGGTAACGGTGAGGTTCGTCAAGCCCGTCAAACCATCTTAGGCTCCATGGTTCAAGTGACCAC
>JASFVL010000164.1:0-8287 GCA_050049875.1 Anaerolineales bacterium
GCCTCAACCTGCCCAGCATGCTGGCTCACAATGAACTATACAAGGTGGTGATGCGCGGGGACTCGCAGCTAAGCCGCGTCCAAAGGGAGATGATCGCGGTGGTCGTCTCCGCCGTGAACCGCTGCCATTACTGAATAAGGCACCACGGAGCGGGTCTCCGTCGCTTGAAGGTGGAACCGGAACTGGTAGACCAGTTGGAGCAGGATTACCGCCAAGCGCAGCTCAGTGCAACGGATCGAGCGATGCTGGATTACGCTGTCAAGCTGACCCTGGAACCGTGGGCGATGGTGGAGGCAGACGTGGTCCGCTTGCGGGAGGCCGGCTTCAGCGACCGGGCGGTTCTGGACATCAACCAAGTTGTGGGGTACTACGCCTTCGTCAACCGCCTGGCGGACGGGTTAGGTGTGGAGCTGGAAGACTTTTGGACAAAGAGCGAGGGGTGAAAATGGGCACCGTATCTTGAAGCGAATATTGACGGAGTTAATTTTTCCTTATACACTTAATTCAAGAATATGTTATTACCTGACTCCCTGACCATTGAACACCCCTTCCGCTTCGAGCTGATCCGCATCCCAGAGGGTGAATTCACCATGGGGAGCGACCCAGCGCTTGACCGCGAGGCCAGCGAAAATGAGCAACCGCAGCATCGCATCTTCATCCCCGAGTTTTATATCAGCAAATATCCAATTACCAACGAACAATACAAATTTTTTGTAGACGAATGGGGCTGCAATCCCCCAAAGTTTTGGATAAACTCCCTCATGTTTGAGGTAAAGGTTAACAATCCGGTTGTGGAGGTCAATCTTTATGCTGTTCGTGCTTTCTGTCAGTGGCTTCGACAGGCAACTGGTATGCAATTTCGAATACCTACCGAAGCGGAGTGGGAAAAGGCTGCTCGCGGTGAGGACGGGCGTATCTACCCGTGGGGTAATGATTGGGACGCTCAAGCGTGCAATCACAAGGACAGCTGGTCAGTAGGTACCACACCCGTGTGGGAATACGAAAAAGGCGTGAGTCCATACGGGGTCGTGGACATGCTGGGGAATGTATGCGAATGGACGAGCAGCTTGTGGGGGGAGGATTTGGATGAACCCGATTTTAAGTACCCGTACGATCCACAGGATGGTCGTGAGGACCTTGGGAGCCTCATGGATGTGTGCCGCGTTATCCGAGGCGGGTCGTATATCAATCATCGTAAGAGGGTACGCTGCGCCGTGCGCTTCGCTTACCCTCCAATCTTCGAGTCGGAACTGGTCGGATTCCGGGTGGTGGTCAGTGGTGAGACCGTTGAAACGTTAGAAAGGTGGTGAAACAATGAAAACCATCGGATTGCTGGGGGGTATGAGCTGGGAAAGCACGGCCTTGTATTACCGCTTGATCAACGAAGAGGTCAAGAAGAGGCTGGGGGGACTGCATTCCGCCAAGATTGTCATGGTCAGCCTCGACTTTCAAGAGATAGAAGACCTGCAAGCGCGTGGTGAGTGGGATCAAGCCGGCGTGGTGCTCAGCGCGGCGGCTAAACAAATCGAAGCTGCTGGGGCTGATTTGCTGTTAATCTGCACCAACACGATGCACAAGGTCGCGCCACAGGTCGAAAAATCCATAAGCATCCCGCTACTGCATATCGCCGATGCCACCGCCCAGCGCATCAAAGCGAACGGGCTGAGACGCGTGGGACTTCTGGGGACCAAATTCACCATGGAGCAAGATTTCTATTACGGCAGGCTTGTCCAGGTACACGGTTTGGAGGTGATCACCCCATCGGAAGAGGAGCGTGAACTCGTCCACCAGGTCATCTTCGACGAACTGTGCTTGGGCGTCGTTCGGGATTCTTCTCGTCAGGCATACCTGCGCATCATGGAGAACTTACGCGAGGCAGGCGCTCAAGGGGTCATCGAGGGTTGCACGGAAATTGTGATGCTGGTCCAGCAGGAACACACCGACATCCCGCTGTTCGACACCACGGAAATTCACGCCGAAGCGGCAGTCGAGGCTGCGCTGAAGCCGTTCACCGAATGAGGTATTGACTCTCATCAATCTACCGTTAGGGGGTTAACGTTCAAACGTTCTAACGTTTAAACGTTTAAACGTTATTGCACTCGGGGGGAAAATCATATATACTGGAAGCGCATCGGATTTGTTAATTTTTTCACACAGCGGAGCTTGTCAGCCGGCGTTGGCGTCTAACCCTGCGCCAGGGATTGTTGCCTAGTGTTTCTCGGTATAGGCTTTCCCTCAAGGGGGAGATCTTTATCGGTATATCAAATATAGGAAGGCTCTCCTCACCTAAGAAGGGGGGTGGCTAGGTCTTATTCATCATTCAAGTATCTGGGGGAACCAGATCGTTAGCGCGGCAATTCCATCGCAACCAGCAGCGCAGAAGCATCATTACCTTGGAGGGGTTCCATGGCATCACCCATCATAACGATAACCGCGATTGCATCCCTTCTGGGATTCATCTCTAACAGCACTATTCTGTCCCTCGTCCCCCCCCAACCGAAAAAGTTGTACCACCTGATCTCCATCGCCCTCGTGATCGCCGTATTCCTACCGGTGAAGAACAGGTTGGAAGGTTTCATTGAGCAGTTATTCGCCCACAGAAGGCTGCAGTTCTAAATGGCAACTAGATATCCCACACAATATTCAATATCCACAGCTACCCTTCGTAAAGGGAGTTCATTTTGAAGAAAATCACTAACCAGAAGGATCACGTCATCCAGGCGTACAAAAAGAGCGCCTCAGGCTACGACCGCAGCGTGCGTCTGTTCAACTTGTTTGCTCCCTTCGGCTTCAACATCCCGGCTTGGCGCCATGCTGCCGTACAGGCGCTGAACTTAAAACCTGGTGATACAGTAGTGGACGTCGGCTGTGGTACAGGATTGAACTTCCAGCTTCTGCAAGAGGCGATAGGTCTCCAAGGAAGGATCATCGCCGTCGACCTGAGCGAGGCCATGCTGCAGCAAGCTTGCATACGAATCGCCCAGAACGGGTGGCAGAACGTGGAAATCATTCATGAAGATGCTGCTCTATTTAAGTTCCCCTCTAATCTGGACGCGGTGTTGACCACCTTCGCCCTGATCCTGGTCCCGGAATGTGGACAGGTCGTCCGCAGGGGTTGCCGCGCACTGAAGCCAGGAGGATCCATGGCAGTGTTGGATATGGCATGGCCGAAGAGCTTACCGGTGAGATGGAAGCGCTTTTTCTTCTTTCTACGCTCTTATGGCGTAACCGCCGAGGCCATAGAGCGCCACCCTTGGGAGATCGTCTGTGCGACAATGGAGAGGCAACTCAACGATGTGACGCGGCAGAATTATTGGATGGGTTTTTTCTACCTGACTTGTGGTCAGAAAGGAGATTTGGAAAAATGAAGCGGTGCAGCAAATATGTTTACAAAACAAGGGTATTTATCAATAGAAGGATAACCTTGGCGACCCTCCTGGTCCTGATACTTGGGCTGGGATTTGGAAGTCTCAGCGGGGTGAGGGATGCATTGGGCTTTAATCAAACAAATTCCGAGCCATCAGTCCAGCAATCAAGTTCCAGCTACGTTAAGTCTGTGAATAACAGCGCTTACGACAGCGGCTGGATAGCACTCGGTGTGCGACCGGACCCTATCAACATCGATATCAATCATGGGCTTGGCGGCGACGCCGACGACTATCTCGTGAGCTTGGAATGCAGAGATGATACCTCCCTAGGGACCTACGACTGCACCAGCATGGGCTTCAACGTCCGTGCGCTCTGGTTTGGGCTGACCAACTCAATGATCCATGTGGATGTAGGAAGCGGAAGTCAACCCGACGACGTGCGTGTACGGATCTTCAACGAGACACCTGCATACGACAGCGGTTGGGAGCCGCTGGGTATACGACCGGACCCTATCAACGTCAATTTCAACCACGGTCTGGGCGGCAACCCTAACCACTATCAAGTAGACCTAGAGTGCAAAGATGACACCTCCCTGGGGACCTACGATTGTACCGATATGGGCTTCAACATCAACGCCTTCTTGTACGGGCTGAATAACACAGCTGTAACAGTGTACGCTGTCGGAGGCAGCAGACCTGATGACGTGCGCGTGCGTATTTACACAAAAACCCCCACTTACGACAGCGGCTGGATTCCACTGGGTGCGCGGCCTGACCCTATCAACGTTGATCTTTACCATTGGCTGGGGGGCGACCCTGAGAAATACAGGGTTAGCTTGGAGTGTTGGGACAACACTTCCCTCGAGACCTACGATTGTACCAATATGGGCTTCAACGTAGATGCCCTCTGGTATGGGCTGACGGACGCCCTCGTCAGGGTGGAGGTCGTTGGCGGCACCAAACCCGATTATGTGCACGTGCGTATCTGGAGCGACAAGTTCATCTACTTGCCCCTTGTCATTCGGGAGTAGGCGTTCAATGGTTTGAGACAGGAATACATAAAGAAGGTCATCATGAAACCCAGCAATTTCAACTCAATTGCCTTTGGGATCATTACACTGGGGTTGCTTTTCTCCTCCTGCAGTCCCAGCGCTGAGGAGGGCTCTGCATCCGAGTTGGTTCCATCGCCCACACCGGGAGCCAACCTGCCGCTGATCGTCAAGGAATATCCAGCGGAGTTGATCCAGCCGGGGGATTTCGAATACCTGGGTGCCTTCCGGCTGCCCGGTGGCGATCAGCGACCACAAACCTTCGCCTACGGCGGCAACGCCATGACCTTTAACCCCAGCGGCGATCCCACAGGTCCCGACGATGGTTATCCCGGCTCGCTGTTCATCAGCGGTCACGACCGCATGGCTTGGGGAGAGCTGCCCGATGGCGACCAGGTGGCAGAGGTCAGCATCCCGGTACCGTTGATATCCAGTTCATTGGATGCACTCAACCAGGCGGGGTTCCTGCAGGATTTCCACGAGGTGGCGGCTGGCGTCTTCAGCGATATGGAGGAACTGCCGCGCTTGGGCATGGCGTATCTGGACCACCCAACAACCGGAGCCAAGATCCATCTGGGCTGGGGGCAGCACTTTGAGCCGCAGGTGGCGGTGGGCACGCACGCCTGGTTTGACCCAGACTTGAAAACACCCGACCTGCAGGGCACATGGTTCATAGGGGGACAATCTTTCTACAGCGTCAACGGCTACCTATTCGATATCCCCGCCGCTTGGGCGGACGATCACGCTGAGGGGCGCTACCTAGCGACGGGACGCTTTCGCGATGGCGGCTGGTCGGGGATGGGACCGGCGCTCTTCGCCTACCGTCCCTGGGTGGATGAAAACGGAACACCAGCGCCAGCGGGAACGCATCTCGCAGAAACGGTACTCTTATTATATGAAAGCTCTCTGACGAATCCTGACATTGAGCGCTGCCTGGAGGGCTACCAACATCCGGACGAGTGGGAGGGAGGGGCTTGGCTCACCACCGAGACGGGCAAGTCAGCGGTCCTTTTTGTCGGCACCAAGAGTAGCGGGGCGAAATACTGGTATGGCTTCGTCAACCCTTCTGGACCCGAGCAACCCTGTGTGGAAGAGCAAATGGTCGGGCAATTCACACTCTGCCGCCATGCCGACGGCACGCCCTGCCCCGAAGAGGACCTGGTCGAATGTCAGGGGCACAACGACTTCCGCGGCTGGTGGAGCGCCAGCTTCGAAGCTCAGTTCATCCTCTACGATCCAGCCGACCTGGCGATGGTCGCTGCGGGTGAACTAGAACCCTGGGAACCGCAGCCCTACGCCTCTTTAAACATCGACGAACACCTTTTCCACAACCCCGCAGGTGTCGAACAGGAGATGCTGGGGAGCGGCATACAGCGCAGATTCCGCTTGGGCGCGGCGGCTTATGATCGAGATAACACTCTGCTGTACGTTTTGGAACTTTTCGCGGATGGTGTCAAACCCGTCATCCACGCTTGGAGGCTGAACAGTGAGTGAACTTCCAACCTATCTCCTGGCATACGCCCTGCTGCTCGCTTATGGCTTGATCATCCTGCGCCTCATCGTGCGCCGGGAATACCAAAGGCGAGGGCGTCTCTCGGTCCTAACAGCCACCTTGCAGGGACTGCTCTTCTTCATGTACGGCGGCTTCCCGTACTTCTATCTGGAGGGCGATTGGCCGGCGGTGGATGTCAACCCGTTCGTGCACGGGATTGGCATCACCTTGCTCTTTGGTGGTCTGGCAATTCTGGTCTATGGGATGTTCAGACTGGGGATTATACGCTCCCTAGGCCGCGGGGAAAAGGCACTTGAGATTTCCGGCATCTACCAGCTAACGAGGAACCCCCAAGCCTTAGCCTGCGGTTTGTACGTGATCGGTTTCGCTATGTTGTGGCCTTCGTGGTACGCCTTGGGGTGGGCGGCGCTCTATTTTATCCTGATTCACACCATGATCCTCACCGAAGAGGAGCACTTGCTGCGCGCCTATGGTCAGGAGTACGAGAAGTACAGCAGGAAAGTGCCGCGCTACCTAGGGATCTGATCTAAAGCAGAAGAGCACATATCGAGCGACTTTAGCTATGACCAACCAACTTGGTCATTTATCTGAACTCAAGCAGGGAGACAGGCGATGAAAAGACAACGAATTCTAACTGTGGTTCTGATCCTTTCGATGGTGGTCCTGAGTGCGGGAAATTGGAATGTACCCACGGATCACGCAGCTGTCATCACTGTAAACACCACTGACGACGAACTCAACAGCGACAGCGACTGTTCGCTGCGCGAGGCTATCCAGGCAGCCAACAGCGATAGCGCGGTGAGTGGCTGTGCCGCTGGGAGTGGCGTCGACATAATTACACTCCCCGCCGGATTTTACACCCTGACAATCCCTGGTACGGGTGAGGACGATAACGCCACTGGTGATCTGGATATCACCAGCGATTTAACCATCAACGGAGAGGTGGGAAGCACCATCATCCAGGCGGGTACCAACCTCAACAACGGTATTGACCGCGTCCTGGATATCCACAATGCAATTGTGGATATGAATCACCTGTGGATTGAATATGGCAAAACCCCCAATACCCCTGGAGAGATCGACGGCGGCGGGATTCGCAATTCCTACGGAACACTGACGCTGAACAACAGCTACGTCAGCAGCAACAGCGGTCATTGGCGCGGTGGCGGTATTTACAGCACGGGCGGAATGCTGACGTTAAACAACACCACCGTCGGCTCCAACAACGCTGACGTTGGGGGTGGCATCTTTAACCAATCCCATACCACAATGACACTGAATAGCAGCTCTGTCAGTGGAAACAACGCTTATGATGCTGGGGGCATCCGCAGTCACGGCACACTGACCCTGACCAATACGACCGTCAGTGCCAATGTTGCTGAGCATGATGGCGGTGGCATCTCCAATGGTCAATTTAGCACGTTGAAGCTGGAAAACAGTACCGTCAGCACCAACACCGCTGAGCGGGACGGCGGCGGTATCCACAATCGCGGCAGCATGATCCTGGACAACAGCAACTTAATCGACAATACCGCCGACAGTGACCATGACCTTTCCGGGAACGGCGGCGGTATCTGGAACGAAGGCCCGCTGGATGTGTATAACAGCGCAATCAGCAACAACAATGCCACCTACGGGGGCGGCATCTACATCAACGGTGACATCACGTTGATACTCAGCAAGAGTACGGTCGCTGATAACGTCTGCGCCTACAATGGCGCCGGAATCTACAACGGCGGCTCTTCCGCCTTCCTGGTGCTGCACAGGAGCACCATCAAAGGCAATGACACTGGTCTTGGGAACGGCGGGGGCATCTACCACGGGAGCGGTGATATGACGCTGAATACCTGCACTGTCAGTGGCAATACCAGCGGCAACAGCGGCGGAGGCATCTACACTGCCGGCACACTGACATTAAACAACAGCACCATTGCACACAACGCGGCTGACGTCAACAACAGCAGCGGTGATGGCGGGGGGATTTATATTTCCAACGGCTTGACCCAAGCTAAAAACACCATTATCGGAAACAACTCTGACCGGTTTCCCCAGACACCAGACTGCTGGGGGACACTCACATCCCAGGGCTACAACCTGCTTGAAAATACTACCGGGTGCAGCTTCACACCCACAACGGGCGACATAACCGGTTCGGACCCCAAGCTAAGCAGTCTTGGCGATAACGGAGGCCCCACTTGGACCCACGCCTTGCAAACCGGCAGCCCAGCCATCGAGAAGATCCCAGACGGCTCCAACGGCTGTATGGCTGGCGTCAGTACTGACCAACGCAGCTATCTGCGCGCTGGTGGAGTGGGATATGGTGGATCCTTGTGTGACATCGGCTCCTACGAGTACAA
>JASFVL010000009.1:0-31351 GCA_050049875.1 Anaerolineales bacterium
CGTCGGCTTCACCGATGACATCTACATTGTCACCGACCTCCGCCAAGGCTTTTTCCCAATATGCCATCTTCAATTCCATGACTTTGGTCATCAGCGCAGTCAGAAGCTTCTCGTTGAGGGCGAAGTCAGAAAAAAGTTCGTAAAACCACGCATCCAGGCTGCCATTTCCATGATTCCGGCGGATAAGCCACCCATGAATACGCCTTGTTTCTCTATCTTGGCGGCTTGACGAGCGCGCTCAGCCATACCTGTAAAGCGAGATGGATCTACCGGATCGGGCCAAGGATATTTTCGATCTCTGATATGCTTTGGGCACCTATAAGGGGATGGCTGAACATGTCATAGTATAGACCTCCATCCTTTGGCATTTTCCAGCCAATCCCCCATTCATCGTAGAAGTAAGTGTAGTTTTGCATTTCTTTAATCTCAATGCTGAAGGTGGCCGATGAGCGCGGCGCTACGTTGCGGACATCTACTTTAAGATGTTTGCGTATGTCCTCGTCCACAACGACAATTTGCTGGAAGATATCCGCGATTTCTGGTTCTTTCGCTGGCATTCCCAGGTATTTGCGCAGAGCCCGGTAGGATTTTCGATGTATGCTAGTCAGCACCGTGGCTCCCAGGTCAAATGGAATTCGATCGGGTTCTTTGTGGTTAAGAGCTAAATTGAGTCGCTCGCGTGAGTTCATCATTTGTCTCCATTTGACGTGGTTCTATTCCGGTAATGATTCTGGATAGCTTGTCCATCTATTATATTTGAGATAGCAACCGAAAAGTAAAAGGATGATGATGTTTTGATAACCCATGGACTTGTCGGCGGGTCGGAATAGCGTAGAGAGAGTGAAAGCTCAGTAGCCCAGTTTTTTGTCCACCACATTTTTCAATGGTTCCCCAGCCATATAGCGTCTCAGGTTGTCGGTAAAAATCCTCATAGCGCGTTCGTTATAGTGAGGTGTGCTGCCAGAATAATGAGCAGTGATGATCACATTGTCCATATCCCACAAGGGGGAATCCTCCGGCAGGGGCTCCTTTTCAAATACATCCAGCCCAGCGCCAGCGATCCAGCCCTTTTGTAATGCCCGAACGAGAACTTTCTCCTGTATTGTGCCGCCGCGACCGATGTTGAGGATGTAAGCACTGGACTTCATAGCTCGCAGCTCTGGTTCTCCGATCATCCCCTTTGTCTCCTGGGTCAGGGGGATGGTCAAGACGACAAAATCTGCTTCGGGGAGCAGTTCAAGGAGTTGATCGGGTGCAAACATGGCTTCCACACCGTTTATTTCCCTCTCGGGGTTTCGCCTGACTCCCAGGACGCGCATATCTAACGCTTGGGCTAAATATGCGGTTCTTGCACCGATAGCGCCCGTACCTATGATCAACATGGTTTTCCCTGCCAGTTCGAATAGGGTAGAGCGCTCGGGTTTCCACCACCCCCGTTCGCCTTGCGCTCGGATAGCGTGATGTAAGGACCTGGCGAACGCTAAAAGATAACCCACGATTTGCTCACTGATGGGGATTGCGTGAATTCCAGACACATTGGTCAGGATGAAGTCCTTTCTAATGAGTTCGGGGTATTGCATGATCCAGTTGACACCAGCGCCCCACTGCTGCACCCATTTCAATTTCTCTCCCCTGAGCACCAATAGATGCAGATCAAGGGGGAGTGCAGTTGCTGCGATTTCGATATCGTTCTGGATGTGCTCAATGGTCTGGCGATCATTCGAGACCACCACCTGCCTGTCTACTGCTATCGCACGTATACGCTTCAGTTGGTCTGCAGATATTTGATCCGGAGGGAAGCCGAGCAAGATGATCCCCATTTTTATCTCAGAAGCCTTTCAAATAGGGTGTTAGCGGCATCTTGGTAGAAGATGGATGCATCGCTTGATCCATTAAAGTGCTAAATGTTATTTCCAAATCAAAGATCGAGTTGGTCCGCGACCCAGCCTAAAGCCAGTTCCTCGAGTTTCGCCCGGGTGGGTTTGCCATTTTCGTCCCAACCTACCATTTGGTAGTAGAGCTTTTTGGCTTTTTCGATTTCCTCGGGGTTTATAGCCAACCCGTCGCTCTCACCACCCCTCAACGGCTTGAACATCTTGGGGGGTAGGGTATCGGACTCCGCCCCCACCCCTTCGCGGGCGTTGAAGGCTCGCAGTAGATGCAAACGCCGTTCGCCAACCTTCATCAAATCCCACAGGCTATACTTCCAACCGGTGGTTGCCTGAACGATGTCGACGAGCTGGTTCGGTGTATAAAGTTTGCCGGGACCAAATGCGAACCAGCACACACATACGCTGTCCACTGCGCTCACCAGGTGTTGAGTGTAGAGTGTGAAGCGGACTTTTTCGGAATTGAGCACCTTCGCGGGTTGGGGATCCAGCAGGTCTATTTGGGCCAGCTCTTCGGAGAAGTGCTCGTAGACGGGATCGTGCTCGTAGGCGGTATGGTCGGCGCCAAAGGGATTGACGGCATAAATTAGACCCAGACCTTGTTTCACTTGGGGGACATGGGCGGGCAGTTCTCTGCCCTTCGTAGCAACGACTAAGTCCCCCCCAACCCCGAGGATTTTAGCGGCCTCAGTCGAACCCTCCCCGAGCACGTGGCCGAAGCCCTCTCGTCTTCCAATGCGCTCAACCGTTTCCACCATGGCTTCAGTGTTCCCGAAGCGCAATTCTATTCCGTTGGTGTCCTCAAGGGTGATTAACCCTTGTTCGAAGCAGTCCATCGCCCAGGCGATAGTGGCTCCGCATGAGATGGTGTCCATGCCATGCATATTGCACAGTTGGTTTGCATAGGCGATAGCGCTGAGGTCGGACACACCGCAGTAGGAGCCCAAAGTCGCCACGGTCTCGTACTCTGGACCACCATAACGAGGGATAGTGCGGTAGGGGCCATCGGGCACTTCCACCTCTCGTTTACAGCCAATCACACAACCGAAACAGGTATCGATGTCTTTCAGGATAGTATCTGTCATGGTTTTTCCGGTGATGGCTTCTGCTCCTTCGAAGGTTCCACTCTGCCAGTTGCGTGTGGGCAAGCCACCCACGTTGGACTGGTGGACGGTGCCGCTAGCTGTACCATCTTTTCTCAGTCCAATTAACCCCGTTTCTTTGAAGTGCTCCGCTCCCCAGCGAGAAAGTTCCTTAATCGCATCTGGATTGGCGAACTTGGGACGCTTCTGGCCACGAACGGCGACCGCCTTGAGGTTTTTTGAGGCCATCACACTGCCCAATCCGCTCCGACCATTGGCTCGGTTGGCATTGCTAATCAACGCTCCGAATTTGACCCCTTTCTCTGCAGCTGGACCGCACTGGAGGACTTCAATGCGGTTATCGTCAAGCTCTTCGCGTATCAGGTCTTCCACCTCAGCGGTGAAGTGTCCCCATAAGTGAGAGGCGTCTCGCAGTTCCACCTCACCGTCGTTCAGCCAAAGGTATACAGGCTTCTCAGCTCTTCCCCGAATCACGATCCCGTCAAAGCCGGTTGCCTTGAACTCGCTGGGCCAGAAGCCGCCGCCAGAGGAGTCGCCCACCAAGCCGCTGCGGGGTGAAACTGCCGTGGCGTTCACCCTGGACTGTCCGGAGATGGGCGCGCCGGTGACTGGGCCAACCATTAGGCACAATGTGTTCTCCGGTCCCAAAGGGTCGCTGCCGGGAGGGGTCATCTTAAAGAGATAATAAGCGCCCATTGCGCCGCCGCCGATGTATTTACGGTAGAAGTTCGGATCAGGTTCTTCAACCTCTACTTTCCCGATGGTCAAATCGACGTGCAGGATTTTGCTGTGGTAGCCGTGTGGCATAGGTGTCTCCTCAATGGAAATAATTCGGTTATCTCGGAAAATATTATCAAAGTCAGATCTTGTTGCTCAACCTGTCTGGGATTCGTATGGACCTGTTGCTGCGATCTCCTTCAGGAGGTTGTCCACCAGCCCACCGACTTTCAGTGGTGCGGTCAAATCACCACCTGTTATGGCTGCTGGTAGACTCCACAACATCAGGGGCTGGTAATAATCATTGGCCAACGGTTTACCTGTATCCCCACGAACGCCGGCGGGGACATCCCAGAGGGCGCGTTGTTCGATGGTAATGTTGTGCATGTAGCGGCGGACGAGATCGAGTCCGAAATCCACCTCTCCTGCGTACATATAGGTCATCGCCAGCATGAAGAGCTCAGCTCCATGAATGTCGAGAGGTTCGTAGGACTCGTGAGCCAGAGGCCACTCTCCTTTGGATAACAGCGTTCCGTCAGCGTGGGTAAAGGTGATGACACCATATTGGGTTGGTGAGACATTGAAGCGGCGGATGGTTTCCAGGGTTGTCTTGACCCGCTCGGGGCGAAACACCGCTGGCAGCCCATGGAAGCGAGCCATCCACTCTCCATCCAGTTGTGGTGAAAAGATGTGATCGGATTTCTTCCCTTTTACTGGGTCCCAAAAATTAAGGTAGTGCGTGCCATTCCACATCTTGGTCTCCAGTGAATGTTGTCCCGCTTCTAACCAAGCCTGACATTGACGGGCAAAAGCTTCATCCCCAACTTCTTGGGCCATGCGTGCGCTTATATGGAGAGTGGCTAAATGAACACCGCCGACATGGGTAGCCATGCCGTGCCACTCACACCACTCGTACCACTCTGTCTCCCATGGCATACCTGTTACGCTCACCCGGCGGTCTGGCATGCTGATAATGCCATCCGGTCCCCGGTTGAGATCGATCATAAATTCGATCGCTTTCTTAACCGAAGGGTAAAATTCCCTAAGCACGTCGTCGCGCTCGCTTGCCATCAGGTAGCGGTCAACCATATCCACATAGCACGGGACATTCATGGTGACTTGGTAGCCGCGCGTAGGCATGGCGAAATCGATCACAGCCGTGCGGTTCGTACACCCCCCAAAAATCCAAGGGGGTGATCCTTCTTCATCTTGGTACCCCTTGTATCCCCGCAGGGTTGAGAGCGCCAATTCGGGGAATAAATAGACCAAGGGGATGTTGCCGTAAAAGGAGCAGGGGATGCACTCAATTTGTGGACACACACGCGGGGATTCGTTCATCCCGAATAGCCCGTCCTGCGGGCGGACCCAGTCTGGGATGGGCGGCTGAGCTTGCGCCCATAGGCCGTCTTCGGTGAGCAGATGCAGGGCGCTCACAAGCGATTCGCGCAGCCAAACAGGTAGATCTGTGGCTGTGTAGATTACCTCCTGCCATCCCAGAACGCGCTTCAGTATACTCTCGTGGTTTTCGACCAGGACGCGAGCGGTCTCGAGCGCGCTGGGATAGTATTTGGCGTACATGTGGGTGAATGTGTGACCTTCGGGTGAGGCGGGATAACCTCCACCTCTCCATTGAGGACTGTGCCAGGCCAGCACGAGACGGATGATTTTGGTCTCGAAGGGACTCAGGGTAAAATCCACGGCTAATGAGGCCCCGGCCTGGTTGTCGGTTGCCTGCGGTAATTCCTCGCCGATCCGTGACCAAGCTTTACCATCCCCACCCAGATCACCACCAAAGCGAAGCCTTTCCTGCTCAATTGCTCCGATTAGGTAACTGGCTTTGGGGGTTTCGACCAGGAGCCCCTCAAGCGGGTTTTTGGTTGGCTTATGCCTGTACTGATCGCTACCCGCCTCTATCTCTAACGGACCCGGAAAACTAAACGCGAGACTCCCCTGCTGCTGTGTTTCATGCAAGTTGCGCAGGTGAACCTCGAATACAGCGCCGGGGATTGACGAGTGAATAGAGTCTCCTGGTAAAAAAGGCGACCAAGCGCGTAGGCCGACGCTGACCGGGGCATCGATTTCATATTCCAGGTCAGCGATAGGAAAATGTCCCCAATAGTGAATCTCTTGCGGTAGCTTCACGTTCCCAAGCGATGGATTTTGCGTGCTGAAGGGAAATTCTGATGGGGGATTAACTAGGTTACGATAGCCTCCCAGGTTGAGTGGCTCAAACTCCTTGATCTGCGATGGATCGCAAAGTACCCATGTCTGACCGTTGAGGTTGACCCCTAGGAAGGGCAGGTTGAGAGGACCCCGACGGGGGACGTGTGTGTTAAACAGGGTGCAATAACCCCAGAGACCGCTTGTCTCCAGATCGATGCAGCCCGTATCGATGCCTCCTAGGGGCATTCCGCAGCTAGCCGGTTTGTCCAAGCGGTAAATGACCCCACAGGCGGGTTTTGAAAAGCCATTAGCCTGGAATCGAGACCACTGGCACGATGGTGTGTCGAGAGGAAATAGATGATGTTGTTCTGGCTGTTTACTCATGCTGCTCTTCCCTTTTGAATTATTCGATCAACCATTGCGCGCCGTAAGAAAGACCAAGAATGCTGGCCTCTAGCAGGAGTGCACGTAGGGAGCGGCTCCATAAAAGCCCTTTCTCCACGCCAGTGCGCAGGTAGTGTTCTAATAGCACGACGGTGCCCACACCAAAGAACCCAAATATTAGCATGATAAGTTTGTCGGCGGCGCGGACCTCCCATGGGTTAAGTCCAAGCAAATGTGCGATATCAAAAAACACCACTCTCAACTGCAAGAGAATCCAAAACCCCAGCGCACAAAGCCCCAGCCAAATGATATAGCATAACAAGTATTTGGGTAGAACGCGCCAGAAGGATTTCTGATCTTGGTTTGTCATTTCCGTGTCCCCTTTGATAGCTGGGATGGATAACTTTCAATGTATTGGTTGACCCGCTCTCGGTAGTGGAGGAAATTATCCCAGGACACATCCGGGGGTACCAGATGATCCAGAAATGGAATATAGCCACCGTGCGAGAGCATGAAAGGTAGCTTGGCTTCCAGTTCGGCATCGATAGCCGCTTTTCCTTGGGCAACTTTTACCTTATCCAAGCCTCCCTGGATCAATAACTGGGGGAAACGCTGCCTTACCTCAACAACATCCATACCCGCTTGGACCTCAAAAGGGAAAAGACCCCTCACCCCAGCGTTTAGGAATGGCTCAATAAGCTCCCAACAATTGCCATCGGTGTCTACGAAAATATGGTCGATGTTGTACATTTTTAGAAACTCAGTAATTCGGCGGTAGTACGGCGACAGAAAAGTCTTAAACATCAAAGGGGAGATCAACGGCCCATTTTTGAAGGCCATATCCTCCCAGATGTGCACGAAGTCCAGGTCGACCCGGGAGAGAACTTCCTCTAACATGGCTAACCAGACCGTCGCCAGCGTTTCATTGATGTCGTGCATCAGCTTAGGGTCATCGTAGTAGGTCAATAACTGGTGCTCTATGCCCATCAGTTCGCGTGGAATGCTGAAAAACCCTTCCATGCGCAGGCCGAGGGGGTAGTCACGTTGGCGGTAGCTCGCCGCGACCTCGTGCCACCGCGCCGGGAATCGTGTCATGATCTCTAGCCCAAAACGTTCCTCCTTTACTTGCCTCCAGGTGGTCCAATCTCGCACAGGCCAATCCACAAACTGGGGGATCGAGGCGCTGTCTTTGCGTACGCGCACGGTGACACCGTCGGCGTTGATCATCAGTTGGGTGGTCTCATCTTCTTCAATGATCGCTTCCCTCAGTGGGGGTGAAAACCGCCAGTTCAAAGGGATGCTCGCTGTGCCGGGATCCATCTTAAGAAGGGTATGGATGTCGTGGTCCCGGTAGCGGAAAGTGCCCAGATTGTAGGGGAATGGAAGCCCTTCGCCGTAATGAGCACCACCATCCGCCAAGCCTGGTGGTGGGGAATAGGGGCTGCGCTTTAGCCCTTCGGTGTACCAGCGGTCGACGGTCGCGTTCCAATAGCCGAATTCCCAACGCAAGGTGCGAACTCCGGGTTCGAAGCCCATAACAGCGTGAAAACGTTCTCGTGTGTTCATCTTTCTCGGCGAATGACGGTAATCACTCGGCCATGTGTGCCAGGACTCCGTCCTGATTTTACCCGCTTGCGGTCACCAGATGCTGGAGCGGTAAATTTCCAGCCAAGCGCTCAATGTTTTCGGCGGCTGCGTGAGCCCTGCGACGTGATGTTCCAGTCGTTACACCGGCTACGTGGGGCGTGACGATCACATTGTCGAGGCGGAGAAGCGGGTGATCTGGTTCCAGTGGTTCGCCTGCGCAGGTGTCTAATCCTGCGCCTTTGATCTGACCCGTTTGCAAGGCCTCAATCAGAGCAGCCTGATCTACAATCTCGCCGCGCGCAACATTGATCAGAACTGCTGTAGGCTTCATTAACTGGAGCGCCCGGGCATCGATCATGTGCTGGGTGTCTGAGGTCAAAGGGGTGTGAATAGAGACATAATCAGCTGCGGTCAACAATTGGTCCAAGTGTTCGGGACCCCCGAGGAGCTCAACTCCGAACTCGTGGCGAATCGCCAGGGGGATGTCAGCGATATCCACCGCTATGACCTTCATTTTCAGCGCGTGTGTAAGTCGGGCGAGTTCACGACCACTGGACCCTAAACCGATGATCCCTAAAGTTTTTCCTTCCAGCTCCTCGTTTACCGGAAGATTCCAGATCTTCGAACGCGCATTTTTCTGGCTGGCTGCTAGGTTTTTCGTGAAGCAAAGCATCAAGAAAAGGGCGTGCTCCGCCAGCCCAACCGCGCTGAATTGGCCTGGCGTGTTGGCGAGCGGCACACCCTTCTTCTGATAGTACGCTACATCTACTTTGTCTAAACCGGTGGTGTAGACCTGCCAAAGCTTCACCCTGGCCGACGCAGCCGCGTCGATCATTTTGTGAGTCCCAAAGGAGGTGCTTTGTGCGACCACTACCTCTACCCCTTTGAATTGTTCGGCTATCGGCTGGGTGGGATCGAAGAGCGTGACTGGATAACGCCCGCTGATCGCCTCTAGAAAATCATCGTACCAGGGAGAGAGCGATCCTTCTACCCCCAGGAAGAGAATTTTCATCTGCTTTTCAATCTCCTCAAAGATACTTGTGCCACATTCACGCCGAAGAAGGTTCGTCTGCGAGGTCTGGAATTTCAATTTCCATACTTAATAGAACTGAGCTTAGTGCCTTTCCGTAAGCGTCCAAAGCTAGAGTCCGGGTTGCCCCGCCGTCAAGAGCATTGTGTAGAACGAAATTCAAGGCTCCAAGCCTGGGGAGTTCATACCTTTTCACCTCTCCCTTGACAGTTCCCTCAAAAAAAGTCTTCACCCGCTCGGTGGTTAATTCCCGTTTGATCAGTTTGTAGTGACGTTTATCATAGACGATGAGCCCGATATTGGCAGTATCACCTTTATCGCCTGACCTGGCGTGACATATTTCGCGGAGCTGCACTCTTTTCATGCTCAGACCTCCTTTATGAGGAATTCGGTCTCAACATATTCCCTAGGGATGAGCGTCGAATAATATCCGATGATTTCGCTGACATCCTCTTTTCTCAATCCTCTCACAATACCAGCCGGTCCATTGTTGTCAATGGTCTCCAGTTCGTGCATGATCTTCCAGGCTTCGTCCTTTTCTATTGTTCGCCCGGCAACGCGTAAACCTACTTCCCATGGAACGGCTTGAGGCTCTTCAAGTTCTTTCCCATAAATTGCGTTTACTCCGATGAAATCAAACCGCAGCGCATCAGCTTTTAGACGGGTTACATGGTGCAATCTTTTTCGAATAACCCGCGCGGCCAGTTTAGCCCTATCGTAGGCCCCGGGTCCGACGTAGAAGACCACACCTTCGGCCCGGTAGCCCTCCCGCACACCCAAATTAACCTTTAAAGTCTCCGGCTTGGGTTTCCCCTTGATTTTGCCAACGATGGTCACCCGATCTGGCCCTACCTGTTCAAAACCAATATCGCTGAAATCCGTGATGACGTCGGCCTCAATGTAATTGGCGGGGTCTCCGACTTCGTACAGCATCTGTTCAGCGCAGGTGGCTGGACTGACCAGCCCACCGCTCCCCGGCACTTTGGTGATGATGACATCGCCGTCTGGTTTTATTTCCGCGATCGGAAAACCCAGACGGTGAAGGTCTGGGACCAGTTTGTGCGGAGGATCGGCGAAGTAACCTCCGGTCAGTTGTCCGGCGCATTCGAACAGGTGCCCGATCACAATCCCGCGAGCCAACAGGTCCCAATTGTCTTCTCCCCACCCGAATTCGTAACGCAAGGGGGCTAAATACAGGGAGGCGTCGCCGACCCTACCGGTAACAACCAGATCGGCTCCCTCTCGAAGAGCCCCCACGAGGGCATCCGCTGGGATGTATGCGTGGGCAGCGATCAGCCTATCACCAAATGCGCTGACGGGTTCCCTGGTCTCGTTAACATCCAAGTTGAGATCTTTAACCAGTGAGAGCACGTTGTCCCCGAAGACCGCAGCTACTTTGGCGCCCTTCAGACCCAACTCATGGCCGATTTCCAGAGCCAAGTTTTGAGCCGCCTCAGGATTGGCAGCACCCATGTTGCCAATGATCTTGATGCCTTTCCGGGCGCAAATTGACCAGATGGCTCTCAGGCGCTTTTCCATGTAGGTGTCGTAACCCTCGTTTGGATGGCTGAGCTTACGTCTTTCAAAAGCCAGCATCTCGCTCTCTGAAAGGGAGTCGAAGATGATATAGTCAATATCGCTTTTTTCCACCAGCTCGATAGCTGGCTCCAACCTCTCTCCCGGACAGGCAGAACCGCCCCCAATTTTGAGCAGATTCTTTCTAATCATAGCTCGTTAGTACTTTCTTTACAAAAAAGGATTCGCTGTTAACTATGTGGATTATCGGCTAGTTTAGATAATCCGTTATTTCACAGAATCGATTCCCATGCCGCTTGACGGCCATTCCTGGATTCTTTACAGGATCATTCTGCCGCCGTCGGCGAATAAAGTCTGCCCAGTGATAAATCTTGATTGCTCCGAGGCCAAGAAGAGCACAGCGCCGACGATGTCAGGCCCCTGACCGACTCGTCCCAAGGGGGTTGTCTGCATAAACTCCGCGACCCAATCGGGCGATGACAGGATGAAGCTGGTCGCGGGGGTCGCAAAGAGACCTGGTGCAACACAGTTGACGCGAATTTCTTTATCAGCCCATTCATAGGCCAGTGCTCTTGTCAAGCCGCTGACGGCTGACTTGGCTGCGCTGTACGCTGCTTGGGGTGGGGTTGCGGGGCGGATCAGGTGCCCGGCCGTTGAGCCGATGTTGATGATGCGCCCCCCGCCATTGTAGATCATGGCGCGGGCTGCAGCCTGGGAACAGAAAAAAGTCCCTTTGAAGTTAGTTGCCACGATTTGATCGAACTCGTCCTCGGTGACATCCAGGGTTGATTTGGCATTCCCGCCGCCGGCGTTGTTAACCAGGATATTCAGTTTCCCGAATTCCTCTAGGGTGGTGTCTACCAACTTCTGACAATTTGATGGGATGGCAACATCGGTGCGGATGGCAAGAGAACGGCGTCCCAAAGCGCGTATGCTCTCGGCGACTTCTTCACACTCGGACAGCGTTCTGGATGCTGCCACCACATTTGCTCCAGCCTGGGCAAGACCTAGGGCGATCCATTTGCCCAAACCCCGTCCCCCGCCCGTGACAATGGCTACCTGATCCACTAATCCGGCATACGGATCCCAGAGCTTTTCTCCCTGGGGTCTCGCGGCATCTTCTTTGATCATACTTTTACCTCCTTAGGGTTCTTATCCTCGCGTTGAGCGCTTTTCCACCAAGAGGTCGTAGCCCTCCATGATCTGGCAGCAGTTGTTCTCGCCGATCATGTTCGCTCCAGCTTCAAGCATGGCTAGGGCTTTCTCCGTTGTGGCGATGTGACCGCCAGCGGCCTTGACGCCGAAGTCTGGCCCAACAGCCTCGCGCATGATGCGGATGTGCTCAAGCGTGCAGCCACCGCGCCATCCGGTGGAGGTCTTCACAACATCAGCGCCGGATTCCTTGACTAGCTTCGAGGCAGTGACGATCATTTCCTTGTCCAGCATCGTGGCTTCGATGATGAATTTTATCTCGATATCTGGATTAATCTTGCGCGCCGCCGCGACCATTTCGTCCAGTTCCCGCTTTACATAGTCCACATCACCACTGCGTAAAGCCACGTAATTGATCATACAATCAATGGAATCTACACCTTTGCCGACCATCTCTTGAGTTTCGAAGACCTTGACTTTCGTTGGGGCGAAGCCACTGGGGAAGGCCACAATGCCCACGACGGGGATGCCGCTGCCCTCCATTTCTCGCATGACAAAGTCAAGGGTGTATGGAATCGTGCACATCCCCCGCAAGCCATACTTTTTTGCTTCCATGCAGCGGAGGATCCAGCCTTCTTCTAATTCTTCGGCTTCCCTGAATCCAAGTTCCAATGACTTTGCTAATTGCTGTTTGGTGATCATGATTTCAATCTCCTTTTGATGGATTTGGTGGATTGGTCGTACGAAGACGACCAGGGTTCTCTAGCTAACCATTGCGCCTGCCGGCCGCAATGACCCGTTCAACCAAACTACCAGGTTGTACGGATGTATGCAGGTCTTCTTCCAATAAAGCTGCTGGTAAAGCCCAAAGCAGCATGTTCTGGTAATAGTCTGTACCGAAAACCCGCTCGCCGGTGTCCCCGCGCACGATGTTGGGCAGGTCCCACGGGTGCCGCTGGGTGAGAATGAGGTTTGCCCAATGCCTTCTAGCCAATTCCAGGCCAAACGTTTTCTCCCCGGAGTACATGTAAGTCATAGCCAGCACCAAGAGTTCCGGAGGGAACATGGCGTACTGACCGTAGGCCGCTACTCGAGATTCTTTTGGCAAGGGCTTGCCATCTGGTCGGGCGAAGTTGGCAGCCCCGATTTCGGGCGTCAGAGCGATGTTGCATTGTCGGATGGTCTCCAGTGTGGTTTTGACACGTTCGGATTGGAACACGCTTGAGATTCCGTGGTACTTAGCGGCCCACTCACCATCCAGCTGGTAAGCCATTACATCGTCCGACTTTTTACCGGTTTCTTTTTCGTAAAAGTTCAAGTAGTAATTCCCTGCCCACATCTCTTCTTCCATTGCGCGTGTGCCGTCTTCCAGCCATTCTTGACACTGCTTTACGTATTCGGTGTCAGACATAGCTTCTGCCATGCGGGTCATCATACTCAGCTGCGCTAAGCGTAATCCGCCCATGTGAGCTGCCATCCCAGCCCATTCTCCGTGTTCGAACCACTCCATACCGCCCATTTCGGGCATACTGATGACACCTCCGGGGCCTTTACGCAGGTTCATGGTAAAGGTATTGCACTTTTTCACCGAATCGTAAAACTCCTTCAGAACATTATCGTCCCCGGTGCGCTGCCATAATCGGTCGACCATATCTACGTAGCAGGTGCCGTTCAACGCGACTTGCCAGAAATACCTTGGGGTGGCCATGTCAGGCAGATCAAAGATCTTGCCAAGAGCAAAGGGGATCTCACCGTCTTCACACTGATATTGTTTGAAAGCTCTCAGGGTGGACAAGGCTAATGATGGGAAGAAGAAAACGATGGGCAAGTTCCCATACCAGTCGCAGGGGATGCAAGCGATCTGGGGGCAGCCCCGAGGACTCTCGTTGAGGGCGAAGACGCCGTGTGGGAAGGCCCAATCTCCGAGCGGAGGTTTAGGTTGGGCCCAGTGGCTGTCTTCTGCGATTAGCGCCAGGTTGTTAACCAGAGAGTCTTTCAACCAGGTGGGGAGTTCATTCTCCGCATAGACGACTTCTTGCCAGGCCAAAACGCTCTTCAGGAGCGCTTTGTGCTCCACTGCTACATGACGGGCGACATCGATGGCGCTCCGGTAGCGGGCTGCGTACATTTGTGTATAAAAATTTGTGTCACCCATCCAGTCGGGAGATAGCCAATAGATGTGTTCACGATGTCTTTCCGCTGCCATCTCACCAATATTGTTTCTGGCTCCTTCCCAGACTGGCGCATACCAGGTCAGCAAGAAACGAATGACGTTTTCTTGCTCTTTTTTCAACGCGAAGTCTACCGCGATGGAGCAACTGCTGTCTTGGTAGAGATCGCCTCCTTGGTGTGGCCGCCAAGTTGGTTCGGGTAGGGCTTTGGCGATCTCGGCCCAAGCGGTTGGCGTGCTTGAGAGACCGCTCCCAAATCGAACTTTTTCGTCGCCGATTACGCCCAATATGTATTGGACATCGCCCAGTGAACTGACCAACATCCCGTGGAAATCCTCGTCTATCCGCTGGCGGGTGAATTCTGTGTTCCGGGCCTCATCCGAGTCTGGCCCTGGGAAGTTGAAGGCAATGGTCCCAGTCTGTTTCTTTTTGCTTTTGTTGCGTAGATGAACTTCAAATATGGCTGCAGGGATATTGGAGGCTGCAATATCTCCAGGGACGAATGGGGCCCAAGCGCGCAACCCGACAGATACCGGCGCATCGGTTTCAAATTCCAGGTCAGCAACGGGGTAATGACCCCAATAGTAGATTTCTTTGGGTGGATAGACACCTTCGATCTGAGCACTATGAACACTTTGGATTTGGGTGTCTTTTCCGTGGAAGTGGGGTTCTGTGCACCAAGGTATCTCTCCACCTTCTAAAATGTCATGGGTTGCTAGAACCCAGGTGCGTTCGCCAACGGCCAACCCAAGAATCGGTTCGATTTTAGGTAGCTTTCTAGGAATGCGTCGCTTCTCATCATACCAAGCGACCGATTTTGGGTTGAATAATGTGCTGAAACCAAACACACCGCGAGCGTCAATATCCAGACATCCGGTACTGATGCCTCCTAACGGAAGACCGCAGCAGGGTGAGTTTGCTGTTCGACTGACAATTCCTGAGACCGGGATAGAAAATCCTGCGGCTTCAAATAGCATCCACTCCAAATCTGAATGTTCGATGGGAAACAGCTTTTTCATGTTCTATTTCTCTCCTTGGTGCGTGGGACAGGCGGGTACGTGTAGTAGGCTTCCCCGGTGCGCAGATCAATGCGATTGCGCATACGGATCCCAGGGTCAAGATCGTTTGTTTTTGCGATCCATGAATCCAGCCTCTTCCTCAATGCGAGCAACTCGTCTTGGTACTCTGGTTTGTGAACCAGGTTGCTGAACTCTTGGGGGTCGACCGCCAAGTCGTATAGTTCTTCGACAGGGCGGGGGCAGCGGAAGATCAGCATATGTTCTTTTTTTAGCTCGCCCGCGTCCATAAGTTTGAGCATGGCCTGATAAGATTCGCTGCGCACCAAATCCTCGGGGTGCCCAAAGGGTTCATCGGGGTAGTAGTTGCGAATGTATTTAAATCGCTCTGTCCTGATGCAGCGGATGTGGTCGTCAATACAGTGGAAATTTCGCTGAGCCAAAACGTGCGAACACCCCGCTGCATTTGGGTCTGTAAGCATCCCCCAACGGCTTTGCCCATGGAGATCTGTGGATGGCGATATCCCAGCGATTTCCAGCATAGTGGGTGTCAGATCAACTAAACTGAATTGTCCGCGCTGGACTGAGCCAGCCGGAATCACCCCAGGCCAACGCGCGATCAGCGGCACATTAATACCGCTATCGTACAGAGTGGTCTTGGCTCGGGGAAAAGGTGGGCCGTGATCGCCAAAAAAGAGAACCAACGTGTTGGCTGCTAAATCCTCGTCCTCCAACCAGTTCGTAATGCGCCCCACCCAAGTATCTAAATAAGTGATGTGGTCATAATAAGCTGCCAACTCCTCCCGTACCGGTGGAACATCAGGTAGGTAAGCGGGAACGCGAACGGCTTGTGGTTGGTGTGGATTGGGGATGCGGCCTTTTTCAAAACCACAGTTCTTGGGATCGTTGGGATCATACCGCCGGTGCGGTTCGTTGAATCCAAAGGAGAGGAAAAACGGCCTGTGGCGGGGTCGTTCTCGAACAAAGGCATCAAATTCCTCATATTTTTTGAAGTTGCGGTCGAACTGATCATGGCCGCGAGGTCCCAGATGGAGCTTTGCAAAGTGCGCGCTCCAATATCCTTGCTCTCTTAGATAGCTGGGAAGTATGTTCACCCCTTCGTTCAGGGGGAGATCGTGGTCGCCCATACCGACTGTATGAGGGTAGCAACCAGTGTACATGGAGGCGCGCGAGGGGGCGCAGCTGGGCGCTGTGGCGAAGGTTTGTTCAAAACGCATCCCTTCCTGGGCAAGTTGGTCCAGATGGGGAGTGCGCGCCAGACCGCCATAACAACCCATTGTTCGCAAATCTAAATCGTCGTCGATTAGCCAGATGATGTTCGGAAGTTCACTCATGAGGATTTCTCCTGGAAATTAGCGTTATCCACCCTTTGCCTGGGCAATCAGCGCTTCTCCTAGCCCTTCCCAGGCGACCACGAGATCAGCGTGGAAGGTGTCTTCATCACTGTTCCCTAATCGCCCGTTGTCCTTGGCCCAGGTGTATGTGCGTCGAGCGCCCTGTTCCCAGGGGATGGTGCAGCGGAAATCCAGGTCTTTTTTAGCCGCAGTGTTATCGAAGATATAGCTATGGCTGAAGATGTAGGCTCTGGGCTTGTAACGATTGGGCGCCACCTTTTTCAATAGGCTTGAGGGGATGTGGACCAGCTTTGGTTCCGGGGCACCAATAGCCCTGGCGACCGTCTGATGGTAAGCGTTCCAAGTCATCCAGTTGTCCCCGGAGGTGTTATAGGCTTTGCCGTAAGCTTTCGGGTTGCCAATAGCGCTGACGAATGCTAGGCCAACATCGTCACGATGGCAGGTGACCCATAGGCAGTTGCCATCTCCGGGCACGACAATAGGTCCTCCCTTGGCGATGCGGTCCATATAGGTCTGATCTCCAAGAGCGTAGATCAGGGTGCCGCCTTCGCCGTAAGTGTATGCGGGGCGAAAGATGGTTGTTTGGAAATCCTGGCGCTGGTGAGCTTGCCAGAGAATATCTTCGCAGGTCGCCTTGTTGACTCCATAACTGCAGATCGATGCGCGCTGGTTGTCCTCCCGGATTGGCAGTCGTTCGGCGGGTTTCGTATAAACCTCCACGGTGCTGCAAAAGATCAACTGCCTTATCCGGCCTGCAAATGCTCTAACCAGGCTTTCGGCGTCCTCGGGGATGAAACACATCATATCAATGACACAATCGAATGGCTCTCCTTCAGCCATTTGTCTCTCGAAGTTGGTGTATTCCCTTCGGTTTCCAAAGATTCGTTTAGCCCCTTCGGGAATTAATGATGGGGTGATGCCTCGGTTGTAAAGCGTGACATCCTCCCCGCGGGCCAGCAACTCGCGAGTGATCGCTGTGCTGATGATCCCAGTGCCGCCGATGATGAGAACCTTCATCGCTCGCTCCTTATCTTTCGATCCGTTACCTTTATGGATTCAATAGAGTGCTCTTTTTTGGTTTAAACTTGGTCATTTACCAACGAGCCTGCTGTCGTCTCAGTTGAACCTCATGCGCAGTTGGTGTAAATCCTGTGCATTAATCTCGTCTGTATAGCTGAATAGCTGCTCTAAGTCATGCTTATAAGAGAAGACGCGCCCGGATAGGGCAGGGTGAGAGATCTCAATTAGGTTGCAAATTGCTCGTCCCACGTCTTCTGGAGGCTGGACCTTGCCAGCTTCTAGATCTTCTTTGACAAAGGGGAGCCAGCGTTGGCCCAGCTCATGTTGTGCGACGAACTCGTTCATGGGACCTAGAACGAAGGCTGGCTCCATCGCGTAGACCTGGATGTTGTACCCCATCCCGGGGACCCTGTGCCGCGAATCCCTCTCGCCGATCTCGAAAGCCAAGGTGTCTGTCAAACGAATCAGCGCGGTCTTCGAGCAGCTATAGCCTGAACCGCCCAGGATTGGCCCGCCGAAGCCACCCCCGCTGATATTGATGATGATGCCTTGGTTACGGCTCATCATATGTGGCAGTGCAGCCTGGCAGCACAAAAACGGCCCAAGTAGATTGGTCTTGACGTCCAGCCACCATTCGTCAGGATCGACTTCCCAGACACCGCCGATAGCGTGGAAAATAGCGGCGTTGTTAACCAGCACATCCACTTGACCGAAGGCATTGATGGTTTGAGCAACCATGTTCCTGACTTGCTCTCGAACGGTTACGTCTACTCGAATCCCGAAAGCCTTGCCCCCCTCGCGCTCGATCTGTTGGATTGTGTCATTTAGCCCGGCCGGATCAATGTCAGCGCAGGCCACCCGGGCACCTCGACGAGCCAACTCGGTAGATATGGCTCGCCCCATAGCACCGCCACTTCCGGTTACGATTGCAGATGCGTTGGTAATGTTCATCGAGATTCCTCTTGATTTCTAAGCTTCGTCACTCTAAGCGAGATTTTCAGAAGTTGGCACACCCATCACTCACGCCCCAGCAAGACGCGCAACGTATTGCGCAACAATTTAGCCGAGTTAACCTCTGGAGCACTGGCTGTGATGTACAGGCGGGTGTTTGCTTTTGTATAAGAAAGAAGAACTTTGAGAGACTCTAGAAAAATCGGGCGTAGGGAATCCCAGCCGCCGGGTACCAGGAACACTTCCCCGGAAAATTTCTCGATGGATTTAACAGTAGTTTCAAAATCTGTATTCAGGTTCAGGCCAATAAGCCCGTTGATCTTCAGGAAGTTGTCCCATTGATGGGTGGAGTGGGCACAACAATGAATGTAAATGCCTCCAAATTTGTCGGAGAGACGGTTTAAGTAGGGGAGGCAAAACTCACTGAACGCCTTTTTAGAGATGCTGCCGACTTCATCTTCTGAGAGACAGATCCCGTATTCGGGGGGCATCCACAAATCCGGGTGATGTGCCAGATTGACGTTTTCGTATCGGTTCCTGAAAGCTTCGACAAACTTCTCTAAGGTCCGTGTGATCTTGTCCAGCAAGCGGTGAACCGCGCCCGGGTTGTCGTATAAAGCCATGTAAAAACTAGATTTTTCCCAGACCAGCGCAGCGATATCGAAAGGGCTTTGGATGTCGCAGATTCGCACCGGGTGATCATTCCCATACTTCTGGACTAATCTGTCGGCGATTTCGAATATTTTCCCGATGCTTCCAGAGAAAATATCAGGCTCCTGAAGAGCGTCTACCTCACCTGCAGAATGAACGGTTGCCAACGCGAAAGACATATCGAAACCGTTGAGGTAAGCTTTGGCACCATATGCCTCTGCGAAAACCTCGGTACCGGACCAGACGTGCAGGCAGGGTACACGGTCATCGTCGATCAGTTCTTTCACCCGGAGGTTCGCTTCGAAATTGCGTCCCATTAACTCAGCGCGTTCTTCGGCAGAACCAACAGGAAAGAGACCGTTGATCGGCATGGGGACATCTATGATAAAACCGTGACCCTGAAACTCTCCACCTCCAAAGAGATTAGCGAGAAATGTTTGGGATTCACTCCACTTGAGACCTGTCATCATCGGTATGCAACCTCAATGGAAAATAGGTGTTTGGAGAGTTTGAGATTAACACATCTAGGAATTGAATCCATTGTTGTTTTATGTTTTGTGTTCATTAGGAGAGAGCCCAAGTGCTTCCACTGCTTCGTGCAAGTCCGCTGGTAGGGGACCTGATTGTGCGGCAGTAAAAATCTCCTCAACTTCTGTTGTTGTAGCAGCGCCTGCCAGGATGAGGGCAATATGTGGGTCCGCCAGCAGGTAACGGATGCACAGGGTCACTAGGGAAAGGCCGCTTTCCTTTTGCAGCACATAGAGTTTTTTAAAGCGGTCCATGATCTCCGGTGTCATCCATCCCGGGGGCGAGTCCAGCCACTCGAGATGGACTTCTGTAAAGCGATTATTGTGGAAAGGCGCTGCGCTGATCAGCCCCACTCCTTTCTGGCGGGCCAACGGCAGGGCCTGGGCGCGAATTCCCCGCCAAATCAGGTCGTAATTGAAGGCCACTAAGTAGGTGTCTACCTGAACGTTCTGCAACACTCGAGCTGTCTCATCTGCATTATTGCCGGTGATACCAATGTGCCGGCAGAGACCTATCTCTTTCGCCTCCCTTAAGACCTGCATGATTGGCGCGTCAGCAAAATCATACGCAAGCTCGGGGCGAATTAGGCCGCTTGAAGGAGGCTTATCTGACCACCAACAGTGCCAATCGCATTCGTGTACCTGCAAAACATCCACGTACTCCCGGTGGAGGATGCGCAGATTCTCACCGAGCTGGGCCCACAAGGCATCTGTTGCGCGGAACAAATGTGGGTCACGGAAATGTCCGAGCTTTGTCGCTAGAAGGAAGTTCTCGGATCTACCTCGCAATGCTTCGCCCAAAATAGCCTGCGAGATTCCATCTCCGTAGAGCGGGGATGTGTCAAAATAGGCAATGCCCAATTCCAGCGCTTTGTGTACGGTCGCCACCCCTTCATTGAATGAGATCTTATTAAGCGCCCCGCCTCCCAATCCCAAGGCCGTCACTTGTTCTCCTGTGCGCCCAAATTGACGTTTTTCGACCTTTGCGTTCATCGCGATCTCCTTTTGTTTTTCACGGAAACTCAAGATGTTCCAAGCTCTTCAATGGCCTGGTGCAAATCTGATGGCAGCGGTCCGGCTTGCGCGGCCACGACGGCCTCCTCGATCTCGTCAGGCGTCGCCGCACCGATCAAAATCGTGCTGATATTTGAATCGGCAACCAGGTAACGGATAGCCAAGGTCGCTAAGGACAGGCCGCATTCCGTTTGGATCCTATAGAGTCGTGTAAGGCTTTCCTTGACTTGCGGCGTGATCCAGCCCGGCAGTGCTGCAGCATGCTTTAGATCCAAGGGGAGCGCTCCTTGCTTGACGACCCCAGCGATAATTTGAGCCGCACCTTTTTTTCGTGCTAGTGGTAATAAGACATTGCGGGCGTGACGAAAGATCAGGTTGTAACCATAGGCGATCAGGCAAGTATTCGCGTCTACGTGGCGCAGGACTTTGACCAGTTCCTCAGATCTGTCCGCGGTGATTCCGATGAATCGGCAAAGACCCTGATCTTTGGCCTCCCGGAGGACTTGAAACACTGGGGCGTTTTGGAAGTCGTAGCTTGCGGTCATATCCAGCAACTGATCGCTGGGCACGCCATCTTTCCACCAGTGGGCGAACTCGACGACATGTACTTGTAGCACATCCACTTGATTGCGACGCAGCAATCGCAGGTTATCTTGTAGTTGCGCCCAGAGCACATCGTGAGAACGGTGATGGGCTGGCTTGGCGAAGGAGGCTCCCAATTTGGTTGCCAAAATGTAAGGCTCTTTGCGTCCTTCGAGCGCCTTGGCCATGATTATCTGGGAGGCTCCACTACAGTATGCTGGCGCGGTGTCAAAATAAGTGACACCCAACTCCAGGGCCCGGCGTACGGTTGAAACACCATCGGCTAGAGAATGTTTATCAAGATAAGCCCCTCCCAGCCCGATAAGAGACACTTGCTCTCCAGTTGATCCAAAGGGGCGGAACTCGAGCGTATCTGACATCTTTACTCTCCTCCAGAGGTTATGCGATTGGAACTGGTTGTGTCCAGGCTTTAGTTACCTCCTCAGGCACTGTAGGGTTCGGATGTGCTTCATCTGAGAGAACGACCGCGCGAACATATAACTCATCTCCCGTGAATTTGTAGGCTGCTTTTACGCCCTCTACTTCATCAAATATCATCCCAATTTGATTTGAATATTGCCGGGTTGTTTGCAGGGGTTTGCCTTCCGCGTCAAGGATCGGTTCGGAGCGTAAGTCCGCCCCGTGCAGAGTGCCGATGAAGCGCGTGACATACTTGACGCCTGGTGTTGGCTCAACCTCGAGGCGCAGTTGGCGGTTGTCGATTGTCAACGAGCGAAGCGTCACCCCAGTACTGGCGTAGAAATCGCCTTGCAAAATGGCCTTAATGAGATATTCGGGTGTTAGTTTTTCGCTGTGAACCATGATCCAGGCCCGGCCAGGGAGAGCGCGAGAGGAATAGGCCTCAGGATGTATGGGCACCGAAGCTTTATGATAGCAGTGGCAATCGTCTGTAGCCAAGCCAAAGAGCATCTCTCCTTCGTTGGGTTGACTCAAACGAAGTGTCAAGACGATATCCCAGATGCGTTCAACACTTGCTCGTGCCCCCTTTCCGTAGGTGTTCGTGGAGTTGAGGGCTGTATAGATTTCCATGAATCGCAGTCCACGGGCGCGTGCAATCTCCTCGGCCACTGCGTTCCACTCATAGTTCGGGTGGTTGAGGAAGATCAGGACAGGGCGCTCTTCTGTCTTGGCCGCAGTGTGGGCTGCCATCAAAGTCGTTTCAATGGCCTCCAAGCTAACTGCTTCGGATTGAGATGGGATCGCCTGGGGAGCGTTTATGATGTTGATCCAGTGGTTTCCGCCAGACCAGGATACGCTGACTTCCTCACCATTGAGGATTAGAAATTTACCAGGCTCCTCCAGAAGGTGACGATATTCATACAAAGGCTTTAGACGAATCTGGGAAACCCCTCGATTGCGTTGTTCAACCCAGGTTTTCCCGAATCTGGAAATATATTTATTCAACAGGTTGCCTTGTTCGATCAATTGCCCACTTTGTTGATGAGCACCTGTTGAGATCCAGCACTCTCCTTCTTGGAATCGGTCGTGCTCTGTGAAAGCGATGAAATGGTAGCCGTGAGATTTAAACCAATCAGCTATCATCTCAGGGAAATTCGCCCCGTCACTCCAGAAAGAGTGCATGTGAAGGTTTCCTTTGTACCAGTTAGGTTTTTCAGAATGAGACACTTCGTTGATCTCTGAGAAGGGCATCAACTGACTTGTGCTCCCTTTAATGGTGCGGTTTCCTTGTGGAAGCCAAGAAGCTGGCTGAAAAACAAGCCAAGACCGAAAAGCGTACAAGCGACGCCGGTGAGAGCAATCAGATAGCTGAGATAGTAATTCAAACCATTTCTGAATTCGAATATAACCAGGTTTTGACCTTCCGGCAGCCAGACGCCCTTGAAGGCCAGGTTCGCTTCCTCGATGGGGGCTTTCTCTCCGTTAACAGTCGCCTTCCAGCCTGGATGGTAGGCGTCCGCATAGACAAGCCAGGCTCCGCCCTCGGTGGTTACATCGGCGTTCACAATCACCTGATTCAAAGTGAACTTTGAAACCGCAACACTTCCGCTTGGTTCCACCAACTGTTCAGCTTCTGCTGGTTTCACCGATTTATTGATGGGGCGGATGACAACCATGCTGCCCTGTTCGGAGATAGGCATTGTTTTCAGGATGCTTTCTGCTTCTTCGGTGCTTTCATGGATCGTCGCGTTAGGCACCAAGCGCAATTTTGGTAGGTTACAGCCTGTCACATTGCTGAAGGTGACGGGTTGATCCGTTCGCAAGGTTTCCAGCCGGTCAACCCAAAGGGACCAAAAATCCGCCCGGTATTTGGTGCTGCAGGGATCGAATTGGGCAAAATCGTAGGTTTCCCAATAGATAGCCATCGCCCCAGGTTGTTCTGTCAGATCAAGCGCGTCCTGTTTTCTTTCGGCGTCACTCGGTATAGAGGGGCGCGGACGGCGTAGTTCCTGGTATTGAATTTCACTGACTTGCACTGTGTCCAACAGGTATTGGTAAGGGTCCGGTACTTGGGGATTTTTGATGTAGTAGACCAGAAGCTGAAAAGTGAGTAGATCAAAAAGCAGGGCCAGGGTTAAGGCAATCTGGAGGTGTTTTTTGAACGCCAAAGTGAGAACAATGAGCGCGAGGTAGACCAACAAACGCGCCTGGAAGATTCCGTGCCAGACAGCTTGTTCATCTAAATCCATAATGCCGCTTATGAAACCGGGCGCTGCAAAGAGGGATTCAATCACAAAGGCAAACGTGATCATGAGTAAGAGCTGACCGGGCGGGTTCTTGTCTCTCTGCACCAGGATGCGATCAAGACCGAAGCCAGCAGCGATGGCGATCAGGATTTTCACCAATCCGTAGACTAAACCTACATGGCGGTAATTCCTCATCAGGGGCACGTAATAGAGGGCCGTGGTAAAAAGACCGCCGACAGAAAGCCAGATGAGGCAGAGTGTCGAGCTGGCTGTCCCCCTAAAGAAACGATCTTTTTCTTTGAATAGAGCCCAACCGAAGAGCAAAAAGGGCAATAGGCCTATATAAACGCTGTTATCCGCGGTGCTGCCCCAGGGTAGTTCAAGCGGCCAACCGGTGAGGGAGCTTTGGAATACAGTGAGCAGATTGGCTGTGCCACCGTAGGTGCGAAATATCTCCAGGGTGACTTCCCCTGTAGCGGGATCCCTCCCCGGAGCGCGCAATGCGGTATGGTTCAGGGCATGCAACGTAAAGTAGAGGTAGGCCCCAGCAAGCAGGATCAATGTTGCGCAACCTACCACATTTGCCGTCGATGCAGAAATCAGGGTCCGCCAGGCTTTCGGATTCTTCAACGTCAGGAAAACAACGACGATCAGGAGAATCATTCCCCATAGAGGTAAGAAATAGGGCACGTTGCCAATCCCCCAAGCCACCGCGGTGATGCCAGCTAACCAGAAGTGTTTTGGTTTGTGGTCGGAGAAGAAAGAAACCAAAAAGTACAAGACCAAGGGAAGTAGATAGTAAATACGGAAGTTGAACCACACCTGGGCGTACCATACTGAACTACCGACCACAGCCAAACTGACCAGATAAGCCGTGCTCCTGTTCTGAAAGATATGTCGGGATAACAGATAGATCCCCAGCAGCAACATAATTTGATCGACGTACAAAGCGAGCTTGAAAAGTAGGAGAACATCTCTCACTCGTAGGATGCCGCCGACCAATCCGGTCAGATAACTGGCTGGTGTTAGTGAGATGATCTGTTGGTAATCAGCCTGCAACCCCATCGTGCCATATGGATACCAGTGCGCAAGATCGTGATTGTAGAAATACTGGTTGTAAAAGATATAGAAGTTTTGAAAGTTAGCGTAGGTGTCGTGAACGGTGGTAATTGAGCGCTTGAAGTAGATGCCATTAAACAATGATAAGCCGAGCAGCAGGACGGCTAATCCAATATCTATACGTTTGATCCTTTTGAAAAAGGTTTGCGCCATGGGTTTGTTGGCAGGTGGCGTTGGTCT
Organism: Anaerolineales bacterium; assembly: GCA_050049875.1. Lineage (GTDB taxonomy): Bacteria > Chloroflexota > Anaerolineae > Anaerolineales > UBA11858 > JASFVL01. Next base: position 24,835 of record JASFVL010000009.1, read on the forward strand.
TAATAAAGGCAAATCTGAAACCTGTGAGAGGTAGTGTTCTCCTCGATGGGGCGACACAAAACTCGTCTTTTGTGTCCCAGAGAGTATACTGCCAGGTCAAGCTGATTATTCTGGGAGCAATTTAAAATGGCTTTCGGTCTTCTCTTCATGTTCGGACATGCGGTGGATCAACTCATCTAGCTCAAATCCGGGCCGAGTGCAATATTCGATGATAGAACGTTCTGAGGTGAGAAAGGCCCGGATTACCTCAAGCAGTTCATCGAGGGGGATATCCTTTGGGATGTTCAGGACGCCGTGCTCGTCAGCGTGGATCAAATCACCCGGATGGACAATGAGAGAGCCGACTTTTACGGGGGTATTAATTTCAACGAAACGGATATATCCATGTCCCACCACAGGACCGGGGGCGAAGAGGTGGAATCCCAACTTCTCAACCTCTCGAATGTCCCTGACTCCGCCGTTGGTGATGGCCCCCACACATCCAAGATTCAAAAAAATGCTCGCCGCAACATCACCCCAGGCGCAAGCTTTTCCCGGGGGTTGATCCAAATCTTGGACGACCATAACACCTGGAGCAAGCGATTGTTTTGTGTAATCCCACACTTCTTCCCATGCGATCAGGCGTTCCCCAATGGCGGGGGGCAATTCACCAACGATTTTACCTGTGCATGCATACCCCACCATGGCGCCTAGGGAAGGCAAGATGCAACGGATGCTGGGATCCGTTGTCCCTTCGCTGCGCGAGCGGATTCCAAAACGCTCGATAGCGTCATACACGATGGGCGTTCGTATTTCTTTTAAAGCTTCGAGAAGATGATCCATAGCATTGTTATTCTTTGGAATCTGGTGTGATTATTCAAGGTGTTTTTTCCGTGACTATATTCATATATTCTGGATGGGAGATGAGATATTCCAACCCCTCATTTTGTTTTGATGGGGATAATCTGCAGCACGGGTGCCTCGGTTGACTCGATTTTTAATTGATCCCCGACAGACATAAAAATCTCTGGATTTGGAGCAGTGGAGTAGTCTACTGATGTCGAGTCGCGCACGAGTTCTAGGCTGGTCAACGAGCCGCCAAGGACCCTGACTGCGGCGGGGTAAAACCGTTGAGTATAGGTGAAACTCCCATCCTTAGCTTCGACTGTATAAATGGGCGCTGGCTCTCCGGCCCAAGAAATCTGGTTGGTTGGGTTCAGTGATAAATCGGTGATCCCCTCTAGAACGATGGAGGGTTCCTGGGCGACAAAGTTAACCTGATTCCCCTCCGCTCTCACATCGAAGATCAAAATCCGACCCTTTGGGAAGGGCTCGTTGCTTGGTCTGGGCATGACCTCGAGTGTGTTATTCTGTCCAGCCAGAACAATTCCCGTCACGCCGCTAGCCCCCTGATCGACACCAATTGCCATGCGGAGTGAGTTGGCCACGCTTCCTTCCCCCAGTTTGAGTAGCGTGCTGTTGTGAGCGTTGGTGTGCAGGTGAAGCACGTCAAATTGATTATTGGCGAAGGCACCCTTGGTCTCAATGACGGTCTGGAAGTTCAGTACGCCGAAGAACAGGAAGGTGCTGTGGACGATCGGGGCTTTGGTGCCGTCGAAAACAAGCCCAGTTCCACCCATGCGCTCGCCTGGCGTGAAGGGATGAGGGTCCGCCATGCCTTGGGAGTGAATCTCGGTCTCAACGACCACGGGGAAACCATCAATGGGTACTGGTCCCTCGGGTTTGATGCGCATTGCTGCGCCCATCCCACCATAGACCAGAATGCCAAAGTGGAGTTCGCAGTTCATGCAAGAGTCGATGACCATCAGGTCTTTATTCCCTGGTCCAGTCCAGTTGATAACATAGATGCCGCCATCGACACGAAAATCTTGCGCTGGGGGAAAATGGATGGTGTCCTGGATGTGGAAGATCGCATTTTGACCACCGTAACCGCCTTTCACGTACAGGTCCATGTGGTGGCTGACACAATAATCCAACGCTTCCTGCCAGCCAGCGGTTTTCGTCCCAGGGGTGCGAGGGCCAAAGTCGCCGCTATCGTCTGGGGCTAAGATGACATAAGGGTGTGATGGCATGTTCTCCTCTTCTGCGGATTCGGTTTCGGCAACTATCTGGGTTTCGGGTGTCTTGAACTGTGTTGGAGCTGCTTCAGTCGCTGTCGGTATCGATGTGCATCCACCAACAATGACGACACAAAGCAGTAGGATTACAGGTACAGATTTGATTGAACTCATTTTCCGATCCTTTTCATTTTTTCTCGGCTTTAAACTAGAACTTTGCCAAAATGGCGAATTCAACTGTAGCGCTCTTTGCTCGCTTGTCAAACAGGCGCAGCCTATGCAGAACTCGCGCGGATAATCCTGTCCACCAGACCATCAGGTTGGCAGGATGCGGCGAGATCCTGATTGTCCAGGGCAGCCGGTAGCGCCCAAAGGATGGTGTTCTGGTAGTAATCCGTGCCGAAGGTGCGCTCACCGCTGTCACCGTTTACGATATTGGGCAAATCCCAGGGGTGGCGTTGGCGAATCACCAGATTTTCCCAGTGCTTGCGGGCGAGTTCGAGACCGAACCTTTTTTCTCCAGCATAGATGTATGTCATCGCTAGAATCACCAACTCTGGGGGGAACATGGCGTAAACGCCGTAAGCAGCGACTGCCGAGTCTGCGGAGAGAGGGCTGCCATCGGGCTGGACGAAGTTAGCCGCACCGACATCGGGGGTCAGAGCGACATTAGTGTTTTTGATGGTTTCTAGGGCGATTTTCACCCGGTCGGTTTGGAAAGCGCCGGAGAAGCCGTGATAACGGGCAGCCCACTCTCCGTCCAACTGGTAGGCCATGATGTGGTCGGACTTCTTATTGTTCTCCTTGTCGTAGAAATTAAGGTAATAGCTTCCCGCCCACAGCTCCTCTTCCATGGCGCGTTGACCTTGAGCCAGCCATATCCGGCATTGTTTGGCGTATTCAGTGTCACCTACGGCCTCGGCCATGCGTTCCATGATGAGTAGCTCCGCCAGGCGCAGGCCGCCCATGTGAGTAGCCATGCCCGCCCATTCGCCGAACTCGAACCACTCCATACCACCTACATCCGGCATACTGATGACGTGGTTGGGTGCTGAGGAGAGGTTCATGGTGAAGGTATTGCAATGTTTGGCGGATTCGTAGAACTCGTCTAAGATGGAATCGTCGCCCGTTCGCAGCCAGAGGCGCCCTACCAGGTCCACATAACACATGCCGTTTAGGGCGACCTGCCAGTGATAGCCAGGAACCGCCATTTCGGGAAGATCGCCAACCAAGCCTAGCAAAAAGGGAATTTCACCGTCTTTCTTCTGGAATTGCTTAAAAGCTCTCAGAGTTGTGCGGTACAGATCCGGGAAGAAAAACACGACTGGTAGATTGCCATACCAGTCGCACGGGATGCAGGCAATGTCCGGGCAGCCTCGAGGGCTTTCCAGAAGTCCGAACACGCCTTCTGGGAAAGCCCAGTCACCTAGAGGGGGTTTGGGCTGCGCCCAGTAGCTGTCTTCAGCGATCAGTGCCAAGCTGTTTACCAAAGAGTCTTTTAGCCAGGTGGGGATCTTTTGGTCTGAATAAATCACTTCTTGCCAAGAAAGGACTCTTTTTAATAGCGATTCGTGCTCAGTTGCTACACGGCGCGCCACATCAAGGACGCTACCATAATGCGTTGCGTACATGTGGGAGAAGTAATGCTCCCCCCCTTCCCATTCCGAACCGATCCAGCGATAGTGGTGATGGGGGGTTTCGCCCTCGGGCTTATGGCTTTGCCGCGATCTGAGCATCTCTTTGTTATTGCCCTCCCATACCGGGGCGTACCAGGCCAGCAGAAAGTTGATTGTTGTGCTTTCCTCAGGTTCTAATGTGAAGTCAACGGCGACCGAGGCGCTGGGGTCCTGGTAACGTTTTAAGCCATTGCTTTCGCGAAATTTGGGTTGTGGCAATCCGCTGGCAATTTTTGACCAGGCTGAGGGGGTGCTTGACAACCCCGCGCCCAGGCGCAGTGGCGCTTCGCCAATGACACCCAAAGCGTACTGCACTTCACTGGAAGCGCTAGCTGCGCCGATGACCACTCCATGGAAGTCCTCATGGATAACCTGACGTGTGAATTCCTCATCGCGCGCTTCGTCAGGGCTTGGGCCAGGGAAGTTAAAGGCCAGCGTCCCAGACTGCCTTTGGCGGGTGATGTTTCTCAGGTGAACCTGGAAAACGGCCGCTGGTGTGTTCGAAGCTCCCAGATCTCCGGGGATGAAGGGTGCCCAGGCACGCAGTCCAACGGAAATTGGGGCGTCGGTCTCAAATTCCAGGTCGGCCACCGGGAAATGCCCCCAGTAATAGATCTCCCGAGCTGTTTGCACTTCTTCCACATCAGGTACAGGCAAAAAATGGGTCGATTCTCCCGAGTGTAATTTTTCCACGGGTCTGCGCGGTTCTGTACACCATGGAATAGGATAACCAGAGACCATCTCTGGGGTTGTAAGCAGCCAAACCGTGTCCGCCACAGATAAACCTAGGATGGGTTGGATTTTTGGCGGTTTTCTTGGCAGCCGCCAATTTTGACCATACATCTCCCCCCATACGGGGTTAAAGATGCTGCTGAATCCATAGACACCGCGGGCGTCGATATCCAAACAACCTGTGCTGATCCCCCCTAGCGGAACCCCGCAGCAGGGGGGCTGGTGGGCGGAAAAAATCACCCCAGAGACAGGCTGTGAAAATCCCTGAGCGTCGAATTGGTCCCATGCCAGCAAAGGGGTTTCTTTTGAAAACAACCTCTCACTCATGTGCGTTGCACCTCCTTTGGAAAGAGAAAAACGAAGCTTGTTCGGTTCTACACGAATAGTCTACTCGGGTAGAGACAATATAGCAAAAGTGCAAATCTTTGTCAATGTTCATCTCGGGCGGGTCGAAGAAAAACCGTCCGCTGGAAAGGCGGATGTCAATTGTGGTTGGTGCCTTTTGGGGCAGTTGTACGTCAGATTCGGTGACTCCTGTGAAGAGCGGCGTGTCGTCGCCTGGGCGATTGGGCGAGCGTTTTCAAGACTTGACTCTGTTTGAGAAAGATGCTAAGATAGCAATGGTCTAGCCACTTGACCACTAGGCCTTTGGTTTAGCGATGTTTTTCAACTCCTTCCACAAGACATGCTTGGAGGAAACACGATATTGACATAAAACACAATCTGGTTATAATCTACACGTATAGACTATACGTGTAGATGAGGGAGCGTGTTTTTTTGCTATTCGGTGTGGCGCATAGAAAGGAGGTTGACTTCAAATCAAAAATAAAATATCTTTTCATTCTTTGTTGTATTGTCGACCTTTCCATTTGATTAAACTGAAGGAGTGAGTATTATGAAAGAGCACTTTAGCCGCAGGGATTTCCTCAGGACCATGGGGGTTGTCTCCAGTGGAACGTTGTTGGCCGCTTGCGCCACTCAGGCGACCGAAGAACCAGAAGAGCCCATGGAGGAGGAGCCAGCTGTGCCGTCTGAGGATGAAACTGTGCAACTCACAATGTGGCACGGCGATTGGTCTGTGTGGAACCCGCACTTTGATGGAATTGCCCAGAGGGCTTTTTATGCTGGTGTTCGACCGAGAGTTGATTTGGACGCGCCTCCCATGCCCTGGAACGAGTATTGGGATAAGGTCACCATTTCAGGCGAGGCTGGGGTTGGCCCTGAAATCCTCTACTTGAACTATAACAGCTACAAGCGGCTGTACAACGCTGGTGCCATGCGGGTAATCCCCGAGTCGGTGTACGCGATCGCAGATATAGAAAAAGACTTTTCAGTGGACATCTTGGAACCGCTTAAAGTCTTTGATGGCAAGTATTATTACGTCCCTTGGGAGCTTCACCCTCAGGGAACCGTCTACAACAAAAGCTTACTAGAGCGGGAAGGCTTCACTGAGCCCCCCTCGGGCTTTGATGAGTTTCTAGAGGTTGCCCAAGCCTGCGTTAAAAAGGAAAACGACCAGGTCGTTCAGAGTGGTCTTGGTATGGACGGCCCCTACATGTTCCTGTTCACTGTCCTGCTACCATCGATCGGCGGGGAAGCTTGCAGCCCTTACGATGAAACCCCGGACAAGATGAGAACTGATGAGGCCGCTGAAGCCTTTGAACTGCTAGCAGATTACGAGCGCGAGCATGATATCCTGCACCCTGCTTTCAGTATCGGTGTGGGTGGTTGGTGGGCCGGCGCATATTTGTATGGCAAACAGGCCTTTTGCTGGTGGATTTCGGGTGCCAATATCACCTTGGAGGAGCAAACACTGGACAAGGGCAGTGCAATAACAACCGACAATATCATCCCCAAATTGGGCCCTGAGGGGTTCCGAGTCGGAACCCGCCCCAACTGGGGACCCTCCGTCACAACGGCTTGCCCTGAGGAGAAGCTGGACACCGCTTGGAAATTGTGGAAGTACACGCTGAGCCACGAAGAACTTGCCGCATATTCCAACCTGACCTTAATGCCCTCTCCGCGTATATCTGTGCAAGAGGCGGGTCGGGA
>JASFVL010000166.1:0-8204 GCA_050049875.1 Anaerolineales bacterium
ACTACTACCAGAACTAAAATTGTTGCCCCAATGAGATAAGCCGATAATCCCGTCCATTCCTGTAGACGAAAACCGGACAGGTAATCGCTATCAGCCAACATGTAGTGATAGCCACCCACGACGACCAGCACAGCCAGAACACCATGTTGGCGTGCAGCCAGCAAGCCGACTGCTACAAGCATCAAACCTTCTACAGGCCCAATCCCTGACCCAGTGAAGTACTGAAATATGCCAGGGTTCAACTGGACAGCTCCATATTCAACAAAACTGTAAAAAATCGCCAACAACGTATTGCCAAAGATCATGATGCCAAGAATCAACCGAGCAGAGCGGGGCATACGTTGACCGCGCAACAAAATCACAAAAATGGCGGCTGCTAGCACGAAATCGATGAGCGTGATACCTGTCCAAATCCTCATCCACTTCAGATCCAAGAAACGGAGTGAATTGACCAACTCAGCCAATACCGTTCCTGCCTGGTAAGTAAAGAACCACACCAACGCGCCAGCTGGAAGCAGTGCCCACACCGGAAACCTTCGTCTTCGCCACCAGAAAATCGGCAGTCCAATCACCAACAGACCTAGGTAGCTGTACCCTAGAATGGGTAGCAAGAGATCCAACTGCGCGCTTTCCCGGCGGGAAAGCGCCATTAGCAGACCGGGGATGGATGCCAACAGGACGATAATCCAGGGAGCCGGCTTGAAATTATTTTTCGTCATCATGATTCCCTCCAGATGCTCAATCCCGGCATTGACGAGGCCATCCTTCAAAAGCCGCAAACTCATCAAAACGCTATGCCAGCGCCCTCGCTCCCGGGCATCACGGCTCAGATCACGGGCGTGCTGCAACATTAGCCGCGCATAGGCTTTACGGTGCTTTCTTGGATACAACAACAACAGCACGCGATAGAGCTTTTCAGCAAGCATCAAGCCCCTTCCCCCAGCCTGGTATTCTCAGGGCCTAACAGATCCTTGCGGCGGGCGTGCTTGACCAACTCAGCCAGCCGCTCGGATTCGGCCGTCAGGACCTCCCGGCCGAGATCGGTGAGTCGATAATACCGCCGGCGAGAATCATCGATCACGGGATCAGGGCGAATGTCGCTCTCGACAATCAACCCTCTCTTGAGCAATCGTTTTACCGCTCCGTACAAAGTGCCAGGACCCAGGATCATGCGGCCCCCGGTGGTTTCTTCCACCACCCGCATGATCGCATAACCATGTTTTTCGCTGTCGCTCAAAGCGAGCAGGATGTGGAATACAGCCGGGGTAAGCGGGAGGAAGTTTTCAGGATCGGGCACTATTTTTGTCATCCTTCTTCAGCGCAACCGGCACGCTACAGCGTACACAGTTCCACTCAAGCATTAACTATATCGTTAGACGATAGATTATATCCGTTGCCGATATAATAGCATGTTATTCAAGAATTGTCAATTTGAAATATGGTTGACTTTTTGGGGGATTAAAGGGGTTAACCGGATGGGGGAAAACACCATACTTCGCGAAAAAATTAACGCGCCAGCTTCAGCCTCCTTGTAGCAGGGGGGACAGGGCGCCGTAGAACGCGGCAGTGCTCAGGATCACCCGGCCTTCGCTGAGCGCCTCCACGTCCTTGAGGATGGCATAGCCGTGCTTGCGCCCTTTGGACAGCGCACTTTCGCGAAACACCCGCACCGTAGCACAAACACATAGAGGCAGTCCTCTATCGCTCAAACTGAGATTAAATTGTAGGGCGGGTTGCCTAACACTCTGCATCGCTTCGCTGACCCACCCCGACGGGACAGCGTCCCGTCGTACGATATCCTTGTGGATCGCTGCGCTGACCCTCCCAGATACTTGATCGTTGAGACCAAAGGACTGCCAGTCCTTTAGCCGCAAATAGTTGAAACCAGAGGCAATTAAGCGATGTGAATTGAAACCCGAGCAGTGGCTGGTTGGTCTGCTGTGCCAATCACCGTCCCCGGGCGGCTGAGGCTATTTACCAAGCGGCTTTCCTCGTTTGGATTCAGCGCGCAAGCTCTTTATTGCATCCCAGGGGATAGCGGGACGCGGCAGGCCGCGTCTCTCAAGATAACCCTTTGCGGCACGTCTCGAATTTACAATCATGCGGATATAACCCAACAAACCACCCATACCCATACCAGGAATGAAGCGTAGGGGGCTAAATATCCATCCCTCATCCTGTCTATCCAAACGACCGTGAACGGCAAAGCTTTTCAGATCCCACATCCATTCATCATGGGAGTGACACAGGAGCCCAGCAGGGCCGGATTGGATCATCGCATCGGGGGGTAACTGTACGTGTAAAACCTGGTTAGTATGGTCCACTCGTGGCGTGCAGCGGACGCTGAAAGGATAACCTTCAGGATCGAGTCCTGTAACCACAGCATCGGAAAACGCCGCCAGGCTTTTGACAAGTTTATCCCACATGAGGTAGCTCCACTTTGCGCGCTGCTTGGGTAAAATCGCCTTTAGGCCACCATAGAATTGCATGCGGCGTGACGAAGATAAGTACCCGCATGTAATACCAGTCCATCACCTTGCGCATGACGGGGTTGCTGCTGAACATCTCTGAAGCTGGCTGTCGCCGAAAGATCGAGTCACGCCAGTAATCCTCCAGCCCTTCCATTGAGGTGACGATATCATCGGGTGCGACTGCATCGCCTTGTACAAGCACGGCCGGTGGAGAGTCGAGGCCGCTCCCAGTAGGATCAGAAAAGAGCATGGCGACGTGGGAATTGCGCCGGATATTGAAGGCCTTTTGCGGGTATCCAATCGAAGTGGTGATGAGGAAGCGGTTTTGTTCCGCTTGGTAGCGAGCCGCTGTCGCCCATGTGGTGGGGATGCCATCCCGCGACAGCGTCGTGAGCTCACAAACCCGAAATTGTTGAAATACTGCTTCGACTTGTGCCGGGAGGGCATTAGACGTCATGGATATCCTCTGCTGGTATCATCTTTACGCAATCGTTGATGGTAGCATCTAAAAGCTAGTAAACGAACAAGCGCCGTGGAATCTCCGCTTCGTCGCGAGCGGCTGGATTGGTAAGTCATTCACACCTGTTAGACGTGTAACGGTTCAGCTGCAAGCGCCAGTGAACCGCACCAGCGTTGCTTTTGCCCAGAGCCAAGGTGATGCGTACCTTGACCGGAGATTGACCATCCCAATCACCAGTCTGAGCGTACAAGTTTGTATCCCATTTTATACGAAATGGGTCTCCCTCGTCAATTTTGTGTTATTTGTAACAAGCGCCTACACTACACCCTGAGCACTGCCAGTCCTTTGAGGACTGGCAGTGCTTAAACACTCTACTCCTGATCCCCCTCAGCTTCTAGTAGTTCTTTCCGATAGTTTGGGGCTGGGCAGCCTGGCAGCCCAGCCCCAAACAACATCCCCTTTACTGCCTGACAAACTTTGCACGCACACTATTAAGACTATTTTCATCATAAAACGCCGCTTTGGGTGTATAATGTCCCTATGAAAGTTGATACACAATTAAAAATAAAACAAGAACTGCCTGAAGGTGTCGTTACATTTCTTTTCACCGATGTGGAGGGCAGCACGCGCATGTTCGAGCAGGCCCCCGATGCGATGTTGCAGGCATTGCGCCAACACGATGAGGCCATCGATGAGGCGGTTATAGCCCACGGGGGCGTTCCTGTACGGGAGCGAGGCGAGGGGGACAGCAGGTTCATCGTCTTTGCAAATGCGCGTGATGCGGTCGCCGGCGCAGCGGAGATGCAGCGCAGACTCGCAGCCATCGACTGGGCAACCCCAAAGCCACTGCGAGTGAGGGCAGCGCTCCACACGGGTACCGCTGACCTTCGTCTTGGAGACTATTATGGCTATGCGGTCAACCGCGCAGCCCGTCTCCGGGGAATCGCCCACGGCGGCCAGACAATTATGTCCCGCTCGACTTGGGAATTGGTCCAGGACCAGCTCCCGGAGGGGGTCACAGTCCAAGATTTGGGTATCCATGGCTTAAAGGACCTCACCCGTCCTGAGAGGGTCTTCCAGGTAAACCCGGATGGGTTGCCCGATGAGTTTCCTCCCCTCACCTCGCTCAACACCGTCCCCAACAATCTTCCCGAACAGCTCACCGAATTCGTCGGACGCCAGAGGGAACTGGCCGATTCCGTCCGCTTGATCGGCGAGACGCGTCTGCTCACCATTCTCGCTCCAGGGGGCACCGGAAAAACTAGGTTAGCCATCCAGATGGCAGCCGAAGTTAGCAGCGACTGCCCCGATGGAGTGTTCTTCGTCGGCTTCGCTGGTATTGGCTCGAACGAAGCGATCGTCCAAACGATCGCCGAATCCCTGGGGGTTGCCCTCTCCGGCGATGAGGACGTACGCAGCCAGCTGCTGACCTACTTTGCACCCCGGCGGCAGTTGCTGGTTCTGGACAACCTCGAACACTTAGACGGCGCTGCAGCGATGATCGCCGAGATCCTCACAGCTGCTCCACATGTCAAAGTGGTGACGACGAGTCGCAGCAAGCTCAACCTGACCGGCGAAACCGTATTGTCCCTATCCGGTCTTGACATCACCTGGGATCATCCAGACGAAGCACTGCAGACAAGCGGTGCACAGCTGTTCATCGAGGTTGCTAAGCGGGCGAACCCGAGCTTTGCACTCACCACCGACGACCTCGACCCGCTAGCCGAAATATTGCGTTTAGTCGAGGGGATGCCACTTGGTATATTACTCGCCGCAGCCTGGGTTGATATGTTGCCCATCGGAGAGATTGCGGCCGAGATCGGCAAGAGTTATGACTTCCTTGAGACCGAGATGCGAGATGTACCAGATCGACAGCGAAGTATCCGCGCCGTGTTTGACTCCTCATGGAACTTATTGAGCCCTAAGGAGCAGGACACTTTCACGGCTCTATCCGTGTTTCGAGGTGGGTTCAGCCGGGAAGCCGCCGAGAAGGTAGCCGGCGCGTCGCTACGGGGTCTCGCCAGTCTGGTCAGCAAATCGCTGCTCACCGCCAACCCCGATACCGGACGCTACGAGGTGCATGAGCTGCTACGCCAATACGCTGCCGCTGAACTGGAGCGTGATGGCGAACGTCAGCGACAAATTCGTGACTCCCATGCTGCCTTCTATGCGGATGTGATGAAGGAAGCTCCTTCGCTCATGTCTCACGGTCAGCAAGCAAAGATGTTCGCCATGGTAGAGCGAGACATCGAAAACATCCGCTCAGCATGGCGCCACCACATCGCTACCGTAAACGCTCGCGGGGCGCATAAGTTCATCCTCGGGTTGTTCATGTTGTATGAGATCCGGGGTTGGTACGCGGCTTCGATTGCCCTGTTCAACGAAGCCTTGGAGCTACTCCCGGAAGACTCGCATGATGAAGACATCACCGCCTTACGAGCACTCGCCTCAGCTGTAAAAGGCTATTCGCTAGCGCTGTTGAGCCAACCAGAGGCCGCCGTGGAGGCTGCCGCTGAGCCCACCGAGTTGTTGGCTCGATCGTCGAGGCTGCTCGACTATTGGATTGCTGTACAGTGCTTGGCGATAGCGCTCGCCTATCTCGGCTCGGGTGAGGAAATGGCCGCGCAGCTCGATAGGGCGATCTCCCGGCACGAGTCTCTGGATAACCGCTTCTGGATTGCATCGCTTTATGACTGGCGCGCCTTCGCCTCAGCTGTCGCTGGCGACCTCAACGAGGCTTCCAAATTCGTCGAACTGGCCACCCAGGAACTGGGATCGGTCGATGAGTACTGGGTCACGGTTTGGAATTTGTGGCTGCGCGCCATGATCGCCACCTATGAAAATCGTCCACAGGACGCCATCGATCTCTACGCTGAGCAAGTTGCCCGTTGCCGGGAGATTTCCTTTGTGCGCGGGACCATGGTATCGCTGGAGGGTCTAGGGGAGGCCAATGTGGCCGCTGGCAGACTTGAGGCCGCTGAAACGGCTTTCATCGAGGGCATGGCTGCTGCTGAAAAAATGGGCATGGTACGAGATATGCTCAACATGATGACGAAGGTAGCCAAGGTCAGAGCACAGCGAGGCCAACTTTTCGAAGCTGTCGAGCTGCTGGCGACGGTACTTAGTGAGCCTACCAGTGTTCATCAGCCCTTCACGGACAGCACCCCGATCAACGAGATTGCGTCAGCCGCACTCTCCGAACTGGAAGGGGAGCTCGACCCGGATGCGTATGCGCGTGCTTACGCAAGCGGGGCTAAACGTCCTTATGACGAGGCAGCCAAACAATTGCTCGACAAAGTCGCATATACGGGCCCTGCCTGGTTGTATCGCTAACACGGCCAATCAACAGGCGGACAGATGAAAGGGGGTAGGATGAAATGAAGACCCGGTTTGTAGGAGGGGAGCAGGGCGTATCTCGCAGCGCTTGGGGGATGACAGCTTCCCGGACACACTAGCGATTGGTTAGGAGTTTGAAAGGCTGCTCGGGTTTATTGATCAACCTCCGGGTATGGACCTGATGAACTTACCCACCAGATCGATAACCGCGCCTTCCTTTTCCCAGGCCGCCTCCCCCCATACACCGTGCAAGGGATCTGCTGTAGTCACGATGATCATATCGAGGTCACGAAGCAGAATGACAAGGTTGCCACCATGCCCCCAGGCGTAGTTGAAGTGGTGATCCCCCGCCCTGGCTGACCACCACAAGTAACCGTACCCTATGTCGCGGAAGTATCGTCCGAGCTTATTGTTGTAGATATCATGCGAGTACGTTTGCAAGGAATCATTTACCCAATCAGCGGAGATAACTTGTTTCCCCTCGTATTGACCGTCATTGAGGTATAAGAGACCGAACTTGGCAACATCGCGTGCCGTGAAGGAGATATCCCCGCTGCCGTAGTAGTAGTTATTGGCATCGTGCGGCCAGGTTCCCACCCGGGCATCAATCGGTGAAAATAAGTTTAGTTGAGCATAGCTGAGCAATCCCGTCCCGCAAGCGCGCGCCACGATCACGCCCAGGAGGTGGGCTGTCAGGTTGCTGTAGCCAAATTCAGTTCCCGGGTCGCTGGTGAGAGGAAACTCGACGATGAAGGGCAGCCAGTTGTTACTCGCAACGAGCCTGTCAAGATAGGGCGGCGTGAACTCCTCCCAGGGATATCCGGAGCGCATTTTGAGCAGGTCTTCGATCCTGATATGCCGCTTCCTCGGATCATCGATTTGACCAAGGAATTCCGGGAAGAAGTCCATCAATCGCTGGTCAACGCTGGATAAGCAGCCTTGATCCAGCGCAATTCCGACCAAGGCAGAGGTATAGCTCTTCGTCACCGAGGCAAGCACCGCCCGCTGGCCAATCGACCCCCGGTTGAAGTACCCTTCGGAAATGAGATAGCCATCCTTTACGACCAGGAGCCCATAGAGGTTTGACAACTCAGCCGCATTGCGATACAGATCGGCGATCAGTGCAGGATCCAGACCTTGCTCTGAGGGCGTCGATACCCTCCAATCCCCCGTAGCCAGCGGTTGGTATTCCAAGGTCGGCGGTTGATCATCCATCGCTTGCGGTTCATCTTCAACCGCACGCGGTTCGTCGTCAATTGCTTCTAGATCCTGAGAAAGGGGGCGGCATCCAATTAGGTTTGACAGGATCAGGATGACGGTGAAGAAAAGGAGCCAAGGACGCCACCTCCTCTCAGTGTGGAAATTAAGAAAGCAAACAACATGGTCCTGGGGATTTGGCCCAAGCGCTTGGTTATTTTTGAATGTAGCTTTCATGATGACGGGTATCCGCTTCATGATTGATCACTCATTGAGGATCGGAGCATGAGAATAGTACTAGCCCGGTTGGCGAACGGTGCCCGCCCAAGGGATGTAGAAGGGCTGCGCTCAGTTATGTATAGATATTACAACTTTTCCTTGGGCGTGAACTTCTTCAAGATACCGCATGGCCTCCGGGGTGTCTCTCAGCGGGTAGATTTTGTCGATGACAGGTGTGATCTTGCCGGCTTCAATGAGTTCCTTGAGAACGACCAGGTCTTTATTGTTCAATGATGCAAGATACATACTTCCATGCTGGCGCATGAACACTGAAAACAAATAGGCCTTAAAAACGTAACCCATGCCACCATGGCCGCTGTTCGGTACGATAAAACCTTGGGGAGTGAGGGCACGTCTGAGGTCTGAAAACGAATGGTTCGCCACGTTATCGAGAATGAGGTCGTAGCGCAGCTCACCTCGCGTGAAGTCCTCTTGGGTGTAGTCAATGACATGATTCGCCC
>JASFVL010000165.1:0-8204 GCA_050049875.1 Anaerolineales bacterium
TCCCTTCAGGGGTAGGGTTTAAAGTGGAAAGGAAGCAATGAAACAAAGAGAGACACGAGTCAGCAAATCATTAGGCAAGCACCGAAATCTGTTAAAACGCTCTAAAGGAAATAAATATAAGCTAATATGCCTACTCCGGCGAGAAGACTACAAAATGGCAATCCCAAGAATTGCTAAGGGAATAGAAAGGCCAGCCAAGCGAATGAAACCTTTTGGAGATGGCTGGAACTCTGGCTTACTTTGAAGGTTCAGCCTGACAGCGACATTGGCGGACGCATGTAGCAAGACAGCTGGCCAAATACTCATCCCGTAGACTACCAATGAAGCAAAGAATACCCCGCCAAAAAATGACCATGCAACCTGCGGCGCGACACGACCAATTGACTCTCCCGCGAGCAAGTTCAATACGTGGATCAAACTAAAGAAGATAGACGAAACAAGAACTGCGCTAAGCACTCCTGCTTGATTTCCCTCCCAGGCGCGTATCAGCGCATAGAGTATGATTCCTCGAAAAGCGATCTCCTCAATCAGTGCTGCGGAAACCATATTTATAGAGAGACTTGCACCCAATCGCAGATCCTCTGGTCGGAAGCTGAGTGACCCCGTCAGTGAATACGGGAAAGCGATGACCACGTATATCAAAGCTAGAGCCATCAAGCCCCAGGATTGCGATATCCCAGGTGATTTAAATCCGGCCAACTCGAGCCAACCGAGGCGTTGAGTTATTAGCACAAGGACAGCCGCGCCTAGAAAACGACCGATGGCTTCACCGATCTGCCTTCTCGCCGCCGTTTTGGATGCAGCTATCCCAATAAATATCGCAACAAGCAGAAGCAAAAGCAACAAACCGGTAATTGCACCCGAGAAAATAATTGGCTGGTCTGTTGCGAATTGGTCAATCCCTTGCCAGAAAGCTGCGCGTTCTATCTCGTTTGAGTGATTCATAACTACTTTCTCCTGGAGTACACATTTTTTAGTATACTCTCGGCCCCCCCGTATTTTTACCAAACATGCTTCCATTGAACGTCAGCCAGCCGGGGCTCAGGACGATCAAAGGGAGACCACGGACAAATTTCTGCAGTTCAGACGACGAACTCATCGCCTATCGACCACACAGGACCGTGCGCAGGATAAACACGAGTCGCGCCGCGCTCTCGCAGTAATCGCCAACTGGTGGACACAACGGCCGCGTCGCGCTCTCCGACAAGTGATGGATGCGTTAGGTCGCCGGTGAAAGCCGAGCCGTCGTCGAGCAGGAGCGAAACGCTGTCATCGGAGTGCCCCGGTGTGTGCAGGATTTCCCCCGGGATACCGATCCGCTCAAGCACCGAGCGGCTCTCGGGGAAAGAGATGATCACATTATCGTACATGGTGATGTCCACATACCTGTCCTGAGGCTTGATCCACGTTTTCATCATCGGGATCGCGCTGACTTGCACGTCGAGCACGAGTAGCGGGACCCCTGCGTGTTTCAGTTCTTGTGCCAGGCCGGCGTGATCGATATGGTAGTGGGTTGCGAGCCCATACCGGATTTCATTAAGCGGCACATCCATCCGGCGCAGGTTCGCGCGCATCTTTCCCATCGTGCCCGGCCAGCCCAGGTCGACGAGCAAGCGCGCAGTACCGGCGCTGACGACCCAGTAGTTGGTCGATCGGTATCCCACGTTCACGATGGTTACCTGCACAGATTCGGACATCGTGCTCCGCGTGCTTCCTAACGGTTCTGAACTAAACAGCCCGCTTTCTACCTCGATCATACACCGACTCTGGGCAGAAGACTAAATTGCGTTAACCTTGAATTTGCTCCAGTGAGTCGTTAGGCCGCACGATCGCTTGGACCCCCGTTTAGCTCGAGCCGCACAAGCCATCTCGACAGTCCGGCGCTACGTGCAGCGGTCTTAATCACGGGACGGAATCCCTCTCTCTGAAACATGGAGAGCGTGCCAACATAGGCGGATGCCGCCTCGATGCGCTCCTCCATGGGATCCACAGGGTATGCCTCAAGCGCCGGAGCACCGAACGAACGAGCGCACTCAATAGCTCCGCGCAGTAGGGCTCTTGCTACGCCACGACGCCGGTATCCCGCCCGGACTAAGAAACAGACAATTGACCAGACCGGGAGATCGTCAACTGCCGGGATGGTTCGCGAGCGGACAAGTCGCTCCATCTCGCTACGCGGGCCAATGCCACACCAGCCGACCAACTTACCATCGAGGTATGCAAGGATACCTGGTGGAGTCGCGCCTTGGAGTTGTTTGCGGAGACCATTCCTGCGCTTGGGCAGCACGCGCTCATAAAGCTCTTCTTTCGAACTACGGCCATATTCGCTGGCCGATTGGCGCCAGTACTGACACCAGCATGGAGTCTTAGTGAAAAACTCTTCGATGTCTGGCCAGTCATCTGGTGTGGCTGGGAAGACTTCAATAGGGCTATGAGCCAAGGAATCGGAAGTCACCTTTCACGCTCTCTGCAATCCAGAATCAGTGTGGACCAGCGGTCCAGCGGAAACTCACCGTCGATTTCACGGTCACGCATTGTGGTGAATTTAGCGAGGCGTCCGGCAGTCCTATGAGTATGTCGGATGTAATTAGATGTTTTTCGCTTTCTGGGCGTTTCTCCATTGCTAGTCCTTCTTCATGAGCACTGTCACCCAATTCCTCTTGCCGCACTGCGGGCATTTCAAATATTTCTTATCCGGGACTTGAAGGCTGGCGAAGTCAGTGAAAACCGAAATCTCGAATTCGTAGCCACACGCTGGGCAGCGATATGCAGTATTGTTCGCGTGCCATCTTACTAACAGAAACAGACTGCCGCCGACGAATATGACGAGCCAAACGATGAGTCCAATTGGCCGGACCACTGGGATCAGGATCGCTCCAGTAACCACAATAACCCCAATCGTCAGTAGAATGTACCCACCAACTCTCCACCAATCTCTTTTGGTTACTTCACGATATGGCACAGTGTCTCCCTGCCAAACTCGTCCATACTACTTTTTAGGCCATCAACATTGGTATCTCACTGTAGCGGCGTTACCTTTTATGCGCTCTGTGTACTGCCTAACGGTGAGTGTGTGAGCTGAGCATCCGCGCGTTCTGTTCTTCATCCAAAATACTCATCCTGTCAGATCGACGCGCGCTTTGGACAGCCTCATAAGAGCATATCCAACGAAGACCTAGCCGCATTGTAGTCACGTTGCTCTACAATCAAGATTTGATGAATCCCGTTCAAGTGATCTGTGGCATTTGACACGAAGCGATTCATATCGTCCTTGCCCAGAAAGATGAACGGTCGCTCTATCAGGCTATGGATTCTTTCATCGTCTCTTTGGTACACCGTTCTTATTTCATCAATTCGATGTTGAATTGCCTCAGCGGTGAGAAAATCAAGATAGTCTTTGCGATACTCGTAGGCTTGAAAATCTCCAAAAAACAGTGAATCGGGATGTTCTCGCAAATATAAGTGGTCGAGCCCGTACCAATCGCGCTTGACTTCCCAGATGAAATCTGAATCCTCCTCAAATTGCTTTGAATAACGCTTCATTGTTGGTTTCCCAATCTCGAAATACCAGTAGCGGTCGGTCACGAGGTGGAAGAAATAGCCAAGTAGGAATGAAAACCTGGCAACGTCGGGGCGAACCTTCTCTGATGCAAGATATTCATCAAAGAACCTTAAGTCTTGAATTTCAGCGTCGTCCTCGCCTGAGTCCTTGAAATGCGTGATCTCTGGTGGCGGATCAAACCGCTCCCACTTCTCATCCGGAAGGCCAGAATCCGGGGCCAAATTACCAACGGTGAATTGTTCAGCGTCGAGGTTATCGATCAGACTGAGTAGATTCTCAGCTATCCGTAAGTGACCAATCCAAGTAGCCATTAGACAGATGCCTATTCTCCTAAATGCAGCTAGTTCTTCCTTGAATACTTGGTTTTTTAGACCACTCATCCATTCAATTAGCATTCACTAGACCAATTGAGATTATACTCCCATCTCAAATCACCGCGAGCCCTAGCAAGAAAGGAGAACAATCCTCAATCCACATTCCCTCCTCAACTTAATAATTAGAACAAATATTCCAAAAACCTTGCCTTCCCCCAGGGGAAAAGGTAAAATAGTGCCCACAAAATCTGGGACTTTAGTCAACCGTGGGTTCTGTCTGGGTTGATTTTTGTCCCCCGCCCACCGCCCATGGTTCGTGTCCACGGTCTATCGTCTAAGAGAGAGTGTGGAGCTAAGACGAGGGTGCCATCGCCCTACCCTTCGGCAATCCTGTCACACTGCGAAGCGCACCTGGAGCCTCCCCCGCATAGCGTACCTTTTGGTAAGGGAAGCAAAAGGTGGTTCAACTATTTTTTACAAGTTTCAGGATATATTTCAACCACATAAAGAAGAGAACACCCCGCGTCACCGTAAGTGAGCGTTTAGCATTGCCCCTGAGCGCGACTTTCGCGGAGCACTCAGAGGGGCGGTCGCAACAATTATTCGCCACTCGCCATCGCGTAGCGCAGCACCCCTTTAGGGGTTCGCCATCCTCCTCATGTCCACCAGCGTCATCATCCCCGCATTAAACGAAGAGCAGAGCCTCGGCGCGGTACTAGAGGCCATCCCGCCGGAGTCCGTTGCGCAGATCATCGTGGTGGACGGTGGCTCCACCGACGGCACGGTGGCGGTCGCCGAGGCGGCCGGCGCCAAAGTGATTCACGAGCCACAGCGCGGTTACGGGCGAGCCTGCGCCGCGGGCCTAGCCCACGCCAGCGGCGAGTTCATCGTCTTCATGGACGCTGACGGCGCCGACGATCCTACCCAAATCCCCGACCTGCTGGCACCTCTGCTGGAGGGCCGCGCCGACCTGGTACTCGGCTCACGTCTAGCGGGTGACATTTCCCCGGGCGCCATGCCTTGGCACCAGCGAGTTGGTAACCGCCTCTCGGCCTGGCTGTTGCGTGTCCTCTACGGCCTGCCGATCAGCGACCTGAGTCCCTTCCGCGCCCTCCGGCGCGAGAAGCTGCTGCGCTTAGGGATGGTCGAGATGACCTACGGCTGGCCCACCGAGATGATCGCCAAAGCCGCCCGCCGGGGCTGGCGCATCGTGGAGTTACCCGTTCGCTATCGCCCTCGCCTGGGTGGTCACTCCAAGATCAGCGGTACAATACGGGGGACCGTATTGTCAACCTACTACATTTTAAAAACGATCTTCAAATACAGGATTCGTTAGACACCATGCGCATTGCGCAAAACATGAGAACGTTTGCGCAACGCGCTTTCGCTCCCATGCCCAACCCCGCCCTGATCATCATGGCCAAGGAGCCCACCGTCGGCTCCACCAAGACCCGTCTGACCCCACCGCTTAGCCCCGCGCAGGCCGCTGCCCTCTACGAAGCACTGCTCAAAGACACCATCGTCCTGAGTGCCTCTATGAAAGGAATCGACTTGACCATCGCGGTGACCCCGTCAAATGCCACGGGCTACTTCGAACGCATCCGCCCCCCCGGAGCACACCTGCTGCCGGTGGATTGCGAACACATCGGGGACTGCCTGAGCCAGGTCATCGCTCGCCTGCTGGAAAAAGGGCATCCCAAGGTCTGCGCGCTGAACTCCGATGGGCCCTCGCTGCCCCTCAAGTACATTCAGCGAGCCTTCGACCTGCTGGACGACCACGACGTGATTTTCGGACCCAATGAGGACGGCGGCTACTACCTGGTAGGGCTGAAGCAACTCCACGCTGAGATCTTCACTGGCATCCCTTGGAGCACCTCCCAGGTGCTGCCGCAGACGCTGGAGAAAGCCAAAGCGCTGGGCCTGCGCGCCGCTCTATTAGCCCCCTGGTACGACGTGGACAGCGCCGCGGACGTAGCGCGCCTGCAGCGCGAATTGGAAGGCCTGCCATTGGACAAGTTAGTGCACACGCGGCGCTACTTCGAGTCGCACGCTTAATCGCTCAAGAATTTCACTTGTATAGAACCCGATTTTCACAGGCATTAAACAGCTTGGGGGGTGCCTCACTCCTTGCCGGGGCGGTCATGGCGGCCTGCTTCGCAGCCCTCGTCCCGCTGCCCAGCTTACGTGGTTCCCACGTGATCACCTTCTTAGCCTATTTCACCCTGGCGGCAACTGCCTATCTAATAGCTACCCTGCGCATGGAGCGCGACCGTATTCCCATCGGGCTGATCTGGGGATTGGCGCTGCTCTTCCGGCTGACCCTACTGCTCACCTCCCCGACCCTCTCCGACGACGTCTACCGCTACATCTGGGACGGGCACTTGCTCAATCAGGGCCTCAACCCCTACGCCCTCCCCGTGGACTCGCCCGAATTGGACGCTTACACCATTCCGCCCCGGGAGATGGTCAACAACGCCTGGATGGCTTCCCCCTACCTGCCGGCCGCCCAGGGGTTCTTTGCCGCCGCGGTGCGCCTTGTCCCGCAAAGCGCACTGGTTTTCCAGGTTGGCGCGGCGCTCTTTGATTTAGCCGCCGGTTGGCTGGTGATGGACATCTTGCGCCGCCTGCGGCTCCCCCGGCGGCGGGTTCTGCTTTACCTGTGGAACCCGCTGGTGGTCGTCGAGTTCGCCCACGGTGCTCACCTGGACGCCTGGATGATCTTTCTGGTGATGCTAGCTTTCTGGTTGCTGGCTCGCGAGAAGGCGGACAGCCCGCGGAAGGCGCTGTACCGTACCGGCTCCGCCCTAGCGTTAGCGGCGGCGACGCTGACGAAAATTGTCCCCGTTCTGCTGGTGCCGCTCTTCCTGCGGCGTTGGGGCTGGAAAAAGGCGCTGCTTTACGCCGCTGCCCTGCTCTTCGCCGCCGCCCCCTTCGCCCTCACCGCCGGCTGGGGGCTCCTAGGCCCACTGGATGGCACGGGGCTTTTTGGCGCCACGCGCATCTACAGGATGTATTGGAACTACAACAGCAGTCTGTATCACTGGCTGGAGGTGGCTCTGAGCGGCTATCCCACCCCGGGTGCGGTGCCGCTGGAGGTCGTCGGTGAAGGTCCCGGTATGGCAGTTCGTTTGCTGGTTAGTGCCTTGATGGCTTTGGTCTCCCTGGCGACCCTGCATTGGACTTGGCGCTTGGACGACCCCGCTGAAAAGAATCCCCGGGCGCGTAACCTCAACCTTCTGCGGTTGGCTTCGTTCCCCCTGGGTGCCTACCTGCTGCTGACCCCCACTGTGCACCCCTGGTACATGACGGTCCTTACTCCTTTGCTGCCCTTTCTGCTGCCCCAGGAGGGCGAGAGTCCTGCAATCCGGCGTTTCGCCTGGGCGTGGCTGTACTTCTCCATTGCCGTGGCTTTCTCCTATCTGACCTACCTGGACCCGCAGAACCTGCGAGAGTTCGCCCAGGTGCGCTGGTTGGAGTACCTACCGCTGCTTGGTCTGCTGGGTTGGGCGACCGTGAGAAACCTTCCCAATTCATGAAATATCGTGTATTTCGTGACAAGAATACCTCAATTTGAGAAGCAAGTCCACAGCGACCTCAAAAATATGCATCAAACGCAACAGGGGGACCACTAAATTTTGTAAGATTTACTTAATCAGAGTTGTCTATAATTGGAGGGATCAAGCGAGAACTACCTGTCACGCTAACAAACAGATTCGTGATGGTGCTGTTGGATTACAGCCCCAGCAGCAAACTCATTGGTGAATATATTCGATGAAATAAGACATTATGACATTAATCCTCGCCTTTCTATCCGGAACCGGCCTAGGTTACGCCCTAGAGCGCGGCGACCTGTGTTTCCACAGCACGCTGCGGGGCCTGTTCCGCAAACCCCAACAGCTTGACCTGTTCCGTGCCTACATCCTGGTGCTGCTGGTGGCGACCCCACTGGTAGCGGGGATGCGCGCCCTGGGGTGGATTGAACCCTGGATCCCGCCCTTCACCTGGGGCGCCAACCTGTTCGGCGGGCTAATCTTCGGCGTGGGGATGGTGGTAGCCTCTTCGTGCATCACCGGCTTGTTCTACAAGATGGGGCACGGCATGCTGGGCACCTTGGTCGGTTTGGTCTTTTGGGCACTGGGCGACATCCTGGTCTACTTAGGACCGCTGTCCTCGCTGCGCGATCGGTTGATAGCCGCCACCCTCAACGTGAACGGAGAGAGCGCCACGTTGACAAACGCCCTCGGCCCAGCAGGGATCGTTCTGGCCGTCGTTCTCGGGCTGGCCGCGGCTCTTTGGCTGTGGCGTGCCCCCTCCCAAGGGCGCGGGGC
>JASFVL010000007.1:0-32606 GCA_050049875.1 Anaerolineales bacterium
CAAAGATTATTATCTCATCTAGGTCTCTTTCTACCGCATAGAGGATTGCAAGTTCCAGATCCGTCTCATTTTTCCGCGTTGGATGTTGAAACACATCTGCTCCCTGAGCTATATAGTTGGAAATCAGATCTTCTTCTAACGAATCCAAATCACCAATAATAACAGATGGGGATAAACCGAGGTCTCTGCAGTGTGCTGCTCCACCATTCACTGCAATTAGGAGGTCTGTTGATCGAATCATGTCAAGAATAACTTTTGGATGGCGGAGTTCACCATTGGCAAATATTATGGCACCCAACAAAAAATCCTCCTTCGAAACCGGAGGAGGATTTGCGTACTCAGAATTTGCTTTTCCTCCGCCGGTATTATCCGGATCAGGTTCGCGGGTCGAGAATTTGAGGTTCTCCTCTCAGCCTGTTTATAGCAGGCTCCCCGAGCAGTTATGTGTCAGAGGACACTTAAAATATATGAACTAATAAGAGTATATCTGGAAGGATTTTCGTTGTCAAGCAGAGAGTTGAGATCTTGCTTGAGAGATGTCACTTTGGATTTGTTTGATCAGTGTTTCAAGATTTGGAAAACGACGTTCATCCCTGAGACGGGATTGAAATTCTAATTTGATTTGTTCTCCGTAGATATCATGGTTGAAATCCAAAATATGGGTTTCAACATGGATTTTCTCATTATACTGTTCGAATGTTGGTCGAATACCGATATTGGTCACTGCTTTCCACTGCCTATTGTTTATTAAAGCGCGACATGCATATACGCCTGGTTTCGGTAAGATTCGCTTTGGCCAATAAGCCAGATTCGCGGTCGGTATTCCTAGCGTGCGTCCGCGGCCATCACCCGAAATAACCTTTCCTTGGATCTGATAAGGACGATTTAAGAGTTTAGCAGCGCCTGTAACTTCACCAGCTCTCAAATGCTCACGAATGCGACTTGAGGATATAACCTGTCCACCAATTTTTATCGGTTTTATCTCTTTCAATTGATAATCTAATTCAATCCCCAGAACTCGCAGTTTATCTGTGTCTCCATCGCGATTTTTCCCCATAGCAAAGTTGTATCCCACCCAGAGTTGACGAAAATCAAGGTGTTTATCTAATCGCGATAAGAAATCTCTGGCTGATAAGTTTGCAATCTCGCTGTTAAATTTATGGGTTATGACGACATCTGCCCCAAATATACCTAATAGATAAGCTCTTTCCTCTGGAGTAGTTAGATAAAACGGATCGTCTCGACCACGCAAAACAGCAGCAGGATGTGGATAGAAAGTCAGGACAACAGCTTCCGCCCCCGCTGTATGGGATTGATCAGATAAGCGCTTGACAATTTCCTGGTGACCCCTATGAACACCATCGAATGATCCAATTGTCAACCAGACATTCTTTAAATTGACATCTTTTAGCGACCAAAAGTGCTTCATGCGATCCGTTGTTCTCTAGTTCCCCTCATAACGTGGCTCGTAACATATTACGGAAAAATAGTCGGGTTTTCACCACATCATAGCAAAAGGAATAGCTAGTAATTGAACGGTTTACGATTGAAAGAAGACTTTCCGAGGTTGCCACTCTTTGTCATCCTCTTCGAGCTGAAGCAGCGCAACTAAATCGCCTTGTTGAGTTAGTGCACGAATGAGTCCATCCTCAACAGTTGTAATCTCATCAAGATTTTTCTTTAATGGAATTCGATGTCCATGACGGACCAAATCTACCTCTTCACCAGATAATTCAATCATCGGCCAATCAGCAAGAGCTTCAGAAGCTGGTATGAGGTACTTGTACCATTCTCCGACTGCAAAAGCATCTTGGAGCTGCCGAAGTGGAACGGCATCACGGAGAGTGAATCTCCCACTTTTTGTTCGTCGAAGGCCGATCAAGTGAGCTCCGACACCGAGTCTTTCTCCTAGGTCATGAGCAAGTGAGCGAACATAAGTTCCCGAAGAGCAGTAAACATCCAACACAGCTTCCGGAGGTGCCCATTCTAATAGATCGAGGCTGTACACATTGATAATGCGAGGCTCTAATTTGACGTCCTCTCCCTTCCGTGCTCTTTCGTAAGCTTTGCGTCCTTTTACTTTCACCGCAGAGTAAGGCGGAGGAACTTGTTCGATTTCACCAGTAAACTCAGCGAGCAAGGTATTGAAATCATCTTCTGTAATGTGTTCAATAGCTGAATAAGTTGTAACAGGTCCTTCTGAATCGTACGTCTCAGTGGAGCTTCCGAGCTTGAGGGTTGCTTGGTATCGCTTATCGGAAGCGGAGACATACTCGCTTAAACGTACTGCCGGTCCAATTAACACAACAAGTACGCCAGATGCCCTTGGATCTAATGTCCCAGTGTGCCCAGCACGTCGGATTCCAGTACCTCGACGGATGATTTGGACTACATCATGAGAGGTGAGACCAATTGGTTTGTCTACTACAAATACACCTGAAACGACGTTTTTTATTTCTTGCTTATCCATAATTCTTTTCCTCCCAGATCAAGAATTTATTGAGATAATTCTCGAAGATTTTCCTTTATTCTCCAATATATTACTCTGGTTTGCCATTTAGAAGATCGCGGGTTGCCTCTATTACTTCTGCTTGAACAGTTTCTAATGTTCCCACTATCTCTGCTCCGGCGGCGGGTTTATGACCCCCTCCTCCAAAATGAAGAGCTACTTGGGAAACATCGAATCCAGGCTTGGCTCTCCAGCTAACTTTAATATTTCCATTCGGTTGTTCAATAAAAATTAGTGCTATATCAGCCTCCTCAATTGAAGCTAGAACATTAATTAAGTCAGCGTCATCCTTGCCTGGGTAGCTTATTGAACTGCGGTCGGCTTGTGTCAATGAAGTCCAGATCAGCCGATCTTCACGCTGGATTTTTGAGAGTCCTATTCCCCAATAGCGTGCTGCTTTGTAGGACCGGTTTAATAATGCTTGTTGGTATAAATTCGATAGATCCAGATCCCACATTTCCATCAAATCTGCAGCTGTCCTTAGCGCTTTGGGAGTCATGTTCGAGGTGCGGAATCCCAATGTGTCTGTGATTAGCCCAGTAAGCAAATTGGTAGCAATTGATTTATTTATGGTAAAGCCACCTGATGGGAGAAGATTAGCTAAGATTTCTGTGGTTGCTACCGCATCAGTATCAACGAGGTTAATGTTCGCAAAATTGACATTAGTGACATGATGATCGATATTAATATCTGGTTTTGGGTATTTCTCTAAGGCATCTCCAACCCTCATCAAATCCGAACTGTCAAGAACAACAATTAGATCATAACTGCCTTTGGGGTTCTTAAGGACAATCTCATTGCCAGGTAGATGTTGGAATGTTGAGGGCACACCATCCGCTAAAACCATATCAACAGATTTCCCGGATTCTTGAAGTGCCAAACCTAAACCCAATAACGATCCCACAGCATCGCCATCTGGTCGGATGTGAGAGACAACCAAAATAGTTTGAGCGTTATTGATTCGCTGATTAACAAGGTCAGCAAGATTATCATTCATCCGATGACTCGTTCTTTTTTGCATCAGGTGATTTTTCTTCTTGGTGCAACGACTCGATTAGTTGCTCTATGCGGTCAGCATGATCTGGACTTGGATCCCAATAAAATCTTAAATGTGGGAAAGTTCTCAATTGAATTCTTCTGGCTAATTGACTGCGTAAATACCCTTTTGCATGTTCGAGCCCTGAGATTATTTCTTCTCTTTTATCCGCTCCTTCATGAGAGGAAACATATATATTAGCATAAGCTAATTCTCTATCTACCCTGATTTTTGTTATTGAAACATTAACTAAACGTGGATCAGATACTTCAAATATTAATATTTCTGAAAGCTCTTTGTGTATACGATTTGCGATTTTTGTCGCCCTTATACGCGATACCATAGTTCTTTATGTGATTTAAATTGCAGCGACCTCTTCAATAACGAAGCATTCCAGAAGATCCTCCTCTTGGAATTCATTATAATCCCGCAATCCAATTCCGCATTCGAAACCTTGACGAACTTCAGTGACATTGTCTTGGTGTCTTTTTAATGAAGCAATTTCTCCCTCATGTACCACATCACCGTTTCGGATAACTCTCATTAAGGCATTACGGCGAATTTCTCCATCTATAACTCGACAGCCTGCAACACGTCCGAGTTTTGATACTGGAAATACCGCCAGTACTTCTGCTCGACCAACAACAACTTTCTTCTCTTCAGGTTCAAGAAGACCTTTTAGGGCTTTTTCTATGTCTTCGATCAGCCGGTATATGATCTCATAAAGGCGAATAGAAACACCTTCTGATTCAGCCAAGCGTAGAGCAGCAGTATCGGCATGAACGTTAAAACCGATGACAACAGCTTTGGAGGCTGCTGCTAACATAACATCATTTTCACCGATATTACCGGTACCAGTATGGAGAATGTTTACCCCGATTTCTCCAACACTGAGATCCTCAAGTGAGGAGATAATTGGTTCTAAAGATCCTTGGACATCAGCTTTAACAATCAAACGCAATTCGGGTACTGCTCCGGATTGGACTTGATCGAATAATTGCTCCAGAGTGACTGCGCTCTTACCCTCAGTTTCTCTTTCCTCCTCAGCTAATTCTCGATCTTTGATAATATTTCTTGCTTCTTTTTCTTCTTCGACGGTTCGGAATAAATCTCCAGCTTTTGGGACTTCATTAAGTCCCATAACGGAAGCAGGTAACGATGGACCGGCTTCTTCTAAATCGTTTCCAAGATGGTCAAACATTGCTCTTAAGCGGCCATAGCTTTTGCCAGCAACTACGATGTCTCCAACATGTAACGTTCCACTTTGTACTAAGAGAGTTGCCATAACGCCTCTGGCTCTATCAATCTCAGCTTCAATTACAGTTCCAAATACACTTCCAGCTGGATTTGCCAGTATCTCCATGTTGTCTGAAACAAGCAAAATCGCTTCTAAGAGATCTTCAAGTCCTTCCCTCCGTTTGGCTGATAATGGTACGACGATAGTTTCACCGTCCCATTCATCTGGTACTAATCCTGCTTCGGCTAGTTGTTGTTTTACCTGGTCCGGCTCAGCATTTGCTTTATCCATTTTATTAAGAGCAACAACAATGGGGACTTTTGCAGCTTTGGCATGAGCAATAGCTTCTTTGGTTTGTGGCATGACTCCATCATCAGCAGCAACGACAAGCACAACGATATCTGCCCCCTGCGCGCCTCGTGATCTCATCGCGGTAAATGCTGCATGACCAGGTGTGTCCAGAAAGGTGATTGATTTTCCCTTATGTTCAATCTGGTAAGCACCAATATGTTGTGTTATCCCCCCAGCTTCCCCCTCTGCGACACTTGTGTCACGTATAGCATCGAGCAAGGTTGTCTTACCATGGTCAACATGTCCTAAAATCGTGATCACAGGCGGTCTGGAGGTAAGATCGCTAGGGTTTTCATTGGCAATAAGACGGCGCCAAAGGGGGATTTCGCCAGTGTCTTCTTCCTTGACCCGCTCAAAAGTTTCCAATATGGCCTCAAAACCAAGTTCTGCTGCCACGACGGCAGCTGTATCAAAGTCTATCTGTTGATTTATATTGGCCATTACCCCATTAGCCATCAATGTTTTAATAATATCAATGGGGCTCGTGTCCAGCTTTTGAGCTAATCCGCGCACGGTTAAGCTAGCAGGTAGCTCGATTTGGTTAAGAATCTGTTCGTTTTCGCTCACTACGGCGACTCCTTATAGTTGGTAAGTTATGCCTCAATGAGCATGTTGTTTTCGACATATTTGGAATTTGCACTCGTCTATCTGGATTATTTGTGAGTTATTGGTGACAACAAATTTGTCCTGGATGTCTATGTTGCTTGTTGTTATCGGGTTATTCCTCGGGTAGGGTCGTCATAAAAGCCTTGAGATCCTCCAATTCTTCAATCGTTATATCCGTCTTCAAAGCTTTACTAAGTGATCCTTTCAAAGCTTGTTGCCAACAGCTCTTTTGTAGGTGGAGGTAGGCACCTCTCCCTGATGCCTTCCCGGTAGGATCTACTCTAACACCATCCTGATTCCTTACAATCCGCATTAAGGATCTCTTAGGTTGCACAGTTCTACAACCTATACATGTACGTTGAGGTACATGCTTTCTGCGTTTCCTACCCGATTTCCCTTTCACTGTGGATATTGATTAACTAGTAATCCCAATCTTCATCCCAATCTTCTTCACCACGTTTGTGGCGTTTTTTATAGATGGTTACATCCTGTTCTGGATCGTACTCAACATCGACATATTTCCTAGGTTTTTTCTTTTTCTTTTTTCTCGTCTTGGTTTCTGGAAATTCCTCTTCATACTCGATATCTTCACTATACATTTCATCATCAATATCGAGCATCTCTGGTTTGAGTTTGAATATATCCTCTAAGGATTCAGGAAGTTCTTCTTCCTTCTCTTCCTCAACCTCTGCTTCTTCTCCTTCTGCTTCTTCTACTACTTCAGCTGGTTCAAGCATTTCTTCTTCAGTCGGAATTTCTTCAACTTTATCTTCAACTTCCTCTGCTTCCAGTGTTTCTGTTGGTTCAGCTTCAGTATCAACAACCTCGCGTAATTCTTCCTCAACGATTTCTGAAGGGATTTCCTCTCTCTCTGTGGACTCGGGCTCTTCTACTTCTTCAAGAGGCTCCTGCACTACTACTTCCGCTTCCACCTGCTCTTTCTCCTCCTCAAGCAGTAGCATTGCATTTAATGCTGTTTCGATTTCCTCTATAGCTTTTGGTCCAATCCCTTTCAATTCTCGGATAACGTCTTGATCGAGATTATTTTGAACCATAAGGTCACCAACAGTTGCGTATCCTTCATCCACAAGGAGATCGTGGAAACGTGTCGAAAGACCTAACGTTAGGAGTGGAACTTCAAATGCTGATTCGGGTACAGTTTCTCGGGCAGCTTCGAATCTTTCCTTTTGTTCAGTCTTGATACGTTTGCGCCGTTGAATAACGGCCCGTTCTAAACGGTCAACAAACATACTCATCATTTTATATTCCTCCGGCATAACGGGTCGCCCTTCCGCCTTCTTCGCGAGGATATTTTCAATCTGATGAATATTTTCTGACTCTTTTTCTGCGAACCTGGCATATTCAGGTTCATTCTCCAATTTAAAAAGCACATCCGAAGTAGCTTCGATGAGACTTTTAATGTCAATGCGCCAAGAGGTTAATTTTGCTGCTAGGCGTGCGTTTTGCCCGTCGCGACCGATAGCTAAACTTAATTGATCCTCCGGAACAACAACAGTAGCGGTTTTTGGTCCTTTAGAACTCTCGTCTAGGTACACGCCGGTGACTCTTGCGGGACTGAGTGATTTTGCTATATATGCCGCAGGGTCAGGATTCCACTCAATTACGTCTATTTTTTCGTCATTTAATTCACGCACAATTGCTTGAATTCTCACACCTCGAATACCAACACAAGCACCAACAGGGTCAACTCCCGGTTGAAGTGCGGCAACAGCCACTTTCGATCGCTGACCAGGTTCCCGAGAGATGGATCGAATTTCGACCAATCCGTGATAGATCTCTGGGACTTCGTTTTCTAACAAGCGTCTTAGAAAGTCTCGATGAGCTCTCGACAGGATAATACTAGGTCCCCTGTTACTCATTTTTACCTCAAGGAGAAGTGCCCTTACCCGGTCGTGAACTCGGAAGTGTTCGCGTGGGATTTGTTGGCTCCGTGGCATAATCCCCTCAGCCTTTAATTCCAATCCCAAAGTAACACCTTGAGGACCAATTGCCTGAATCACGCCACTGACAATTTCACCAACTTGTTTGACATAATAGTTGAATTGCGCTTCACGTTCTGCTTCTCGGATGCGTTGTTGTATTACTTGGCGAGCAGTTTGCGCAGCAACACGACCGAAATTCTTTGGAGTGCTTTCAACAATTACCATGTCCCCAATCTCGACATCTGGGTTGATCTTCAAAGCTTTATCCAAAGACACTTCAGTTCGTGAGTCTTGGACCTTATCGACGACCTCTTTTTCTGCATGAATTACTACTTTACCTGTCTCTTTATCGATATTTGCCTCAATATGCTGTGCGTTTGATGCATTTACGGATCGTCGGTATGCGGATACCATAGCTGCCTCTAGCGCTTCCATAACTACATCTTTTGGCAGACCTTTATCCTCTATTACTTCATTAAAAGCTAGTTCGAACTCGTTCTTCATACTTTCTATTTCTCCATCTGGAGGGTTTCAACTATGAGCGGGTTATTACATTTTGGATCTAGCTCCCATTTGTTTGGGAGATAAACCCTCAGAATCTTCGCTTTCCTTGATATAACTCCAACAATTCATATTGGGGGTAGCATATTTCTATACACAAAGAAAAGTGGGGGGTTCCCACTTTTCGGTGCCACCAGTATCGCTACCACCCTTACCCATAAGATTCTAGCATGGAAATGTTCAAGATGCAAGGTTGCGAGTAAAATAAAAATTAAACCACACTGCATACTGTAACAACAAATTTATCCCCAAATTTCACGCTATGTTGATGTAGATATGTTTTTGTCTAAGAACTTTTCCATTCGCCAAGATGGTTCGTGGATTTCTCTTTTTCTGCCTCTATGGTCGATATATGACCAGCGACCAGGTTCAATTCCGACAATTTTATACCCCAAGCGTTGATAAAGACGGATCGCAGAATGATTCTCCATGGCGACATTTAATGTGGCAATAGAGTATCCACGTAATACTAAGTCTATTTCAGCATATGTGAAAAGTTGAGTTCCAATACCAGAACCTCTATACTTGGGATGGACCCTAACAGCAAAAATGTATGCCCTGTTATAACCATCTGCGACTTCTTTCCTATTGCTAATTAACTGGACAAAGAGTTGTCCCATTACCCCAATACCAAGCAGTTCTGCACACCAGAGAATATTTTCTCCTCGCAATGCTCGTTTGTAGGTTTGTTTGTACATTCTACGAAAGTGGGTATATTGACCATCCCACTCCAGCGAGCGTAGATCAGTGTACTTGATCTGTCGGATATAGAGTTGGGAATAATACTTAGGCATTGTATTATAAATATATTGGATACGTCTAATGTGAATTAGGCAGAAATGGACGTAAAAGTCTGCACATCAATCTGAAAGAAGCTTCGCAGAATGAACTTTAACAAATGACTGGTCATTTTGGCAATGATGCGAGTACATAATCCTCGAATTGTTTTAGCCAGCAAGCGTTCCAGGTTTCGGCCTGTGTTTTGGATTTCATTGAAAACGCCTTCAATGCGCAGACGCAACCGATTGAGCCGTTTGTCAAACCATTTTGGGTTTTGTTCAAATTGATTACTGCGTTTAGGTGTCCAAATCCGATTGCCAGTTTGCTGAAAGAGTTGCAACTGCCATTCTCGACCGATGAAGCCTTTGTCGGCACAGATATCACAGCCTGAGACACGGTCGATAAGACTTTCAGCGGCCATACGTTCATCGGTACTAGCCGGGACGAGTTCGTAGAGCAGGGGAATACCATGAAGTGTGGTTAGCGTAACCAATTTGTAGCCAAAGTAGTACATTTTCTTGCTGGCACAGTAGCCATAATCCGCACTGCCAAGGAAATCACTGCGCTTCTTGCTTCTTCGGTAGCCCACCACAGGAACCGGCTTGGTGTCCAGCAAGCATTGATTCCAAAGGGTGATGCTCATCTTGACCAGCCAATGCCTGCGGAATTGCTCTACCAATTGAAATAAGTCTCTGGCTCGACGGTTGAATTGACTTTGATCCAATAATCTGGGAAACAAGTCAAGATAGTTGGCGCGCAGATAGGCCAAGAATTGTGTCTCGCTTGGAAAAGGTATGAAATCCATCGCCAGTAATAACGTAATGACTTCACTGTCACTGAACTCAGGCTTCTTGCCCGGTTTACCTTTGCGGAAATCTTGAGCATACTCTTGATACCAGTCATCTACGAGCACAAATATGATTAACAAAATGTCAGATATCGGTATACTGTTCATGGGGAGGTCCTCCTGTTTAGGTTTGCCAACCTTTATTCTTGGAGAACTTCCCCTTTTTGTCAATTCACATTAGCCGTTGGATACAAATATCAAAATATTAATATTTGAGTTTAATCCTCAGTTTCTGTTTGATTAGCTAATAATGTATTCAACAAATTCTTTTCTTGCTCAACAGTTTTCACTTCTCCATCTATCCATGCGTTTCTTAAGTGGATGAGAATTAGACGATAATTAGGGCCAGGAGGCAATCCCATCTCTCGAAGTTCATGTCCAGTCGTATGTGGTGTCATGTGACGCCATTGGTTAGTAAATAATTGAAATATATTCTTGAGTTTTGAATCAGAAGAAGCCAGATAAAGAGAATAGACTGATGTTATTGGCAGATCATTTAATATTGTTGTTATCTCGCTGGGCTTTTTGTCTTTTAATGTATTTAGCTCAGGCCATAATTTCGCGGCAGATTGAGTAGCATTTTTGACCGTGGCTGATAATTTCAATCGTTTCGAGATACTATTGACCGTGGATTGAGGAAGCCGCAAGAGCCACAATATATAGGTGATTATCTCTTTTTCCGTGGATTCTATATTATCAATATTCAATCCAAAATCTAATTGAACATCCTTAGAGTAGAAGGATCGTAATTTTTCGGAAATCCAATCATCCCATATTAAATCATTATGAATTGCTTTGAGTAAGCCTAGTTCAGCCAAACGACTAAACATTTCAACTGCTTTTTTTTCTTCGATGATGCGGTTAATTTCATGGCGGATTCGATCACCTGAAACACGGTCAATCATCGACTTGGCTTCCAATAGAAGCTCTAAGGTTCGCTCATCGATTTGAAACCCATACCTTTGTTCATACCGGACTGCACGGAGCATGCGTGTTGGATCGTCAACAAATGACAGGGAGTGTAAAACCCGAACAATTCCTTGTCGTAGATCACTCAAACCACCCCAATAATCATGTAATTCGCCGTAGTGGCGTCCATCAAGGCGCAAAGCAAGGGTATTGATCGTAAAATCTCGTCGGTGAAGGTCCAACTTAATGCTTCCACGTTCGATTGTCGGTAGCGCAGTCGGATGGGTGTAAAATTCTGTTCTTGCAGTTATCAGGTCAAGACTGGGGGGTAACTGAGAACCAGAGATAATAAGTTGGTCTCTCTCTCCGGGAGATAACACTGTTCGATAGTTTTTCTGAATTTCCCTTAACCTTTTAGCGGTATTTTCTCCCAGAAACCATTTTGCTGTACCGAATCGCTTATGAGTAGTGACTCGACCTCCGAGACGACTTTGTATCGCTTCTGCTAGTGCGATAGCATCGCCCTCAACAACAATATCAAAATCCATAATTGGGTGATCTAGAAGCAGATCCCGAACAAAACCCCCTACGATAAATAATGCATCATGTCTTTCATGAGCAATATCCGCTATGGCATTAACAATTGCTAGACGTGCAGGTGGAAGTGCTCTCTTCAAACGCTCTGCCATAATTGGAAGCTCAGGGGGACTTGCTTGAGGAGCCAGCGTTTTTAATAGATCTGTGCGGGTAACAATTCCGATAATGTCTTCACTTTTACCGTGTATTACAGGGATCTGTCCCCAACCTGACTCCGTCATCTTCTTTTGTAATCGCTCTATCGAGTCGGTTGGAAAGACACTCACATTACCTGCATCCATTATGCTTCCTACAGTAATATTTAGTTTATGGCTTATTGCACGATCAACTGCGCGCCGAGTGAGCAACCCAACGATCTCACCATCTTCTACCACTGGGTATCCTTCATAGCCGAATCGTTGCATTCGTTGTGCCGCTTCCCTAACTGAGGTATCCGGTGAGAGTACTTGAGGGTCACGTGACATAATTTGTTCAACGGTGATCGCTGGATGAACATACTTCGGCAATAATTCCATTAGTTCCGCTCGAACAGATGATCTATATTGATCTTTTATGAGGGCAGCTGCAGCTCGAGGATGTCCACCCCCTCCGAAGTGTGCGGCAATATCAGAGACATCAATATTATCACTGGTAGATCTTGCAATAAGCTGAACCCCTGCACCGACCGTGATGATAAGAAAGAGAGCGTCTGGATCAAGTAGATCGCGTAATTTATGCGCGATCGTGGATAGTTCCTCATTCATCTCTCTGGCGTCACCCGGAGCAATTATTATATGATGTCCGTGTATCTCTCGATTTATCAAATTTTGTCTTAATTGGTCGTATATCTTTTGTTGATCCAATGAGAGGGGATGATTTAGAAAGTCTGTTGCTAGGGAGAGGCTGGCTCCTTGATCAATCAAGAATGCTGCAGCACGCACGTCTTTTGAAGTTGTGCGTGTATAGGTTAGAGATCCTGTGTCTTCATAAATTCCCAAAAGAAGGAGTGTCGCTTGGACGACACTCAGTTGAACATTCCGATTTTGTATTGACTTAATAAAAATAGTCGTATTGGCGCCTGTTTCCTCTATAGTAACATCCCAATCCTCAGGAATGTCGTCGCTGGGTGAATGATGATCCACCACATGAATTTGTGTATCTGGTCCCATTCCTTTCACGCTAATTAATGATTGAGTGTCAACTAAGCATACCGAATTTATCTCTTCTTTGGGTAAATCTCGGGGATCAATAAAGGGTAACTCTTCTCCATAAAGGGTGACAAACGCTTGAACATTTCTATTAAGTCTACGTGGGAGCACAGGTAAAGCATAATCATCTAATAGATTGGCTGCAAGCAAAGATGCTAAGCCATCAAAGTCGGTTTGTTCGTGAGTTAAAATTATCCGCATTTCCGTGTTAAAATTTTATTGTTTCACTTCTTGAAGTTATGAAGTTTGGGAGGTGTGGGGGGGATTAGGCGGTGCCCACCCAATCCCCCCACCCTTACCCTTGAACTGCGTAAGTCCGAACTTTATTAACCATCAGATCAATTAATGATTATTGTACTAGGACTTGGGACTTTGGGGTAGGAAGCCAAATCTTTGAGTGCACTCAAATGTTGTCAAAGGGAATTAAGTGGGGTGTGTTTTTGGGCAGCTCAGCCGCCCAAAAACACACCCCAGTTCTTCTTCCTGACAAGTCTTGCGTGCACAGAAATCTTTAATGTCAATTAGATAATAAATACAAAGTTAACCGATTTTTCACCTACCAAATTTATTACAAGCTAGTGGTTTTTACTAATCATTCAGACCGGATCAGTTATTATCCGTAAATACTTGGATATTCGCAAAAACCATAATAATCTTATGAA
Organism: Anaerolineales bacterium; assembly: GCA_050049875.1. Lineage (GTDB taxonomy): Bacteria > Chloroflexota > Anaerolineae > Anaerolineales > UBA11858 > JASFVL01. Next base: position 13,226 of record JASFVL010000007.1, read on the forward strand.
TATTGATGACTTAACTGAAGCTATGCAAAGATTTGTAAAATCCAGAGGTTGGTACGAGCAGCATAGTCCCAAACCGCAAACTCTGAAAAACCTATCAATTTCCATGCTTTTGGAAACTGCGGAGCTGCTAGAGTATTTCCAATGGAGTGATAAATTGGACGAGCCTAGTGTCTTAGCTGAAGAAATAGCCGACGTTGCGTTGTACCTTTTGCAAATATCAAACATGGCTGGGATTGATCTTGAAGCGGCGATATTAAATAAACTCGAGGCAAATTATCAACGTGAATGGAAATTACAAAGTCATAATTCGGAAGATGAGCAAAGTAAAAAGGAAACAACTCATGTGACTGTATTTGGGGGTTCACAACCGCAACCGACAGATCGAGCATATCAACAGGCACTGCGGTTAGGCCAGATGCTTGGTGAAAGTGGCTATTCCGTGCTTACTGGCGGTTATATTGGTACGATGGAAGCAGTTTCTCGTGGAGCGTATGAAGCTGGTGCTCATGTTATTGGTGTGACCTGTGATGAGATCGAGCGATGGAGACCAGTTGGACCGAACAATTGGATCAAGGAAGAGATCCGTTTCCCAACACTTCGTCAGAGGGTTTTTGCACTAATTGAGAAGTGTCACGCTGCCTTGGCATTACCTGGTGGTATCGGCACTTTAGTTGAAATTGGGACAATGTGGTCTCAAATACAAACTAATGTGATCTCCCCTCGCCCCCTTATTCTTATCGGAAATGAGTGGAGGGATATAATCAACACTATGTTTGATCAATTGGGTAATTATATACCTATGTCTGACCGGCGTTATCTTACCTTTTCTCCAGATGTTGATTCCGCAGTTAGGTTGTTAAAAGAAATGTTGGAATCGAAACACATATAGGTCTTTAACTACAAATTATTGGGATTCCATTATGCCTGCCATCAACCCTGTGAAGTTAAAAGTTCAAACTGCAGAATTGATAGAGAGTGTTGATTCACCAGATGATTTTATAAACAAACTTCACAAATTACTTGATTTCTATGCTGATCGTACAAGACGATCAGGTCAGTCAGGTGAACCTCCCTCTCTAGTACAAGCATATAAGACTCCTCCTCAGGTGATTAAAACCGTCGAACGATCCTTAAGGGAGATAAGAGACCCCGATAATGAAGCTTTGTTGGGAATCGCTGACGCTCTTTGGGTGCAGAACTGGATCGAAACTCGAGAACTAGCCATATCGATACTTGGGCAAATCCCTCCTTATCCGTCAGAGAGGATAATTATCCGGGTGAAAAATTGGGTGAATTCCTGTTACGAAGATCAATTATTGGAAAAATTATTGGCAATTTGTGTATCCCAGTTGGCTGAAGTAGACATTCTGATATTTATTAGTTTTTTAGAAGAGTGGCTATCATCTACCGAAAGCCACCATAAACATATAGGATTACTCTCAATCCCTCCATTACTCTTAATTTCAGATTTCGATAATTTACCAAAGATCTTCAGTCTGATTACTCCTATTGTGTGGAATACCTCCCTAAATAACTTGTCTGATATATTGGCAGTACTTCGTGCTCTAGCAGACCGATCACCAAATGAAACTGCGTATTTTTTAAGACAACAACTTATAGCCGCTAAAGGAGCTGAAATCTCCCAATTAATTCGCCGGAGTTTATCTGCATTTCCTCCAGAAATTCAGCAAGACTTGATGAACACTCTGAGGGATTGGCAGGCTCGTAGTAAATAAGCAAGAATGATCCATCCACCCCACGTTCTTCTTCCTGACAAGTCTTGCGTGCAAAGGATTTTATATTTTACTTGCCGCTCTTAAATCTGTTTGGTATAATCTGACCGTTGACTCGACCTTCCAGCAGCACTAGCTTCTGGTTTGGAGACCTGCGAAAGAAAAGATTAGGAGAAAGCAGAAGTCATGACTTTAGATACAACTACTAAAAGTGAATTAATCAAGGAATTTGCCCGGCATGAGAGTGATACTGGCTCACCTGAGGTTCAGGTAGCAATATTAAGCTCTCGGATAGCACAACTCACAGATCATCTTCGCGAACATAAACATGATGAATCTTCAAGAAGAGGTTTATTGAAGCTTGTCGGGCGTCGGCGTCGTTTACTAGCATACATTCGACGTAAGGATTACCGAAGATATCAAGCTTTAACCGAACGTCTAAATATTCGCCGGCAATAATTAATTCTAAAAAGAAGAAGACAACAAGATTTTTAACTTCCCATTAAAACCATGCGAGCGTTCCCTGCAGGCACAGGTGGGATAGGTTATTACACTTGAAATATTACGACAATTGCTGAGGCTAGCGGAAAATATTGATTGTATCGCGCCTTGTGATGAGGACAGGGGGAGACAAGAATGTTTTCTTGTTCTTAATTTCACTAACGCAACAATTTTTTCTACCTCAATATAGTATCTTATTTATGTTCTACCCGCTAGGACGGTTGGGAATTGGGAGATGAGAATAACTTGATGCTTAGTTTTTTGATTTATGTTGATCTCAACTGCCAATCCCTAACCAGGCGGGTCAATTTCGGAGGAAAAAAATGAATACTCAAGATAAACAGTACCAAATATTAGTAGGTGACAAAAGTTTAACCTTTGGTTCCGGATCGCTTGCTGGACAAGCAGGTGGATCTGTGACAGTTCGACTTGGCGATTCCTTAATCTTTGGGGTCGCAACCATGAGTGATGAACCAAGAGAGGGGATCGATTTTCTTCCATTAACGGTCGATTATGAAGAACGAATGTATGCTGGAGGACGAATACCTGGATCCTTCTTTAGGCGAGAGGGCCGCCCACACGAAGGTGCTATCCTTACGAGTCGACTTACAGATCGAACATTGAGACCTCTCTTTCCCAAGGATCTCAGGAATAGTGTACAGGTAATCCTCTATTCCTTTTCAGCAGATGGGGATAATCCTTTGGACATTTTGGCTGTTAATGCTGCTTCAACAGCTGTGACGATTTCGGACATTCCTTGGGATGGTCCTGTGGGTGCGGTTCGAATTGGTCGTGTTGATGGTGAGTTTATTGTCAACCCGACCTTCACTGAGATGGAAGCATCAGATCTCGATTTGAGGATGGCGGCGACACGGGACGCGATTCTGATGGTGGAATGCGGTGCAAAGGAAGTCTCTGAAGAGGATATGGTAAGAGCTTTGGAATTCGGTCATTTTGCAATTCAACCCCTAGTGGACTTACAGGATCGGATGAGAGAGGAAATTGGTAAGGAGAAGCGTGAGTACCCACCATTCTCTGTCCCTGATGAACTAAATACTTCCGTTTATGATCGAGTCAAAACACACTTAAACGATATATTGGATCAGGATTTTATCAAAGCCGATTTAAATCGAAAGGTTGATGATCTAAAGGTAGATATTATTGCAGAATTCGCTGGTGAGGATGAGGCATTAGGTACAAATGTGAAATCAGCGTTCGAGTCGGCTTACAAAAAAGTCATCCGTCAAAAAATATTGGACCGGGGTATCAGACCCGATGGCCGCGACATGACCACAGTAAGGCCTGTGTGGTGTGAAGTTGGAGTCAGCCCAAGAGCACATGGATCTGGTCTTTTCACCCGTGGTGAGACACAAGTGCTCACTTTAGCCACATTGGGAACCCCAAGGGATGCTCAGTCATTGGATAATTTAACCCCGACGGAAGCTAAAAGATATATGCATCATTACAATTTCCCACCATTTTCTACTGGAGAGGTTAGATTCCTGCGAGGTGCATCACGTCGGGAAGTCGGTCATGGTGTTTTAGCTGAACGAGCGTTGAGACCTACGATTCCAGAGGAGTCAGATTTCCCCTATACGTTACGTTTGGTCTCTGAGGTATTGTCCTCAAATGGGTCATCATCTATGGCTTCTGTTTGCGGCTCAACCTTGGCTCTGATGGATACAGGCGTACCGATAAAATCCCCAGTATCAGGAGTTGCAATGGGTTTGATAAAAGAAGGTGACCGATATCGAATCCTGACTGATATTTTAGGATTAGAAGATCACCTTGGAGATATGGATTTCAAAGTCGCCGGCACCAAAAAAGGGATTACAGCGTTGCAGATGGATATCAAAATCAAAGGTATCTCGTCAGAATTGTTATCGGAGGCTTTGGAACAATCAAGACAAGCGCGCTTTTCGATTATGGACAAGATGCTTGAAACGATTTCTGAGCCTCGTTCTGATTTAAAACCCCACGTCCCCAGAATCGTAACAATCCAAATACCTGTCGATAAGATTGGGGCGGTAATTGGTCCCGGTGGTAAGACCATTCGCAGCATTCAGGATGAAACTGGTGCACAAATCGATATTGATGAAGATGGAACAGTTTATATCGCTACTGCTGATGGTGAGAGTGCCCGTCTAGCCCAGGAACGTGTTGAAGCCCTAACAGAGGTTCCTGAGGTTGGTCGTATTTACACTGGAAAAGTTGTAGGTATTAAGGATTTTGGTGCATTCGTTGAGATTGTCCCAGGTACGGATGGTTTGGTGCACATCTCACAGTTATCCTCTCAACATGTAAAGAGTGTTAACGATGTCGTCAGTATTGGTGATGAAATCACCGTGATGGTGACTGATATTGAAAACGACGGCAAGATTCGTCTTTCTCGTCAAGCAGTGCTTGAAGGATGGACTGCAGAAGAAGCCATGCGACGTGATCGACCCCCCGGACGAGGTAATCGACGATCCGGTGGTCGTGGAGGATCAAGGGGAAGAAACCGCGATCGACGTTGATATATCTGGGCGTGTATGAATAATACACGCCCATTTCTTAAAATTTCAGTTAAAAAAAATTCAGTTATCAATTATGCAACCTTTTTGTATAGATTGCATCTAAATGATTGTCCCTAATAGAATTTATTTTTGGGATTTTAATAGGATTAAGATCCTATCATTGTCAGTGGGTTTACCAATGGATTGGTCCATCACGGATGGAGGCTTATAATCATATGCCCTTGATGCTCTTCATCTGTAATTTGTTGGTGGAGCCACACAATTAAAAGCGGTATCGTTGTTTATTCGGTCATTGTTTGGAGTGCTCTACTTGACTTGGATGAATCTAGTAAGGGAATATAATTTGAGATCATCTAATGATAGGCTAATATTTCAAATGGCTCTGGTAAAATGGGACCTATCTCTTGGTTCCCTAAACCATTGATGATAACAAAAATTCAATCATATTTCTTACATAAAAACATACAGTATTATCATTTGGAAACACCGAATTAGTAGGATTAATGGAAACCATGAATGATACAAAGGATAATGTACTCAAAGTATTGATTATTGGCTCTGGACCGGCTGGTTTATCAGCAGCTTTATATGCTGCTCGAGCAAATCTTGAGCCTCTTGTTGTCTCCGGGATGGAATTAGGAGGGCAGGTTTCAATAACCCATATAGTTGAAAACTACCCCGGATTTCCGGATGGGATAAGTGGCCCAGAAATGGTGGAAGCATTCCAAAAACAGGCGGAACGATTCGGAGCTAAAATCGAATTCGATTCTGTAACAGCTGTCGATCTATCACAACGCCCCTTTCGCATAACCACCTATGGTGGTGAGTATTTGACTGAAGCGTTGATCATTGCTACTGGCGCTACGCCAAGACATCTTGAAATCCCGGGTGAGACAGAGTTTACAGGTCGGGGTGTATCTTACTGTGCAACCTGTGATGGTCACTTCTTCAAAGAGAAAGAAGTCTATGTTGTTGGCGGGGGGGATAGTGCTCTGGAGGAAGGTTTATTTCTTACCCGTTATGCAAATAAAGTAACCGTGATCCATCGCCGTGATGAGTTGCGCGCTGGTGCAATTTTGCAAAAGCGTGCTTTTAATAACGAGAAAGTTGACTTTGTCTGGGATACAGTCGTAACAAAAATATCTGGTAATGGTGTTGTTAACCGTGTGCAATTAGAGAACAAAAAAACCAATGAGCAACGAGAAGAAGATATTGATGGTGTGTTTATCTTTATCGGTCATATCCCCAACACGGACTTATTTGAGGGACAGTTGGAAATGGATGATCGCAACTATTTAGTTGTTGATCGATATATGCATACGAATGTACCAGGAGTTTTTGCTGCAGGTGAAGTTGCCGATCCGCATTTCCGCCAGGTTGTTACTTCCGCTGGGATGGGTGCTGCTGCAGCAATGGAAGCCGTACATTTCCTAGATGAGAATTCTGATTAAGATTTTAATATTCGCCCCCACTGGTTCTAATATACAGCGGGGGCTTTTTATTGAGCTTTAGACGAGGAGAAACAAAATGAAGCATAAAGTGTCTGTTATTGGAGCTGGAATGACCGGCTCTACAACTGCCCATTGGCTAGCTAATCTTGAATTGGCTGATCTTGTGCTGGTTGATATTGTTGAAGGAATGCCTCAAGGTAAAGCTTTGGATTTGCAAGAAGCGATGCCGGTTATTGGAAAAGATGTCTCTATTATCGGATCGAATGATTACACGGAGACAGCGGGCTCCGACATAATTGTGATCACAGCGGGGTTGCCACGTAAACCGGGTATGAGTCGGGATGATCTACTAGTTGAGAATGCGAAGATTGTTCGTTCTGTCGCTGAGGAAACAGTTGAACTTTCGCCAAATGCGATATACATTGTCTTGACCAATCCTCTCGATGTAATGACATATTTAACCTGGAAAGTAACTGGGTTACCTCATCATCGAGTTGTAGGTCAAGCTGGTATCTTAGACTCGGCCAGAATGCGAACCTTTGTCGCTTTAGAGGTGGGCATCAGCGTTGAAAATGTGCATTGTTATGTTTTAGGAGGGCATGGGGATTCAATGGTGCCGCTTACTCGACATTCAAATGTTGCCGGTGTGCCATTAAACAATATATTATCTCCTGATCGTTTAGAAGCAATCGTTGATCGTACCCGTAAGGGGGGTGGTGAGATCGTGGGACTATTGAAGAAAGGGAGTGCTTTCTATGCACCTGCAGCTGGATTGACACAGATGGTAGAAGCTATTCTAAAAGATAAAAATCTTGTTGTCCCTGCAGCTGCCTATGTCCAAGGAGAGTACGGTCTAAAGGATATATATTTTGGGGTGCCGACGCAACTTGGGAAAGCCGGTGTGGAGAGTATTATTGAATATGAACTTAATAATGAAGAGCGGGATGCTCTAATGAAATCAGCTAATGGAGTGAAGGAAAATATTGCTAAACTACAACTATAGGGTTTATATCAAGAAAACGATTAGGAAGAATTCCTGGAATATAAGAGGTTAAAATGAAACTTAAACAAAAAATCGCTTCCCAACTACCTGACTGGCGTCACCGCGTTGAAAGTCTTATTAAAAACCATGGTGATATGGTTATTGATGAGGTTTCCATAAAACAAATTTATGGAGGAATGAGGGGGGTAAAGACTCTGGTAACTGATATATCTTATGTAGATCCGAATGAAGGTATTAGATTTCGGGGTCACACAATTCCTGAGCTGTTGGAAGAATTGCCTAAATCCCCTGGTTCGAAATTCCCTCTTGCTGGCGGTCTCTATTATCTTTTATTAGTCGGCAAGATCCCTTCTTTTGATGAGGCGATGGAAGTCGAGAATGCATGGAAAGCGCGGAGTGGTATCCCTCCCTTTGTGTTTGAAACACTGAAGGCTATGCCTGCAGATTCCCACCCCATGACCATGTTTTCTCTTGCGATCCTGTCTTTGCAGCCCGAATCAGTATTTACCCGCAGATATAGTGTTGGCATGACTAAAGAAGAATATTGGGAACCAACACTCGAGGATAGTCTCAAGTTAACAGCTAAATTACCAACTTTAGCAGCATATATTTACAATCTAAAATATAGAGATGGTGAGTACATTTCACCGGACCCGGATTTGGATTGGAGTGCGAACTTTGCTTATATGATTGGAAACACAAATGAAGAATATTTAGATCTAACAAGACTCTATTTCTTCTTGCACTCAGATCATGAAAGCGGTAATGTCAGTGCTCATACTACACATTTGGTGGGGTCATCATTATCAGATGTATATTATGCCTGTGCAGCGGGCATCAATGGTCTTGCCGGTCCATTGCATGGTCTTGCAAATCAAGAAAGTTTACGATGGTTGTTAAGCGTCAGAGATGAGTTTAACGGCGTGCCGACCAAGCAGGAGTTGGAACAATATGCATGGGATACCTTAAACGCTGGTCAGGTAATCCCCGGTTATGGTCACGCAGTACTTCGTCGACCCGACCCACGCTTTACAGCACAGTTTGAGTTTGGAAAATTGTACCTACCAGATGATCAATTGTTTAAACTAGTTGAGTTAGTCTATGAAGTTGTACCGGGTGTTCTAAGAGATTTGGGTAAAGTTAAAAATCCTTGGCCCAATGTAGATGCTATTAGCGGTACATTACAATATCATTATGGTATTCAGCAATTTGATTTTTATACAGTAATGTTTGGAGTGAGCCGGATATTAGGCGTAACAGCTAACGCTGTATGGTCTCGTGCTTTGGGGCAACCCATCGAGCGCCCTAAATCACTCACTACTAAAATGTTGGAAGATTTTGTGCAGTCAAAAGGGGAATAAAGCTTCTGGTGTCAAGTTTGGAGAAAAATGAAAAGGCTCTTGCACTTATCTAGCAAGAGCCTTATTGTGTTATGGAGTGGGTGAGGGGATCTCTACACCGCCCGTCCAAGTAAATACCCGAGAGTCGCTAACCATACCAGCTGATGTCCATATGGGGACCCCTGATTCATCTGTTCCAGTTTGTCTTACGGTTGTAACGAACCAACGATATGCATGTGGGATATTCCCATCAGGTCTTAAAGTTGTGGGGACGATGAATTTTGTATCAAATACATAATCGACTGTCTTTATACCTTCACCGCTTGTCAGATCTTCAACAGTAACTTCATAAGCTTCATTCTCATTAAGCGTACCAACAGCAGCCCACTGTAAGGTAACGGTATTATCCCCGGAAGAGAATGGCTCACCATCTGGTGGAAGTAATAGATTCGGCGCAGGATAGGGAGGGGGAGGTGTGGGAGTTGGTGATGGTCCAGGTGTGGCTGCACGTTCACATAATGGTATCGTCAATGTCAAACCAGAATATACTGTTGTGCTTGGCAATCCATTATATTCCTGAATTGCCACCATTGGAACAGCATAGTTTGTAGCGATACTACTTAATGTGTCTCCTTCTTCGACAGTGTAGTTTACTGTCTCACATGCTGCAAGTGTGGCATCCGCTCCGCTCAAGGTCGCTGTTGGGAATGGTGTCGTAGTTGGCGTTGGGTGGGGGATAAGCAATTGATCTCCCGGAGCAATCACACACGATGACCCAAGAGCGTTGAGCAGAATGATACTTTGAACAGAGACCTCAAACTGAGCAGCAATCGCTAGACATGTATCACCTTGTACGACTGTATAGGATAATGGAGTAGGACTAGGTAAAGGCGTGAAGGTAAGTGTTGGTGTCGGTGGTGTCGCAGTGAGAGAGGGGGTCAAGGTTATTGTAACCGTATATGTTGGTGTTGGAGGTGCTACTCTCCCGGTCCTTTGTAATGCGAAGTAGACCATCACTGCTCCTATAGCCAGGAATATCGCTAAAAGCCCTATCGCAGCTGGTAGGCTTAAAGTTACTTGGGGCATTTTGCTTCCCTGAATGGTTTTTGCTGAACTTGTGGATCCCTCAGCACTAACCGATAAGTCGCTACCACAGACGAGACAGCGAGTAGCATCCTCGCTTATTCGTGTCCCACAAGTTGGGCAAATTTTAGAAGGTTTCGTATTGGATTCGAGAGTCATAAACAGCGGCGATTATACCAGTCTTTGGCGGACAGGTAAAAACTTAGTGGTTTCTTATTCAACGTGAAAGCGGATAGTACTATTGAGATTAAACCTGCCGGTTGATCAATTGATTCGCAAAATTTTGGAGAGCTTCTCCCGCTTCACCCCTGGGTTTAGCCATAGCTAATGAGTGCAGTGCTTCAGCGGTCCACTTTTTTACGGCGTTTTGCGTATAGCCTCTTGCGCCCTCCTTCTCTAATTGGTTTGTTAAATAAATTATCTCTTCGGGGGAATTCACTCCTCGCTTCCAACGACGAGAGAAGTTACCCCCTTGGGATATCCCATACAATATTGGTAATGATTTTTTACCAGAAATCAAATCACTCGCATTAGATTTTCCTGTCAGGTTAATATCCCCCCAGATGCCTAATAGATCGTCCTGAGCTTGAAAAGCTAACCCAAGGTGGTGACCGAAGTCCCGATATGCGGATATTGTGTCTTGATCACAATTAGCGATTAGAGCCCCGAGCTTCGTACAAGTGGAGAGAAGTGCTGCGGTTTTACCTTCGACCATAGACCAATAGGCATGTTCTGTTAAATTATCTCGATGAACATAAGCAATATCTAGGTATTGGCCTTGGGTTAAGTGCAAACAGGTTTTTTGGAGAATCTCGACTGCTTTTAATATAGTCACTTCATCTCTATATTTGGCTAGGTTAAGTAGCGATAAATGAGCTAATGTGAGCATTGTATCCCCAGCGTTAATAGCCTGGGGTACTCCCCATTTTTTCCATACAGTAGGTCGTCCTCGCCGGTAAGGACTGTTGTCTTGGATATCGTCGTGGATAAGCGAGAAATTATGAACCAACTCGATTGAGACTGCTGCTGGTAGTGCGTGCTTCCAACTTCCTCCCGCTGCTACCGTGGTTATCAAAGTCAATATCGGACGAATTCTTTTTCCGCGAGCTTTTGACCCAACATCATCGTCTTCCAAACCCAAATGGTAATTTAACATGCTGTGGAGTTCTTCACAGCCGGGAATATCCGCGTAGGATAATGCAGAGCGAAGTTCTCTTTCAATTTCAGGTTGTAGTTTATTTACAAACTTCTCTAAAGTCATTTGAGAGTATATCTATCGAATCTCTACAAGCTTCGATTTTGATAATTGGTTTAAATCTTTGATACCTGCAGCAAACATAGTGACTCGAATTTGTTGTTTGATTTCTAATATTACATTGATTGTGTCTTCTATCGATTCGGAGGCAGCCTTTAGGAATGGGCTTGCCATTCCACCTAACTTGGCTCCAAGAGCGATGCATTTCGCGATGTCTAACCCTGATCGTAACCCACCGGATGCAAAGATCATGATGTTTGGTGCAACTTCTCGCACTTTTAGAATAGACTCTGCTGTTGGAATACCCCAGTTTAAAAAAGTTGCTGCTAATCGAGCTTGGCTTTCATTTTGAGCTCTGTGCATTTCGACCTCTGTCCAAGAAGTTCCTCCGGCTCCTGCGATGTCTATTGCGGTAACACCTGCTTCAACAAGTTGTAAAGCGTCTTTTCCTGAAAATCCCCAGCCAACTTCTTTTGCGATCACGGGAACAGTTATTTTCTTGCAGACACCCTCAATTTTTCTTAATAAACCTGAAAACCTGGTGTCACCTTCTGGTTGTACAGCTTCTTGTAATGCATTTATGTGTAAAATAAGTCCGTCAGCATTTATCATATCCACAGCGCGTTGACAATGATCTACGCCATAACCATAATTTAACTGGATGGCACCCAAGTTTGCAAATAACAGAATATCGGGAGCGTGATCTCTTACCTTATAGGATTTAGCTAACGCGGGTTGTTCGAAGGCTACCCTTTGAGATCCTACCCCCATTGCTACACCAGTTTCTTGGGCAGCAGTAGCTAATCGCTCGTTTATGACTCCTGCCTGGTTAGACCCACCTGTCATTGAGGAAATCAAAATTGGTGCCTTAAGTTTTCGTTCAAATAGTTCTAAACTTAAATCAACTTCATCCAAATCGAGTTCAGGAAGTGCTCTATGAATAAAATTGTAACGTTCCAATCCTGTACTTAAGCCTGAACTCACATCCTTTTCAAGGTTTATTTGAATGTGGTCATCTTTCCTTGAACTCGTTGTCGTAACTTTTGGCATAAAATGGTGTTCCTCTGGAATGAGGTTATATTACCAGTCTGAATTTAACCTGTCAACGATCATTATTTCCCAAAACAGAGAGATGATAAGTAATAGATAATCGCTGAGGTCTTGACATACTGGGCTGCAAGGATACAATTTAGTTACGAATTTGTTATACAAATTGTTGAGAACATCTATTTATATGCTCCCCCGAGCGTTAATCAAATTTGATGATCTAGATATCCCAAGGAGGATTATCCATGTCTGATACTTTTAATGAAATAAAATCGATTATCGTAGAGTTGTTGGATATTGATGAAGAAAGGGTGAAACCTGAATCCCGATTCCGCGAAGAGCTTGAAGCTGATTCCCTGGATCTAGTTGAATTAATTATGGAATTCGAGGATCGATTCGGTGGTGAGATTTCAGATGAGGATGCACAAAAGATTACTACTGTAGGTGAAGCCGTTAAGTATATCGAGGAGCACATGTAAATCGTGCTGGTTCTTTAATCGATTAAAAAAGTCTGGTCCATAACCAGACTTTTTTGAATTTAATCTAATCTATTAAAAGGAGGGGGATTTCCTCGGGGTGTTTTGCTACTCGGACACCCGCATTTTCGAGTGCTTTGATTTTATCTGATGCTAATCCTGTTCCTCTCTCAACAATAGCACCTGCATGACCCATTCTTTTACCAGGGGGTGCTGTTTGCCCAGCAATGAACCCAACGACGGGTTTGGTCATATAGTCAGAGATAAATTCCGCAGCTTTTTCTTCGTCTGTTCCACCAATTTCTCCAATCATTACTACTTGATCAGTCTGTGGATCTTCCATGAACATTCTAAGGGTGTCAATGAAGTTTAATCCGTTAATTGGATCTCCTCCAATTCCAACACATGTACTTACTCCAAGCTTATTTTTATTTAGCGCGTAGAGCACTTCATATGTTAGAGTTCCCGATCTTGAAACCACTCCAATCGTACCTTGGACTGCAATGTCCCCGGGTATGATGCCCACTTTAGCTTCTCCTGGGGTTAGTACACCTGGGCAATTTGGTCCAATAAGGCGAATACCTTTTTGATCAAAATAGTTTCGTACTCTCATCATATCTTGTATCGGTATTCCTTCTGTAATTGTTACAACCAACGGTATATTAGCGTCAGCTGCTTCATACATAGCATCAGCAGCAAAACGTGCAGGTACAAAGATCACACTGGTGTCTGCTCCTGTGGTTTCCTTAGCTAATTTAACTGAATCGAAAACGGGAATTTTACCGCTCAATACCCATTCTCCACCTTTCCCAGGGGTGACACCGGCAACGACTTGTGTTCCGTATTCAAGCATTTGTTGTGTATGAAAAAGTCCTTCTCTACCGGTGATACCTTGGACTAATAAACGGGTGTTTTTATCAACCAGAATACTCATCTATCTGTCTCCAAAATTTGGTGGTAAAAAAATTTCTTGGACTTATTATTAAACAATGTTGATAGATTTAACCGGGATTTGCTAGAGAAACAGCTATTTTTGCTGCTTCAGTCAGAGTTTCCGCAGTGATCATTTCTGCTTCGGCAAGAAGATCTCTGCCTTCATCAGCATTAGTGCCCACCAATCGGACAACCATGGGTATATCGGGTTTTATTTCTTCAATGGCTGCCAAAATCCCCCGTGCGACGACGTCTCCCCTAGTAATGCCCCCAAATATGTTGATCAAAATAGATTTCACACTTGGATCCGAAAGGATTATTCGGAAAGCTGCAGTTACCTTTTCAGCGCTTGCTCCACCTCCAATGTCAAGGAAATTAGCTGGTTCTCCTCCGAAGAGCTTTATGATATCCATTGTGGACATCGCCAACCCAGCGCCATTGACCAAGCATCCGATGTCACCATCCAATTTTATGTAGGAAAGCCCATATTTTCTTGCTTGTATTTCAGCTTCAACCTCAATGTCCATATCGCGCATTTCTGCCAAATTTGGGTGACGAAATAAGGCGTTGTCATCCAAAACCATCTTTCCGTCTACTGCTATTAAGCGATCATCCGTACTTATGACGAGCGGGTTTATTTCGGCGAGGGTCGCGTCACTGTCTTTATACGCCTGCCACAATCCTTGTGCAATAACCCCAAATGTTCTCCAGTGATCCCGAGGAAGGTCGATGCCTGCAGCTAAATCCCTAGCTTGGTAGGATTGCAGTCCTAATAGAGGGTCGATATTGATTTTGATAATCTTTTCGGGGACAGTACTTGCGACTTCTTCAATATCTACACCCCCTTCCGATGATGCCATCATAACCGGCTTTCGAGTAGCACGGTCATTGGTAATTCCGAGATAGATCTCTTTCTCTATATTAACAGCTTCATCGATTAATACCTTTCTAACTGGGAGACCTCTAATTTCCGTACTCAAAACTTGAGTGGAGAGATCTTCAGCCTCTCTTGGATTATTTGCTAAACGAATTCCACCAGCCTTGCCACGGCCTCCAACCAAAACTTGAGACTTAATAACAACACGGCCACCAAATTCTTCAGCGATTTGCCTTGCTTCTGATGAAGTGGCCGCTACCCTGCCTTTAGGAATTGGGATTCCGTGATTGGAAAAAATCTTTTTTGACTGATATTCATGTAATTTCATCAAGTTCGTCCTTAACTATGAGAAATTGTGGCGATGCATGGAATAGCTATTATAAATCTCCCACTCAATGTATTTGATAGCTGTTGAAGTGACATGGTAAATTGCGGGCTGATTATACCATGGGGATTTTTTTAAATAATATGACCAGATTGGTGCAAACCAATCTGGTCATGTGTTGATACTCCGAGATTATCCACTGGTTTTCTGTCCGTGTAATTGGGAGAGCCAAATAACGATAGAAAATCTGCGAAATTGGATGTTCGCAAAATATCGTTTCAAAAAAGGTAACCGTAGGGTGAGTAGAATTACTACAATTCCGGCATAATACCATGGTTCGATTACACCTTGTTTGACCAGCCAAATGAAGTGCACAATTGCAAGAATGCTTGCTGGATATATTAGACGATGTAAATGCTTCCAATTCTTGCCAAGCCTTTTCTTCCATCTTTTTGTGGAGGTAATCGCCATGGGTAACAATATTGAAAAGGTTGTTAAACCTACAATAGCATATCGCTTCTCTAAAAGTGCGTCTTTTAACAACTCAAGGTTGAAACCATAATCCACGCCTACAAAGAGAAGCAAATGGATCCCAGCATAAATTACTGCATAAATACCCAAGGGACGGCGCAAACGAATAACAGGTCGGAATTTGAAGATTGTATTTATGGGCGAACACCCTAATGAGAGCAATAGAAGAATAAGGGCTGTCTTCCCAGTTCGCAAGATAGACGCTCTAATCGGATCAGGGCCTAAGTTATCAAGCCAAAAATCAAACACTAACATGACTAAAGGTACAATTGACCCGACATGGGTGATTATCTGCAATGGCGTTGAATACCGTCTTTTCATACCTAAAATTTTATGGAAAAATCGATAACGAAATCGTTAAAAGTTTATTCTTAAATCCATACCTTTGTAAAGGTTAGCTACTTCGTCTTCATACCCGTTAAACATCAAAGTTTCTCTGCGTCCAAATTCACCAATTCTTCTTTCTGTCGCTTGGGACCATCGAGGGTGGTCGACATTGGGGTTAACATTTGCATAAAATCCATATTCGTTGGGAGCTGCAGCCATCCACAAAGAAGTCGGCATCTCTGCTACAAGGTCTATTTTGACAATGGACTTGATATTCTTGAAACCGTACTTCCAAGGAACGACCAACCTTATCGGAGCTCCGTTTTGTGGCAGCAGATCTTTGCCATAGAGGCCAGTTGTGAGTATAGTCAAATTGTGCATAGCCTCATCCATTCTTAATCCCTCCACATAAGGCCACTGATAGAAAGGATTACGTAACCCCGGCATTTGTTCTGGATTGTAGATTGTTTCAAACCTTACGAACTTGGCATCCGATTTTGGTTCGACTTCCCTGAGTAATTCGGCTAAAGGAAATCCTTCCCAGGGAATTACCATTGACCAAGCCTCAACACAGCGCAAGCGATATATTCGTTCCTCAATAGAGAATTTATTTCGGATATCCTCAAGAGAATACTTCTTTGGATTGTTGACCAAACCGCCGATTGACACTTCCCATGGTGATGTATTAAATTCACTAGCAACTCTCGCCACTGATTCTTTATTTATAGAAAATTCGTAGTAGTTGTTGTAATTTGTCACATCCGTATAGGGAGTCAACTCGTCACCTAGTTCATCGGTCTTTGAGTCGTCAAAGGCTGGACCATTATCTTGATTTGTTGAAGAAGGTTTTCCTTGTTGGTTATCAACACCGCAAGCGGCTAGGATCATTGCGCTAGCGCCAATAATGCCTATACTTTTTAGAAATTCGCGTCGTTTTAAATAAATGTGTTCCGGTGTGATCTCGGATGGTTTTATCTCTACCATTAAATAAACTCCTATTGATGATTCTTTACTTCAAATCAACCGGTGCTGTGTTCAGGGATATGGTTGTTCTAATAACGATAATATCGCGGCTTCTGTTTTGGCGTATGCACCTTCACCAATATGTTTGTAACGAATCTTACCATTTTTGTCTATTAAGTACAAAGTTGGCCAAAAGCGATTTTTGTAGGCGCGCCATGTAGCACCTTCATTGTCCTGTGCAACAGGATATTGGATATCAAACCTTTTGATAGCATCTTTGACATTATCAAGATCTTCTTCATAACTGAACTCGGGATAATGATTACCGATAATAACTAACCCGCTTTCAGCATACCGACTGTGCCACTCCCTCAACGAGGGAATTACATTTTGACAATTAATTCAACCAAATGTCCACATCTCTAATAAAATAACTTTACCTCGAAGTTCTTTCAAGCGCAAAGGTTCTTCTGAATTGAGCCAAATATCATTAGTGAGTTCGGGAGCTGGACCATAATCATCAAGCTCTACATTAGCGAGTGAAGCTAGCTCAATTTGACGATTATCATTGGATATATTGGGGGGATTATTTTTAACCACGCATCCTGAAACTATCAGAGTACAAAGTATCCAAAGCCATTTATTCAAAGTTGGATCTCCTCGACATAAAATCTCATAAAATTGGTCAAACACTTATTATGAGACTAATAGGTTGTATTTTTTCTATTAAGTCAAACTGGAGGGATTCTAGCTCGGAAAAGTTACAGAAACATTACATAATGGGTATTAATTTCAGGGTTTTTGGAGGACGATAATTATCCCATAATGCGCAGGATACTCTTCGTTTTCTTCGGAAGAATATTATGTATCTTTGATAACTTGTTTTATTCCATCCAGGTTTTTGGGAAGTGTAAATCTCATGATCGTTCCTTGACCCAGTGTGCTCTCTGCCCAGATCTCACCACCATGGGCCTCGACTAACCCTTTTGCTATCGCCAAACCCAGTCCAACGCTGGTTCCAGAAGTGTCTCTCGAGCGACTTTTTTCTCCCCGATAAAAACGATTGAAAATATTAGGTAAATCCTCTTCACTAATTCCTCTTCCTGTATCCCTAGTTGTTACGATTACATTATCGTCCTTTATTTCTGCTTGTAGGAGTATTGTTCCGCCCTTATTAGTGTATTGTATGGCGTTTCCAACCAAATTGTTTAATACTCGACTGATTTTATCAGGAGCGATCCATACAGGGTCTACTAGCGAATCAACATGACCAGACAGGGCTACCTCTCGAGCGGAAGCCTGGGCAGCGAACCCTTCCAATGTGTCAGAAATCATGTCGGATAACGAGACTAAATCGTAGTCTAATGCTACATGACCAGTCTCGATCTGTGCTAACATCAGCAGGTCGTCAATCAGGTCACTCATCTGGTTTATTTCAGACTGACTCTGATTTATATATCGATTTATGGTCAACTCATCGGATACAACTCCATCAGCTATTGCGTCAAGCATTGCCCGCAAAGAAGCCAAAGGTGTACGCAGGTCATGAGAAGCCCAAACGATGAGATTTCTGCGCGCTTCTTCTAACGCGCGTTCATCTTCCGCTGCTTGTTCCAATTTTGCAGCCATATTGTTGAATGCGTGTGCTAATTGAGCTACTTCGTCTTCACCTTCGATCGTAACTCTCGTAGAGAAATCACCCTGGCTTAATTTTTCAGCCCCCTTTACGAGATCACGTAGTGTATGGGTAATTGAATTAGAAATAAAGAAACCAAAGGCAACAGATATACCGCCAGCAAAAATTAATAAGAGGCTTCCGAGAATGAAATCGTGGTGGTTGATGAACATTAAGCGTGCAGTAAGCCAAACGTTAAATAGGGTTAAACCACCTGCTAAGATATATCCCAGGATGAGTGACTGGCTGATGCTAGGCAACCTTCTCCACCAACCAAAACGATGTGAAACAAATCCAAAAATTGCTGAGCCAAGGCTTGTTATCCCCAATAGCGTAGCAAGGTACAACAAATCTTCCAATGGTGGATTCATCAAAAGTTCAACTAACACCATTGTCAGTATTAACATAGCGATAATACCCAAAACATAAATCGCTGTACGTGGTTTTTGAAGATTTTCTACAATTTTCATGGGAGGTTAATTATGTGGAAAAAATAATTTATCCTTCAAATTTGTATCCTACCCCCCAAACGGTTAGCAGGTGTTCGGGACTTCCAGGATTGGATTCGATTTTTTCTCTCAATCGGCGGATGTGAACCGTTACTGTTGATGGATCTGTGTAATATTCGTCTCCCCAAACATCTGCTAACAGTTGGCTGCGGGAAAAAACTTGACGAGGATTTTTAGCGAAATGCCAGAGGAGGTCAAACTCTTTGGCAGTCAATGATATTTCTTGATCATTAATTGTGACTGTTCTTGATACTGGATCAATTTTTAACCCTTGGAATTCAAGAACTTTTTGATTCCCAGAAGAGGAGGAATCACTAACTCTGCGCAGTACAGCTCTAACACGGGATACGACTTCTTGTGGGCTGAATGGTTTGGCAATATAGTCATCCGCCCCTAGGTCAAGTCCTCGAATCCGGTCATTAGTATCACCTTTAGCGGTCAGCATAATGATTGGAATATGACGATCGACACGTATGTGGCGTGTGATGGTTAAACCATCAATTCCAGGAAGCATGATATCGAGAAGGATTAAATCAGGAGGATTTTCTTGGATGATATCCAATGCTGTGTATCCATCTGCGGCTTCTCGAACGATGTAACCATCACGCTTAAGATAACGACAGATGACATCTCGAATTGTTGCCTCGTCATCTACGATCAAGACAGTTTTATTAGTTTTCGAATTAATCATTGTACAATGTTAATATTTATACCTTATTATTGCGCAACCACAGCGCATTTCTATTCGGTAACGCAAGGGCAGGCGGTTTCTAATCGGAATTAGCTGCCCAAACAGTACCTTTCCAAACAAATCAACAGGTCTTTTGAAAAATGCT
>JASFVL010000167.1:0-8132 GCA_050049875.1 Anaerolineales bacterium
GCGAGGATATGACTTTTTCGCCAACTTCGAACGCGCCCTCACCCCTGCACTGAGAGGTGAGGTAAATCTAGTGGTGCATGGTGGTGACCTTTTATACCGGAGCAGGGTACCCAACGCATTGATTGAGATGGCTATGGCCTCCCTGGTGCGGGTTGCTGATAATGGAACACCCATTTACATCGTCCCCGGGAACCATGAACGTTCAAAAATCCCTCTGCACTTGTGGTCAGCTCATCCGAATATCCATATCTTCGACCGCCCAAGAACCTTTCGTTATGAAGTGAATGGAACACCCGTGGTTCTGGCAGGGTTTCCGTTTACGCGGAAGGTCAGCGTGCATTTTCGTGATCTAGTGAATGCAACCCAACACACCCTTGAAAAGGGAAGACTACGCTTGTTATGCATACATCAGATCGTCGAAGGAGCTAAGGTTGGACCCTCGAACTACACTTTCCGAGGGGGTGCTGACGTGATCAAAGGCTCAGAGATTCCAGCTGATTTTGATGTGGTGCTTGCAGGACATATCCACCGGGCACAAACTTTAACTCATGATCTAAAAGGATTGAAATTAGCTGCGCCAGTCGTTTATCCTGGATCTGTAGAACGCACTTCGTTCGCTGAACGTAACGAAGATAAAGGCTATATAATCTTAACCCTCGACCTCGCTGGGAATTCTCAGGAACGGGTCGTTGAAAGCGAGTTTTTCCAATTACCCGCTCGTCCCATGATAAAGCTCGAGCTAATCTACCCTAGGTCTGAAAAATCGCTTGCTGAGCAATTGAGAAATAGATTAAAAACTATCGATCCGAATGCTATAGTGCGGGTAGATCTGATCGGACCGGGAAAAGACACCGCCCGAGACCTATTAACAGCGGCTCGTCTCAGAGAAATCGCACCCTCGACCATGAACATCGATCTAGCACGGGATTGGAGTTCTAAAAATTGACCAATCTTAATGGACCACCAAGACCACGTTGACCTGCTTCGCGAGGGCGTTCAAAATCGAGGAGGCAAATGGGCAGACCTTGGTTCTGGACGAGGCGCCTTCACCCTGGCTTTAGCTGAGTTACTCAATCCCCAAGGGGAAATCTACTCAGTGGATAAGAATGCCTCCGCACTGCGCACCCAGAAGCGCATCATGCTCCAACGCTTTTCCGATACTCGTGTTCATTACCTTAGAGCGGATTTCACCATGCCCATCGATATCCCACCTTTGGATGGGATCGTTATCGCAAACGCGCTCCATTTCATTCAAAACAAAATTCCCGTGGTAATACATTTACGGACACTGCTAAAAAAGGATGGCCGTTTCATTCTCGTTGAGTACAACACAGATCGTGGCAATATGTGGGTACCTTACCCAATCTCTTACAATTCCTGGGAAAAATTAGCCTCTCAAACTGGATTTACATCCACAAGAAAAATCGCTGCCCGCCCTAGCAGTTTTCTGGGGGAGATCTACGCAGCGCTCAGTCATAAATCCTTTGAATCTACGTTAGACAATAAACCCTGGTAAGAAACGACCTCACGACCTCATCAAGAATGGTGAGTTTGATTCGCAATATTGTCACAACCACATGATTAAAAAAATCCTCAAAGAGACAAAGACGATTGCCGTCGTAGGGATATCTTCCAAAGACGACAGACCGGGTTTCACCGTGCCGGCATATCTGCAATCGCATGGATATCGCATCATTCCTGTGAATCCTAATCTGGATAAGAGGCTAGGAGAAAAGGCATACCCTAACCTGGATTCCATCCCAGACCCAGTTGATCTAGTTCTATTATTCCGACGCAGTGAAGCGGTACCACCATTCGTCGAAGAAGCTATTCAAATCGGCGCTAAAGCCGTTTGGATGCAGTTAGGAGTGATCCATAAGCCTGCAGCCAAAAAAGCTCGAGAGGCGGGTTTAGATGTAGTTATGGATAAATGTATCGCAATCGAACACAGACGGTTGACGAATCGGCAAGCAGACGTTTATTCATCGTCACACAGATAGATCAATATCAATAATTACTCATTACAATTTGAAAGCAGGATTCTATCAAGATATGATTTATGCAAAACCAATAAATCCTGTTGTTGTCGATACTCTCTCCAGCCCCTCTGCTCAGCTAAGCTCCATCCCACTCAACGCAGTGAAGTTAACCGACAACTTTTGGGCGCCGCGCCTGCAAACTTTGCGGGAAGTGACTCTCCCCGAACAATATCAGCGCTGCGAGGAAACTGGACGCATCGATAACTTCCGACGAGCAGCTGGAAAGGTAGATAAACCATTCCAAGGGCGTGTATACGATGATTCGGATGTCTACAAGTGGTTAGAGGCGGTTGGTTGGGTACTTGCATACCAGGAAGACCCACATCTGGAGGAGTTGGCAGATGGAGTTGCGGAAATCATCATAGATGCTCAAAGAAAAAATGGCTATCTAAATACCTATTTTTCGTTAGAACAGATTGGAGAACGATGGCAAAATTTGCGTGATAATCACGAACTATATTGCGCGGGACACTTCATTCAATCAGCCATCGCCCACCAACGCGCGGGTCGCGGCGACCAGTTGTTGGGTGCAGCCATTCGACTTGCAAACCACATCCACAGCACCTTTGGTCCTGAAGAAACCGGCAAGCGACGAGGTGTTCCTGGGCACGAAGAGATCGAAATTGCACTGGTGGAGTTATCCCGAACTACCCGAGACCGGAAATATCTGCAACTCGCCAAATTCTTCATAGACGAACGTGGAAAAGGTCTTATTGGCGGTCGCGCCTATCACCAAGACCGAATCCCTTTCCGTCAAATGAAACGATTAGAGGGGCATGCTGTTCGAGCTTTATACCTGTGTGCTGGTGCAGCGGATGTTTATTCCGAGATGGGGGATCTCAGCTTACTCGAGAGCTTAGAACGCTTGTGGGGACATATGACCGAGAAACAAATATATATCAGCGGTGGATTGGGGGCTTTGCATTGGGGCGAGTCTTTTGGCGAAGATTATGAACTGCCAAACATACAAGCCTATGCTGAGACTTGCGCTGCGGTCGCTGCAGTGATGCTCAACTGGCGCTTGTTGGCACTGCGCGGCGAGGCGCGTTTTGCAGATACGCTGGAATGGACGCTTTATAATGCAGTCCTCTCAGGGATTTCTCTGGATGGTAAAGCTTATTTTTACAATAACCCCCTGGCGGACCTCGGTACTCATCGCCGGAAGCCTTGGTTCGCATGTGCTTGTTGCCCCACCAATTTAGCCCGCTTGTTAGCTTCCCTCCCAGGATACTTTTATAGCTATTCTGAAGAAGGAATTTGGATACATTTATTCTCTTCTGGGAAAACTGAACTCTCTACACCAGAAGGGCGCGCCCTAACTTTGGTGCAATCAACCAATTACCCTTGGGATGGAGTTGTGGAGCTCGAAATTCAGGGAAAAGGCACCTTCAGCCTGTTCATCCGTATCCCAAAGTGGTGTTCAACAGGCGCGCGCTTGGAGATCAACGGGATTTCAATAAAAGAGACGCCAATAGCGGGGACATACGCACAGATTCTTCGATCTTGGAAAACCGGTGACGTAATACGTTTGGACCTTCCTATGCCCGTGCAGGAGGTCATCAGCCACGCCTATGTGATGGAGAATACATCCAAAATTGCCCTAACACGTGGACCCCTACTGTATTGCATAGAAGGGGTGGATCACCACCAAATGGACTTGCGTAACCTGATCTTACCCACCGATGCTACCTATCAAATCGAGCGTCACCCCGATTTACTCGGTGATGTTGATGTGGTCACCCTACAGAGCGATGCTATTGCCCAAGCACCCACACTAGAATGGGAGGGGCAGCTCTATCGTCCTTATGAGGTTAATCGTTATCAAGACGAGGTCGACCAGATCAACTTGACCGCAGTCCCTTATTATGCATGGGCAAACCGCGCACCTGGGGGGATGCGAGTTTGGATCCGGAAGTTTGGATTGAACGAGGAGATAGAAATATGATCACCCCCAGTAGTCCTTTTACCCTAGCTACATGGCGCCGAGAAGTGTCCAGACTTTATGCAAAGGTTCGCGATGATTCAATCCATACACCATTGGTTGCATGGGATTCTTATCGATCGAAACGCGATGATTTGTTCAAAACCCATCCAGAAAGTCCTCTCAAGCCGGAAATTCGCAGGGATTTTAAGCAATTGGAATATTACCCTTACCATCAGACATGGCGTACGATCGGAAGGGTCGATCAGAACGTGGAAAACGAGACCATCCAAATAGACCTCGGCGCGGATGGTTTAGTCTGCCTAACGAGGGTTGGACGGGTTTATTTTTCAATCGATCACTACCAAGGGGAGTTGTGTGTATATTGGATTGAGGGTTATGGTGGAGGAATTTTTATACCGTTCCGTGACGCAACCAACGGAAAAGGGACATACGGAGGTGGACGATATCTATATGACACCATCAAAGGTGCTGACTTGGGAACCGGAAGCGATCAAATTGTGTTAGATTTCAATTACGCCTATAACCCTTCGTGCGCATATGACGACCGTTGGGTCTGTCCCTTAGCTCCACAGGAAAATTGGTTAAATTTGGCGGTGGAAGCGGGTGAAATGAAATATGTCCCTTCATTTTCTACTCCCAAGGAATCCAACAAATGAGCGAACTCAATGTCGTTGAGAACACCTTCGACTCCCCACGAACAATCCAATCTCTCAGTTTGGATCTATCCAAGCTAGGAGTAAACCAGGGTATGGTTTTACTGGTTCATGCGTCATTAAGTTCACTCGGGTGGGTCTGCGGTGGCTCCGTATCAGTCATCATAGCACTGGAAACCGTTATAGGAGCGGAAGGAACACTGGTCATGCCGACCCACTCAGGCGATCTATCAGATCCCGCGGGATGGCGAAACCCACCTGTTCCAGAAGCGTGGTGGGATGTTGTTCGGCAGACAATGCCTCCCTACGATCTTGATTTAACTCCAACCCGTGGTATGGGCGCCATCCCTGAGACCTTTCGAAAGCAAAGGGGAGTGATTCGCAGCGATCATCCCCAAGCTTCTTTTGCGGCTTGGGGAAAACACGCCCGTCAGATCACGCAAGGTCACTCCCTAGATTTCGGACTTGGTGAACGATCACCCCTTGCAAGGCTTTATGATATGGATGGATGGGTGTTGCTGTTAGGCGTGGAACATGACCGCAACACATCCCTTCATCTAGCGGAGTATCGAACAACCCATCCGGGACGAACGATTGTAGAAAACGGTGCCCCCCTCGTGGTTGATGGAGTTAGAAAATGGGTCAAGTTGCGAGATATTAGGGAGGATGCTTCCGACTTCACCGCGATCGGGGAGGGTTTCGAGCGCCAGACTGATAAGGTGCGTTGCAAGCAAGTTGGTAATGTACAAGCCAAACTAATGCCACAGCGCGCGCTGGTTGATTATGCTGTGTCGTGGATGGAGAAGCATCGCTGAATTACATCAGGCACCTAAAGCAACTCTAACCCCTCATTCAAGCTCGGATATTGTAGCTCAGAAACGAGTTCCGCACGCATCCTCCCGGTATCCATCACATAAGGAACCATACCGATACGTATGAAGTCACGTGTTAAAGGTGCTGGAGTATCGAAAACGGAAGCGTAAGCTTCCACGATCAATGCCGCCATGAAAAAGATCACAGACGGCGCCCGCCAAGGCTTTTTAAGCCCCCAATGTTGAGCGACTTTATCAAGGAAGGTTTGTAAGGTAAGCGGACAGTCGTCTCCCAGGTTATAGATCCCCCGAATCCCGCTCCCCTCAATTGCTGCTAGCACACAGTTTAGGAAATCGGGCAACGAAAGCAAATGGATCCAAGTTGGCTCGCGCCAAATACCCAGTAAACGACGCTGCATGAGCCGGCGAGCAGCATCTATCATCAGGACTCCTCTACCATAGATCATCCCCGCCCTCAGGGAAACCGCCGTCATGCTGGTATCTTCACAAGCTCGAAAGAGATGCTTTTCCGCATCCAGGCGGGTTTGGGCATGCACAGATTTAGGGTTGCCTCGCAACAAGCCTTGAGCAGGATTATCCAGATCCGTCTCGCCTTCCACATGCGGGAAGCTGATCAGAATGAATTTCCCTACACCCGTACCTACGGCTGAAGTAACTAAATTTTTAACATAATCGACGTTGGTAATTGGAAGAAAACCTTCCGGATTCGGGGCGAAGAGCTTGCCAGCGAAATGAACGATACAGTCCACTCCGAGGCAAGGTGCTTCCAATGTATTCGGTTCGTCCAAATCCCCCCACCACACAGAAGTATTCCGAGCGCGAGTAATCTCAACAGGCAGTTCCTGGCGATGGACCAACAGATTCAGTTGATGAGGTCCTTCCAACATGCGGCGAGTCAAGAATGAGCCCAGGTTGCCGGCTGCGCCGGTGATCAAGATTTTCATTCAATCCCGCTTTATTCAAGCTACTTTAGTTGGGTCCCCTTTTTCGATGTTGAGCTGTACAGCTTGTTTTACGAAATCTATAAAGGCTTGCTCGTCAATATCATCTAAAGCGGTCAATTTTACGTGACGCATCTTTTTCCCTGAACCTTGGAGTAGACTCTTTGGATCCTCAAGGTCATTGCCACGCCAAAAGCCAAAATTTACCGAGTTCTTGAAAGCCTTAATATAGCAGAATGGTCCATTGATTTCGTAGACCGGTTGAGACCATTTGAATGATTCGAGCGCTTGGGGGGCTGCTCTGCGAACGATATCTCTAACCTGAGAAGTCACTTCTGCTTTCCAACCATTGAGACCTGATATGTAACTATCGACCGTCTTCAGTGTCATTAGTTAACTCCATGAATAGTCTGACGATTGTTTGCGAACTTTATTCGTCTATTATAAGCCCAAATTGTCCCAATATCTGGTTCCAATCTGTTGGTTCTTAAAAAACATTCCCCATCTGGATACCAGATGGGGAATACAAATTAGGTCGATATTTGGTTTAATCTATTGATTAATGATCGATCTGCGCCCAGAACTCTCCACGCAGATTCTTATCGTCTTTAAACTCTCCCTTGAACTTAGAAGTGCTCATACGCACATTTTCTTTTTTTACGCCCCGCATCATTGCGCACATATGGGCACCTTCAATTACTACAGCAATACCTCTGGGATTAAGAATTTCCTGGATAAATTCGGCGATTTGGGTTGTCAACTGCTCCTGTATCTGCAAGCGACGAGCAAACATATCCACAATACGAGGAATTTTGCTAAGTCCAATTACCTTGCCGTTCGGGATGTAGGCCACATGGGCTCTTCCATAGAAGGGAAGAATGTGGTGCTCACAAAGACTATTGAAGTCGATGTCTTTTATGACCACCATTTCATCATAATCCTCTGCTGTAAAGATCGCTCCATTTATAAGCTCGATGGGATCTGTGTCATATCCAGAGGTCAACTCTTCGAACATACGGGCAACCCGGTTCGGTGTTCGCAGTAACCCTTCACGAGCAGGATCTTCGCCAATGCTGCGTAAAATGCTATCGACCGCGATTTCTATATTGGTCTGATCTTTCGATCCTTCCGCGTTCGAATGGTTTCGCAAATCGAAAACATCTTTGTGACCATTGTCATTTTTCGTGATTACAAAATCAGGATATTCTTTTAAAGCCATGAAATTCTCCATATATCTAAATATAATTGTTACCTAACCGCAAAATATTGACGATTATCACAATCAGATTCTTACCCCCTTTTTGGCATAAACTTAAATAATACCCCTATGATGGTATCTCGAATTAATGAACAAAAAGGTCAATTCATATCCCTATTCAACTCACGTAGAAGTTACACAGGGGGGAATTGTTTGGGGGGATTGGGCGGGCGCTGCCCACCCAATCCCCCTTACATTCCCCTTCAACTGCGCAAGTTTTATGACTTTAATTTACCGGCTTGTCTTAATGACTCAAGGATCCTTGGATCTGCTCTTGGGTCCATGCCCTCGAAGAAGTCTGGGCCAGGATAACCCAACTGAATTTGGAGAACCCCCTCACTACTATTCATTGGTGGCCAGAGAATGACGACCCCATCATATGACATTGAAAAATAAGCAGCCATGAACCTCCCGAAGTAGATTGGTTTGTTTCCTACTGTAACAACAAAAAACCTACCAGCGG
>JASFVL010000168.1:0-8066 GCA_050049875.1 Anaerolineales bacterium
CCGTTATGACCAAGCAATAAACTTTTGGGGACAGCCAACCGATCCAGTGACATCTACCTGGGGCTCGCGCAATAAGGTTATGGTTGCTATAAATGGGTTCTTTTATGGTCCTCCATTTGAACCCTCTGGGGTTCCATGGAGTGGTCAAATCCATTCTGGTTGGTATGCCAAACGATTTTATGACAATGAGACCGGTAGTGCTGGAAGTGGGTTTGCTTGGAAAACGGATCGCTCTGTATTTATTGGAGGCTGCGTTTCACATCCCGCTGGCAAACAATTTATAGATTTCGAAATTGGTGGGACGCAGATAATCACCGGAGTAAATAGAATCCGAGCCGAAAACGAACTGATCCTCTACACACCACAATATGACCGGGACACAAATACTGAAGGAGGTGAAGATAGTTTAGAAGTTCTTGTCGAGATGGAAAGACCAACTTTTGTTGCTTTGGCTTCTGACATGTCCTTCGGATATGTTAGAGAGATTCGGGATCAGCAGGGCTCGACTCTAATACCCTTCGATCACATAGTCCTATCGGCTCATGGAAAAGCCAGGGACAAGTTGATCCAGAGCGTCCGGGTGGGGCATAAAATTGGAATTGCTCAGAAGATCAAGCATGGTGAACAAGATAATTGTTTAATACCAAATGCTGATGATTGGGTCGGCACTTACGCCAGTGTTGCTGGTAGTTACTACTTTTTAATGGACGGTGTAATAAGGAATTTTGATAACTATTCAGATGCAACGAGTCGGAATCCACGCACTGCAGTAGCTTACAATGAAAATTATATCTTCTTCATAGTTGTAGATGGACGCAACCCTCTCGGCAGTCTTGGAATGAATATCCATGAACTAGCTGTTTTTACAAAAGAAACACTACTAGCAACTCACGCTATCGCCCAGGATGGAGGCGGATCCTCCACGATGTGGGTTAATGGCGCAGTAAAGAACAATGTGTTTTGTAATAATGGTAATTGCCCATTCAATTTATATCTCCCCATTGTTAATAAAACTGGGGAAGGATCCAATAACTCTCCCTCCATTCCTGCAGCCACCATTCCTACCAATGCATCCCCGACAGCCACCGAACTAACACCAAACATAATTAACAATTTGAAGAACGGGCAAACCCTTTTTGAGAGTGACCAAGCTACAGATCTACAATCCATAACTGGGTCCTTCGAGCGCGCTGTCGCTAATGGCTTAATGATGGTGGTTGTCGAACCCATCACTAAAACAACAACATTTACACCTACTGATCACGTAGTTACTTTATATAATTCAAATGTGCGCCTGGGCCCAGGCACAAATTACGCGGTAATCGATACAGTGCCAGAAGGTACTCCAGGGGTCGTCCTAGATCATATGAATGGGTTGAATGGGGTTCTCGCGAAAAATTACAACTGGTGGAAAGTCGAATTCCCTGACGGAATCATCGGGTGGATAGCGGAAAGCCTGCTAGCTTTAGATGAAGGTGAATAGAACTTCAGTCAGACATCCCAAGGATAAAAAGTCAATATAATATTGAACTTCCACAAAAACTGTTGTATAGTACTATACAACAGTTTTATTGAGTAGCTTCATTACTACAGCTACTCCAAGATCTACTTAATTACTGAATCACTAATCGAAAGGAGAAAAAAATGGGAAATAGCGTCTACAAAGTTATCGAATTAGTCGGAACCAGTAGCGAGTCTTGGGAGAAGGCTGCCGCATCCGCTGTGGAGACAGCAGCTAAGAGTCTGAGCGATCTGCGCATAGCTGAAGTTGTTGAGATGGATGTGCAAATTGAGGACGGGAAAGTTATGGCTTACCGCACCAAAGTGAAGGTCTCCTTCAAGTATAAAACTTAAGAGTAGTTCCAAGATATAACATAATCTCCACCCCTCCTCTGACTAACCTTGGAGGAGGGTCATTGTTTAACCACAGTTATTCCCAAACTGAACGCCATTCAATTATGATGAAAAGAGGCATGTGGAATTGAGACTTGTCAGCTAAGAATATCCCTTTCTAGTATGCTTGTATCTGTATGAAAAATTCACTGAAAGATCTGAAAATTCAACAATGACATTTATCATCCTAATTAGTGACATTCAGTACTATGGGTTCTACCTTTCATAACCAATACTAAGATTGATCATATTAATACTAAATAATCAATTAATCGAATGGATTCTCCCCATCAAAACCAATCCAAAGTAACATTTCGGTATTATTAAGGAGAATCTTGATAGATGTATTTAATTATTCGGAATTAAAATATCGATATGCTATCCTACGCCAAGACCAGGAGAGAAAACTGAAAGTAAAATAACTATCATAGACTCATTGGGAATTGATATGAAAGTATTTTCTCGTACTCCAATCAATCTTAATAAAGTTCAAGTTCCTCGTGGTCAGGTGTACATAATTCCAGACCGGTGTAAAGGTTGTAATCTTTGCATCCACTTCTGCCCACAAGGAATCTTACAAGAATCTGCCAAAACTAATACAAAAGGATATCATTACCCCGAAACAATCCACAGTAGTGATAAATACTGTGTCAATTGTGAGTTCTGTACAATGGTATGCCCAGAGTTTGCTATTTACACTCAAGAGGTCAAACCACTGACATACTCGTGAACTTGCCTATGAGTAGATGAAAAATATTGAAGAAAAATCATAAGTCCGTACGATTGCTGTTTATGGAATAAACCTCTCATAATCAAATTATGAACGCTAAGCGCGTATATTCAGGAAAGCACTTTATGCATGGCGATTATGCCTGTGCCGAGGGAGCAATCGCAGCAGGATGTACATTTTTCGCTGGATACCCAATCACCCCCTCTACTGAAATCGCTGAACGCCTCGCCCGCCGCCTACCTGAAATTGGCGGTGTTTTTATACAAATGGAGGATGAACTCGGTAGCATGGCTGCGATCATTGGTGCATCTGCAGCAGGTGCGCGCGCCATGACTGCAACTTCCGGACCTGGTTTAAGTCTTATGATGGAAAACCTCGGCTTAGCTATCATGCTAGAAGTCCCTTGCGTTGTAGTCGACATTCAACGTGGATCGCCTTCCACAGGACTTCCTACTATGGCGGGTCAGTCCGATGTGATGCAAGCCCAATGGGGTTCGCACGGTGATTATGAGATCGTCGCTTATGCACCAGCCTCTCCTCAAGAGCTGTTCGACCTGACTGTGCTTTCCTTCAACATCGCTGATCGTTATCGCACCCCCGTTATCTTACTGGGTGATGAAGTCATTGGACATATGATGGAGCGAGTAATCATACCGCCAGCAGAGAAGATTGATTTGTGGCAGCGTAAACACCCCAAAATATCTCCCGATAGCAATGGCCCATTCCAGGCATTCTTAGTGCAAGATGAGGATTTAGTTCCCCCTATAGCTCATGCGGGAGAAGGGTATCGTGTCCATTTTACAGGTTTAACACATGACGCTCGTGGATACCCGGATATGAACGCTGAAACACACCACAATTTAATTACACGGTTGGTGGATAAGATACGCCGGAACAGCGCACAGATCATTCGTTTAGAGGAGTATTATCTGCAAGACGCCGAGGTGGTAGTGCTTGCATATGGGTGTACCGCTCGCTCTGCCAGACATGCTGTTCGAGAAGCCCGTCAACTTGGCATTCCAGCTGGAATGCTAAGGCTAATTTCAGTTTGGCCATTCCCCGAGGATCAAATACGTGAACTGGCTAATCAAGTCCAAGCTTACATAGTAGCTGAGATGAATTTGGGACAGATCAGCCGGGAGTTAGAACGTCACGTCTCACAACCTGTTTTCGGAGTCCACCATGCAGGTGGGGCCATGATCCCACCTGCTCCGATTCTCGATCAAATAAAAAAAGCTGTCCTTGAGATTTAAGTCAGACCTTTCCTAGCGAAGCCTAATATCTCTTTTTTCGGGAGGAGTAAGCTATTTATGGTTACCGCATTAGCTGTGGACGCCCACCCTTTCGATGAAATCATCCGATCAGACCGCATGCCACACATTTGGTGTCCAGGTTGTGGAATTGGTATCGCTATGCGTTGTTACGCTGCGGCCATCCTTGAATCAGGAATCCCCATAGATCAACATGTAGTGGTTTCAGGTATTGGTTGTACAGGAAGAGTGGCGGGATATATGAACATCGATTCATATCACACCACTCATGGACGCGCGATCCCATTCGCCACCGGACTGAAGTTAGTCAAGCCCGAGTTAATGGTTACCGTTTTCAGCGGAGATGGCGATTTGGCGGCCATTGGAGGTAATCACCTCATCCATGCCGCTCGCCGGAATCTTGATCTCAAAGTCTTTTGTGTCAACAATTTTAACTACGGTATGACGGGGGGTCAGGTTGGTCCAACAACCCCATTCACCGCCCGAGGCACAACGGCGCCATATGGCAACCCCGAACAACCATTTAATTTGCCTAGTTTAGTATCTGCTGCTGGGGCAAATTACGTTTCCCGATGGACCACTCTTCATGTACGCCAACTCAAGACCGATATATTAGCTTCCTTTAATCGGCCCGGTTTCAATTTTATCGAAATCCTTTCACCGTGCCCAATTGGTTTTGGCAAATCCAACCAAATAAAGGATGGCTTGGAGGAAATGGTACTCTATCGCGAACGCTGCGTTATGGTTAGCAATGGAGATGTTGGTCTCGACGTCTTGGGAATCGACCTGCGTGAAGACAAACCGATCTTTATTGGAGAGTTCGTCAATAGGGACCGTCCTGCATATCGACCGGTTCACTTAGAAAAATCAATCCAGTAGAGCAGTTATGTATTTGTTTTGGAACTTTTATATAGCCAAAGATGAACTGACAAGAATAACCTTGAGATGAGAAAAGAGATCCGAATTTCCGGTTTTGGCGGTCAGGGCGTGGGACTCGCCGGACATATCATAGGTAAAGCGCTTGCGATTTATGATGGCTTGGAGGCTGTGATGACCCAAGCATATGGGCCTGAAGCCCGTGGCGGAGCCTCCAGCTCGGATATCGTTGTCTCAGATGAGTCTGTGGATTATCCCTTCATCCAGAATCCAGATGTGCTTATCACTCTTTCTCAGGAAGCTTATACAAAGTTCCGCCCGACAGCAAAAGACGAAGCCACCATCCTGATTGACGAGGGTCTAGTGGACCCATTTGACGATGATGACCCTCAAAAAATTCCTGCAACCCAATTGGCTGAAGAACTCGGAAATCGCATCGTGACGAATATGGTTATGCTGGGTTTCTTCACTGCAGTGACAAATATCATCAGTCGTACAGCAATGCAAGAAGCGATTGAAACCTCAGTTAAACCAAAATTTGTCGAATTGAATTTGAAGGCCTTCAATATAGGTTATGAATACGCATTAGAGGGAGTCTAATGTTTCAAAAGTCACGAAGTTGGGGAGGTATGAAAAGAAAATCCCTCCTACTCATACCAATTCTTACATTTTCGGCCTTGATATTGGTTTTGATCATAATGGAATTACGCAGCCCGCCAACATGGCAAACGACTTTAAACAATTATCTGACCTACCTAAACTCGTATGCAAAAGAACCCGCAACGTTAGAATCGGTTACCAAAGCAAGTAAACCGTGGAACTTCAGTTCCCAAATGCGCTCAATTACCTATAGTGACAGTTTGATTTTTCAAACCATAAACTTCAGCCAGAAACCAGATGAGCAATTCATAACATTTGCAATTCTCACGGTTGAACCTCCAAAGGATCAACGTAAACCTCTTCCCTTCCCACCGAAGGAAATTTGGTGTGTGAGGTTAAATCTTGGTAATGCAAGCAGAGTCGTTTTCTTGGCTCTTCATGAAGATCTGTACAATGCAGACATGGTTGTCCATGAAGTTCCAAAAGAAATAGGTCAACAATCCCTCTTAAAAACTTTGACTAAGATAGGTTGTGACTGATGGAGTTCTTATATTAACGGTTTAACAGCTTATTCACATCTAGTGCACAGATTTTGATAAGCATGATTTAAGGAGTATTAATGAGTGATTCAGTCCTCGTTATCGGAGGAGGCATTGCTGGGATTCAAGCCTCCTTAGACCTTGCAGAGGCTGGCGCACATGTAGTATTAGTTGAACGCCAAGCCTCAATCGGGGGGGTCATGGCTGTATTGGATAAGAATTTCCCAACCCTGGACTGCTCGATTTGTATCGAAGCTCCTAAAATGTCGGAAGTTGACCTCCACCCAAACATTGAGATTCTATCCCTGGCTGAAGTCGATGCGATTAAGGGTGAACCGGGCGACTTCCAAGTAAGCATCCGCCAGAAAGCACGCTACATAACCGACGAGTGCACTCGCTGCGGGGATTGCACGGATGTCTGTCCCGTCGTCTTACCAAATGAATTCGATTCTGGAATGGCTCCTCGTAAAGCGGTCTTCACCCCCATCCCACAATCCACTCCGGGGCCCTATTTGATCGACATGGAGCACTGTCTAAACCAGCCTCCCAACTACCTTCCTTGCGAACGTTGTTATCAGGCATGTGGCCCCAAAGCTATTGATTATTTTATGCCAACGGAGACCATTCTCAACCGTAATGTTGCCTCCGTTATCGTCTCAGTGGGTTACGATATGCTCGATCCCAGGAAGATGAAAGAATACGGTTATGGCACTCACCCGGATATCCTGACTGCCATGGAGTTCGAGCGGCTGATCAATTCTGCTGGCCCCACCGGCGGTGAAATCCTGCGTCCTTCCGACGGTGAACACCCTGATAAACTACTTCTTGTCCTCTGCGTTGGATCCCGTGATCAAAGATACTATCGCTACTGCTCCCGGTTCTGCTGCATGTATTCCATCAAACATGCATATCAAGCGTTAGATCACGGGGTGCGGGATGTAACTGTCCTATATATGGATATCCGCGCCTTCGGGAAAGGGTTCGATGGTTTTTGGAGCAGAACCCGTGATCTCGGAGCCAAATTTGTGCGGGGACGTCCCTCTCGTATACAAGGACAGAACGGTGGATTACGCGTTACCTATGAGGATGTGGAAAAATCAACTCGCGTCCAGACGGAGTTTGACATGGTAGTGCTCGCGAACGCGGTGACACCTCCAGAGGGTCTTGCCGATTTATCTGGACGTTTGGGAATTGAGTTGGACGAAGATGGTTTTATCCAGGCGTTAGAAACCCAAGGCGGACTGGTGATGACAACGCGGCCAGGGTTTTACGCAGCTGGCTGTGCAAGCGGACCCAAAGACATTCCAGATAGCGTTGCCGAAGGGAGTGGTGCTGCTGGCCTAGCCCTCAGACACATAACTAGCAGACATTGGCCTAAGCCCCCAGCAGTTGAGCCAATTGAGGATATTGAAATCCCTAAAGTCGGAGTTTTTGTGTGTCACTGTGGGAGCAATATCGCCGGCGTTGTAGATGTGGAACAGGTTGTTGAGTGGTCGAAAAAGCTGCCTGATGTCGTACATGCAGATCATCAAATGTTCTCTTGCGCAGGCAACACCCAAGGTGAGATCGAGGAGGCGATCCGTGAGCATGCTATCAACCGCGTTGTCATCGCGGCATGTTCACCCAAGACTCATGAGTCGATCTTTCAAGGGGTCTTGGCTCGCGCCGGTTTAAACCCATATCTATTAGTCATGTCCAATATACGCAATATGGACTCTTGGGTCCATAAAGAGGATAAAGCAGGCGCGACCACTAAAGCGATTGATATGGTTTCCATGGCGGTGGAAAAAGCTCGCTTGCTAACCCCCTTGGAACCACAGCATCTGCCATTGACTCAAAATGCGCTAGTTATTGGGGGTGGTATCGCCGGAATGACCGCTGCTGCCACACTCGCACGTCAAGGTTTTAGCACTCATTTAGTCGAGCGGGATGTTAAGTTGGGAGGAATGTTAACCCAATTGAATCACATCGCACCTGTGCAGTTATCAGCAAGTGAATTCATTAACGCTAAAACCCGAGATCTCGAACAGTCTGGGGTAAAGATTCATCTTAATACCGAAGTGGAGACCATTGGAGGTGTGGTTGGAAATTTCAACGCCTTACTTACTGATGGAACTGATCTTCAGATCGGCGCGATTATTATCGCCACTGGTGCTG